>CADBTV010000085.1 GCA_902797655.1 uncultured Ruminococcus sp.
AAAAATACACAGTGGATGTTCTCGGTAATATCACCAATGTAAAAAAAGAAAAACGCATGGGGTTCAGGTAATGGGATATCGCATATTATTCCTGGCTAATCCTGTAAAACTCAATAGTTTTCTAACAACAAAAACCCCGATAAACACAGTGTTTATCGGGGTTCTTGCGTCCCTATTATACCATACCAAGAACAAATAGGGAACTACAACAACACCGGAGTTTGAGCGTATCAGAAGAATATTATACCATACCAAGAACAAATAGGGAACTACAACACTCTTTTTTTGATGAAATTTCTCTACTTGATTATACCATACCAAGAACAAATAGGGAACTACAACCGCAGTCCTTAGCTTCTGCGCCGTAAGGTGATTATACCATACCAAGAACAAATAGGGAACTACAACGCGGTAATGTTCGGTAAATGGATGATTTCGATTATACCATACCAAGAACAAATAGGGAACTACAACCCAATTTGGATAAATCTCTCCTTCACCGCGATTATACCATACCAAGAACAAATAGGGAACTACAACGACTGAGAGATAGGATTTAATCACCTTTAAATTATACCATACCAAGAACAAATAGGGAACTACAACCTTTTGGTACATCAGCTGTATCGGTTTTTTATTATACCATACCAAGAACAAATAGGGAACTACAACATCTGATAACCAATATCGTGACAATCACAAATTATACCATACCAAGAACAAATAGGGAACTACAACGGCTTCCTTTTTATTACGACTGCCGCCATTATTATACCATACCAAGAACAAATAGGGAACTACAACTTCCAAAACCAAGCCCTAACCCGAGGGCGAATTATACCATACCAAGAACAAATAGGGAACTACAACTCCGATGTCAGAAAGAATACGACCGACTTTATTATACCATACCAAGAACAAATAGGGAACTACAACACGTACTCTGTCGTCTTTCATTGTGCGCCAATTATACCATACCAAGAACAAATAGGGAACTACAACTGACGCCGTTTCCTTGTTTGTTCAATGCCTATTATACCATACCAAGAACAAATAGGGAACTACAACTACGTCAGGCAGCTATGAACGCTTGTAGCGATTATACCATACCAAGAACAAATAGGAAACTACAACTATACCCTGCATCTGTTTTAGGTGGCTTAAATTATACCATACCAAGAACAAATAGGGAACTACAACTGTCTGTCAATGCTTTAAACATTGAAGCAATTATACCATACCAAGAACAAATAGGGAACTACAACGAATACATCTTGTTATAAATAACTGGGTTTATTATACCATACCAAGAACAAATAGGGAACTACAACCGTCTTTTACGCCGCGAGCCGCGCAAACGCATTATACCATACCAAGAACAAATAGGGAACTACAACATCTGTCGCAGATACGCCAAGTCTCTCGAGATTATACCATACCAAGAACAAATAGGGAACTACAACACCAGCGCAGCGCGGCAACAAACCGAGACCATTATACCATACCAAGAACAACTAGGGAACTACAACTTTTTTGAGGTATACAAACCGGAAATGACAATTATACCATACCAAGAACAAATAGGGAACTACAACGGCAGACCTGCTACGCTGGTAAGCAGCGACGTTATACCATACCAAGAACAAATAGAGAACTACAACATCAAGCGTCAGGCTCCTGTCCGATAAGGTCATTATACCATACCAAGAACAAATATGGAAGTTGTTGTTTGCTTTAGTTTAAAATATAAAAGCACAAACTTCAATATGTTTTTTGAGAAAAAGTTTGACAATTATTCTCTATATGATACAATGGTTAAAAGGATTGAAAAGGGGCATATTGTTATGAAGTTAGTGAGGGGAAAAGCCTTTATATTGCTGTTGGTTTTGGCTATGCTGATTACGGCGCAGAGCTTTTCCGCATATGCCTCCGGGAGCAAAATTGTTACTCATGATGTAGACTCTAATGTCGATAGATTGTTCAGCGTTGAAGTTGGAATGTCCTCGTCCTCAGTAATCACCGCGGCAACCTTTTCGTTTCGCTATGAAAAGTCTGTTGTGGAGTTTCGGGAAGCTAAGGTGAACTCCTCGCACTGTGAGGTTAAGGCTCACGACACAAAAGGCAGAGTGAAGCTCATTTTTCTCTGCGAGAGCGGACTTAGGCTCGAAAATGCTCCGCTGATGTTTACTCTGAGGTTTAAGCTTAACAAAAAGGTGGATACCCCGATTGAGATTTCAGCCTTTGACTGCGTGAATGATAAGGTGAAAAGCTTTGAGTCTCCGAGCCCGGTAGTGTGCAAGGTGAATTATACCTCATCTGAACGCTCCGCGTCCGGGAGAAAAACGCGCTCGATTTTCGGTAAGAGCTATAAATTCAAATCGACTGCATCAAAGCAAAACGCTGACAACCATTCGGAGGAGTACATATACGAAGAAGATGAAGAACCCACGGAAACTTATGACGTTGCACCCTCCGTTCAGAGAGAAGACAGTTCTTTAGCGACGATGTTCTTCGGTATTGCGATTATAATCGCGGCAGGTTTGATAGCAGCCGCAATGATTTTCACAAAACCGCCGGAGGATAAAGAAAAGTAATTTTGCAAAACATTTATCAAAATTTATGGTCTACGCTTGACAACAGCACCTGCTGCGGCGCGTACCATATTAAGCTTTTTTGACGACACAAAGACTTCGCCGCGTGATTATGATTTGATTCTTACCGGCGATCTCGGTAAGGTTGGCTCCGAGTGTCTGTATGATATTCTTGACGGCGAAGGAGTTGACATCATCGGCAGGCACAACGACTGCGGCTTGATGATTTACGGCGAAGGTCAGGACGTTCATTCCGGCGGCTCGGGCTGCGGTTGCTGCGCGTCGGTGCTGTGCTCGACGGTGTTGCCTGATATGCTAAGCGACAAGTACAAAAATGTTCTCTTTGTCGCTACCGGTGCATTGATGAGCCCCGTTTCATCTCAGCAGGGCGGCTCAATTCCCTCGATTGCTCATTTAGTGAATCTGGTTGAATGAATTGCCGTTTTTCGTATCTTTCTGAGCAGCAGAAATGCCCGAATGATTGTAAAAAACTAACAACGCTCGTCTTTTTGACGGGCGCTTTATTATACCATCACAGCAAAAAGTACAAAAAATAATTAAAAAGTTAATGCTTTATTAGAAATAAATTAAGGATTATAATTCCACAAAAGAAAAATAAAAAATCGCAATTATGCTATATTTGAATTGAATTTGTGTCAATTTATATAGAGTTTGCATTATCAAAAAATATGCGAATTTTAGCATAAATATTGACAATTTTCAGAAGGAAATTTTACACTAGGAGGATGGAAATGAAACATATAGCAAAAAGCAAAAGTTTTGTTTCAGGAAAGCTTATCCCGATTACGCTTGCTGTACTGATGATAATCTCTATGGTTACAATTGCGTTTACAGCTAACTTAAAAGCGGACGCTGCGGGATATGAGCTCGACGAGGTTCCCGTAGCCAAGTCAAGCCTGGACACAGCTCACTGGGTAGACGCTACATATTTTGACTACCTTTCCGACGCTGAGATGGCTAACAACGGAGACAACTGGCTTGACCCTGTTCAGGCAGGTACAGGCTACAACGGTGCCCAGAACAACTGGTACCCATTCAAGGAGTTCAACAAGATTATCTCCTCGAATGCCGGTAACTGGAGATACCCGCTTTATCTCGGTAACTTCTGTAATGTATACAACGCTTACACAGACAGTGACGCAAACCACGGCGGAACTCACAACGGCCCTTACAGCGAGATGACAAAGGCGCCGTACGCTTCAGGTTTCAACTACTTTGTAAATGATTCCAACGGTTTTTCCGATTATGACGTTGCTGTCAGAGGACTTGTCGGCAACAGCCTCAACAGCTCAGGCAATCTCCTCACAAGCAGCGGAACCGATATGCCTTACTTCAACAAGAGCTTCCTCACAAGCAACAAGATGGCTAAGGTTTTCGATTCCAAGTTCCCGTTCAGAGAAACTCCTGCTGACCAGAACAACGGTGTAACAAGATATGACTTTAACTCCACAAGAGGCCAGGACAACGTCTACTTTGACTGGAGCGGTAATAATCCGACTGCCGTAAACTACGGCGGCAGCTCCGCAGGCGTTGACGACGGACTCAAGTACTTTATGAAGGACGAAGCTTCCGGCAAGGGTATCTTCCCGTTCAACCGCGCAGACGGCAAGGGCGGCGCCAAGAACCTCGACTATGGCTTCGGTATCCGTATGGATATGGACTTCAAGGTTCCTAAGGACGGTAAGATCAAGAGAACAGACAACACAACCGAGGATGTAAAATTCACATACTCCGGTGACGATGACCTCTGGGTATATATTTCAAACGCCGACGGCTCAGGCTCAAAGCTTGTGCTCGACCTCGGCGGCGACCATAAGATGGCAAAGGGCGAAATCAACTTCGCTACAATGCAGTCCAAGGTTGAAAAGTACGTAAACGCTGCCGATACTCAGTCAAAGGACGCTATCTTCGTTCGTGACGAGAACAACTGGGGCAGCTCAATGCGTATCTACGCTTATAACTCGGCAGGTGCTTCCGGCTGGTATAAGCTTACTAAGGATCCGCGTTCCGGCTCCGACTACGCTAACATCTACTACGTAACTCTCGATTCAAAGGATACAACCAACACTACACCTCTCAGCGAGATGGAGCGTTTCTTCATCACAAACGGAGAGGATTGGGCATCCAACCAGAAGGCTCCGAGCCGTTGCCTCTTTATCAAGGATACAAAGGGCTGGGGCGACTCCATGAAGGTATGGGGTTGGAGAGAAGGAGACCAGTCCGGCAAATACACCGGCGAGTGGTACGACCTCGAAAAGTACAAGGACGATATTTACTACATCAAGGCTGACGCAAAGGGCAGCCAGGGCCATCCGCTTACAGGCGACGACGGTAACTGGAACTTTATCGTAGCTAAGAATGATAAGTGGGACGCTCAGACTCAGAGTGCTAACATCTGGGACTGCACAAACCACATCTTTGATAACGCTACAGGTACAGCTGCCGCAGAGGAAACACTCTACGAGCCTAAGGTTTCGGATAGTGTAAACAAGGTTATTTACAACAACAACCTTTCTTACGAAAGCGGACAGAAAGAAGTAGTTGCCCTCAACTACACATCAGGCGAGTGGGAGGACTTCTCGATTGATTCCAAGACTCCTTCTTCCGCTTCCAAGAAGTCTACAGCAAGCGCGGACAATACTCTTGACCCGACAAAGCTCTATCATATGACTATCTTCTATATGGAGAGAGGTCTCCTCGAGAGTAACTGCCAGATGGGCTTTACTATGACTCCTGCGCAGAACTTCCTCGAGGTTACAAACCAGGTTAACCTCACCGACCTTAACCCGGCTCTCGTTGACCCGATTAAGAACGGCGAGAAGTTCGACTTTACTTCAACAAACACAAAGACAACTCCGGGACAGACCGACTATGAGGATGATGATCCTTCATATACCGACACAATCAACGACCCGGATTCGGATCCTTCCTACGAGCACAACGGCAAGGAGAGATACGACAACAAGTTCAAAACCGGCAGCGACCTCCATGTTTCACAGAAAGAGGAAACTATCCTCAAGTATGACACAACCTGGAACGTTGTCGATAAAGCTGACAACGACAAGGTCATCAAAAAGTATGACTCGGCTGATACAAATCAGGATCCAAAGAACACCGACCTCTTCACTCTTGTAAACAAGAACCCTGCTGAGGACGCGAATATGCAGGTCAACTTTATCAATACACCTAAGGTTGACGACGTACTTATTAACAAGGACATTGTAACCCAGACAGGCGCGGATGTTACTTCGGATAAGGAGTTTACATTCAAGTTCAACCTGACTATCCCGGGACTCAATTCCAACGCGTTCCCGCTGAAGTATTACCTCGTAGACGAGCAGAAAAAGCCTGCTGAAGAAGGCAGAGCCGCAAGCGGCGCGGATTATGATGTATCAAATCTCACTCCGCTCACTATGGGAAATGACGGAACATTCAAGCTCCCGGCTAACAAGGCTGTCCTTATTAAGGGACTCCCGACTGACGCAGCTTACACAATTTCAGAGACTGATTCAGGTGATTATACAGACAAGACAGGTACTGTAAACGGTACTGTCGGCAAAGAAAAGGCGCTCTTCTTTGTAAACGAGGAGCAAGCTACAGAACCTCCGACAACGGAGCCGCCAACAACTGAGCCACCTACAACTGAGCCTCCGACAACAGAGCCACCTACAACAGAACCGCCGACGACTCAGCCGCCGACTACAGAACCACCTACAACAGAACCGCCGACAACTGAGCCTCCGACAACAGAACCACCTACAACAGAACCACCGACAACTCAGCCTCCTACAACTGAGCCTCCGACAACAGAACCACCAACAACGGAGCCTCCTACAACGGAACCACCTACAACAGAACCGCCTACAACTGTTCCTCCGACAGATCCGGTTACTGAACCTCCGACAACCGAGCCTCCTAAGGAGAACGAGCCGAAGATTAACAAGATTATCTCCGACTCCAAGTTCACTCCATACTACACAACAGCGGCTATCGGCGAGACGGTTAAGTTCCGCCTTACAGCTACAGTAACAGGCTCAGCCGTAAACAAGCTCAACGCATATACAATCGTTGATACTATGAGCGACGGACTTACATTCGGCAAGGTTTCCGCAGTTTCGCTTACAGGCAGCAAGACGCTTAAGCTCAACTCAAGCCAGTACAAGGTTACAAAGACCGACTCCGGTTTTGAGGTATCGCTTGCCAAGAGCGTACTCGACAAGAACGGCTTCTACAACTACAAGAACGTTGTTGTTGACTGCACAGCCAAGCTCAACAAAGACGCTGTAATCGGTGCCGAGGGCAATCCGAACGAGGATTCGCTCAAGTGGACTACTGCCGACGGCAAGAACCACGACAAGGAAGGCAACGAGGTTGTTGTTTACACATTCCAGATTGACGTAAACAAGGTTGACGCTACAACCAAGGACGCTCTCGAGGGATGCACATTCGAACTCTACGCTTCCGCTTCCGACGCTAAGAAGGGTGAGAACGCTATCGCCAAGGCTACCTCCGATGAGGACGGTATTGCTTCGTTCGTCGGTCTCGACGGCGGCAAATACTACGTCAAGGAGACCAAGGCTGTCAAGGGCTACAACCTCAACAGCAAGGTTTACACAGTTAACATCAAGCCTAAGTTCAACAGCAACGGTTACCTCACAGCTCCTGAGGACGGTATCGTAAACACAACAATCGAGAATACTAAGCCCGATGTTCCAAAGACAGGCGGATTAGCCGGAACAATCTGGTTTGGCGCAATTGGAGCAGGATTCCTCGCTGCTGCCGGAATCATTCTCTTCTTCGCGCTCAGAAAAAAGACAACCGCTAAATAATTAATCAGAATATGGGGACTGCTCGCGCGGCAGTCCCCGTTTGGTTACAGCAGAAAGGCTGTTGTTATGAAAAAAATCATTTTAATTATTGTTGCCGCTGTTTTCATTGTAATCGGCGTTACGCTGATTGTTTTTGAGCCGATTTCAAACGAAGTCGGAAAACAGGAAGCACACAGGCTTGTCGATGAATTTGATAAGATTGTTGAGCAGGTCGAAAACGAACCCGACGCTCCGAATAAAAAAGAGGACAAAGCTGCTGCGCACGCTAATTCCGGCGGCTCGGGCGGTACCTCGCATACTTATGACCATCCGACCAAGGCTTTGCTCAGACAACTGCTCGAGGACAGTAAGGCTTATAACAAAAAGCTCGTCTCCAACCAGGGCACAGTCAAAACCAGTAACTACAAAAAAGCCGCTCTTAACCTCAAAAACTACGGAATTTCCAGCAATATTTACTGCTATATTACAGCTCCCAAGATTGGGATGAAGCTCCCGGTTTACCTCGGCGCGAATGATTCCTCGCTCAGCTCCGGAGCGGCGCACTTGTCTAATACCTCTCTGCCCGTCAATCAAAAAAGCACAAACTGCGTTATCGCAGGACATACGGGCTATATCGGCAGAACATATTTCGATAATATCCGTTCGCTTTCTGTCGGCGACGAGGTGATTATCCGCAACTATTCCCAGACCATCCACTACCGTGTAATAGGAGGAAAAACCATCAAGCCTACCGATACCTCGGATTTGTACGTGCAGTACGGGCGTCAGCTTCTGACGCTGTTTACGTGTGTAAGAAATAACAAGGGCGACTTTGACAGATATATTGTAATCTGTGAAAAGAAGTAAATTGCAAATTAATGCTTTTCAAATACGCTGAACTGTGATATACTATTATTATCTATAATGGAAAGAAAGGCACTGTTATGTTCAAGAAGATTCAAAAGCTTGACGATAAGGTCATCGACAATATCATCAAGTATCGTTCTCCTTTGAAAAACAGAATAATGATTGCCGCGTCATCCGCAGGAAATATGGGTATCATCTGGTTTGCGATTTGTATGCCGTTTTTGATTTACGCTCCTTGGAGACCTACGGGAGTAAACATCATATTTTCTCTGGCATTCACTCAGCTCTTGTGTGAGGTAATCCTAAAACACATCGTTCGCCGTGAGCGTCCGGTTTGGAAGCTTCCCGATCAGGAACAGCTCATTCACCGGCCCAAGTACTACTCGTTCCCGTCCGGTCACACCTCAGCTTCGTTCTGCGTTGTGGCGGTTGCTTTCTTCCGGTGCCAGCCGTTGGTGGTCTTGATAATACTGTTCTGCGCTGTGATGATTGCGATTTCACGCGTATACCTCAGGGTTCATTACCTCTCCGATGTGTTGGTCGGAATGGTGCTCGGACTGCTCTGCGGAAGCGCTTCTGTTCAGATTTTTAATCATCTTCTACAAGCTTTTACTTAATTTGAGACAAATTATCTACATATAAATTGTAAAAAAAGTTCCGGTTTCGGGGCTTTTTTTCTTTTTAGTGATTGACACGTCGATATTACAGATTGTAGATTTTTTGCAAGGTTATTTTTCTTATTAGAATATTGTGGAAAACTCTGTGGACTATGTGGAAACAACCGTTTATTTAATTATAATTGACCTTTTTGGTTTGGAAATTAAGCTGTTATCCACACTTTCCACACAGTTTTCCACATTTATGTTTAATAATAAGAACAATACAGAAAGTATATTTCTCATAAAAAATTTAAATTCGGAAAATAAAGTTACATTCCTGAAATAATTCGTCGAAACAGTTACAACCCTGATACTAAATATATTCTAAGCCGCATATCATCAATAGGGTGATACTATGCAGTTTAAAAGATACAGGCTTATGGAGCTTTGCGGCGCGATTTTGTGCCTTGCCGGGGTATGGTTGCTCTCGAATTTGTACGAGCTTACAAACCGCAACGCAGTTGGGATAATCTTCGGCTCTGTAAACGGAAGTGTGTGGGAGAGCCTAAAGCCGGTTATGCTTACGTATTTTGCTTACGGCGGACTGGAGCTGCTCTCGGCAAAGCCGTACTTCCGCGCGTTCGTTGTCGCAAAGTCGTTCGGACTGTGTTTTGTAATGGCTTTGTATTTAGGGCTGAGGTGTTTTATGAGCAGTATTATTGTTTCGGCATTTTTGGCGTTGGCGCCGGGTTTTGCGTTTTCTTACATATTAATGAAAAAAGAATTGTCCGACTTCTTTGCGCTTGGGTGCTTTTTGCTTTTGACTGTGTTTATGATGTACTTTTGCTTTACGGCAAATCCGCCGGGTCTCGAAATCTTTCGCGACCCGATGACCGGCTTGTACGGAATTATACCGCAGGATTTTGACAGGGGCGCGGTTTTCCTTTCGGCGGTGTTCTAAGTTTTTACGCTTTTTTCTTTAAATAAATTATTTGTATAGCAAATTTTGATATACTATATCAGAATAGGTAGTATGGATAATTATGTCTAATAAGGATGAACATTATGGAAGAAGAAAGAAAGCAAAAGGATGACCTCATAATCGGCAGGAATCCCGTCAGCGAGGCGATTCGTTCGTCACGCGCTATCGACAGGATTCTCGTTGCGCGCGGCAGCCGCAGCGGAGCTGTTGTCGGTATCCTTGCTAAAGCAAAGAAAAAGGAAATCCCGATAAAAGAAGTTGACTCCAAAAAGCTCGACTATATCTGCGGCGGAGCCAATCACCAGGGAATCGCCGCGTATGCCGCAGTAAGAGAATACTCCTCGGTTGACGATATTTTTGACCTTGCAGAAAGCAGGTCGGAGAGCCCCTTCATCATTATTCTCGATGAGCTTGAGGACCCTCACAACCTCGGCGCCGTACTCCGTACCGCAGAGTGTACAGGAGCCCACGGAGTTATTATTCCAAAGCGCCGCAGCGCAACCCTCAGTTATTCGGTCGGAAAGGCTTCCGCCGGAGCTGTTGAGTACGTGCCTGTCGCGAGGGTTACGAATATATCCAACACAATCGAGGACCTCAAAAAGCGCGGAGTATGGGTTTACGGAGCCGATATGGACGGCACCGATTACCGGGACTGCGACTTTGCCGATTCCGTTGCTTTGGTTATCGGCAACGAGGGAAAGGGCATCAGCAGACTTGTCAGGGAAAAATGCGACGAGATTGTTTCCCTTCCAATGAAAGGAAAGATTAAATCCCTCAACGCGTCGGTCGCCGCGGGAGTATTAATGTATGAGATAGCTTCAAAAAGGAAGTGATTCTGTGAAGAAGAAGAAAATTAATGAAGATTCGCAAAAGATAAATATTTCAGCCGAAAGCACTCCGGAGTCCGAAGAAAACTTTAAGCTGGAGCAAATCCTCGCCGAAACCCGGTATATCACTGAGCGCGACGCTATGCGTAAGGCGGCGGAAAAGTACGGAGCGCGTCCCGAAATGGACGAGATTTTCAGCACTACCGACAAGAAAATCCGCCTGACAAATAACAATCCGCTCGAGCTGGATGATGAAAAGCCCCCCGAGCCGATGCCGGAGGAGGACGAAACCACCGAAACCACGGTTCAGGCACAGATGATGATGGATAACGACGATGACGATAACAAAGTCATCCACCTCACTCCGATGCTTCGCGAGGGCACCCAGATTGCCGAGGACGTAATCGAGGACAGCCCCGAGTTTGCCGAGGTTGACCCGGAAATCGGTACAATGTTCAGTACCGGAGACGACTCCTTCGAGGTGCTCAGAAACAAGGACGCGAAGAACGAATACGCAGGTAATTACGAGAAAAAATTCGGAATAAAACGTCCGTCCCCCGACGCAAAGACGGTCAAGTCCAAGGTTCCTGTTTATCAGCAGGACAGCGAGGTTGAAAAGGTTCATGTTAAAGCAGGACGATTCTCCGCGGTTGTTCGCAGTGAGTATGAGCAGTATCTGCGCTCGAAGAATCCCTCAATCTCACAGGTTATCAAGAATGAGATGAACAAGGTTGAAAACGTTCCCGAAACCGGCGACCCGCGTTCCAACCGGGAAAAGCTCCTCTCGGCAGTAGTCGGATTCTTCTCCGGAGACAGCTCCGACGACACCGACGTCCCGGTTAATCAGGTCGTTACCGTTGATGATTACAACGGTAAGGAGGACAGCAAGAGCATCCTCTACGAGCTCAACCTGAATATCAGAAAGCTGTTTCTGCGCAGCTTTGTGATGAGCATAATAACTATTGTTCAGCTTATTATTACGCTTTTAGTCGGCATAATCCCCGACGCTTTGAGCAGTAGTATCGCGAACGCTCCGCTCGTTTACGCAATAATCAACTTCCTTTTTGCCGGAGCAGTTATATTCATTAACAGGATAACAATATTCTCAGGCCTTACTCCGCTCGCAAAGCTGCGCGGCAACTCGGATACGGCTCTCGCTATTGCCGCGATCGGAATGGGAATACAGGCAATTTCGGCATTGTTCAGGCTCGTGGGTGTTGCGAGCTTTGATATAAGCTTCTACAGTATCATCGTGACGTTCGGCTTCCTGTGCAACTGTATCGGCAAGCTGATGATGGTGCTCAGAGTCAAAGAGAACTTTAAGTTTATCTCACCCGAAACTCCGACCCACGCTGTTAAGATATATACCAACGAGGAAATCGCGCGAAAAATGCTCAGCGGCGCTCCGAACGACCGACCGATTTTGACATATCATCTGCGCACAAAATTCCTCGCTAATTTCCTGAAAATTTCGTATGCGCCCGACCCGAGCGAGGATCTCGCAGGCAAGGTCGCTCCGATTACGGCAGTATGCTCGCTGTTCGTGGCATTTGTGTACGGACTTTTGTATTCTTCGTTCGTCGGCGCGGTAGACACCCTCGCCGTAATGAGCGCTGTGAGCGTGCCTATCTGTACTCTCCTTGCGGTAAACCTGCCTATGCGCATAATGTGCAAAAGGCTCAACGAGCAGGGCGCTATGGTTGCAGGTTATCCGTCGGTAAAGCAATTCTGCGACAGCAACGCCGTTATGATTGACGCGGCGGAGCTTTATCCCGAGGGCAGCGTAAGGCTTGACGGTATCAAGACCTTTGCCAACCACAGAACCGACGAGAGCGTTCTCGCCGCGGCGGCAATCCTCAGGGAAGCTCAGAGTCCGATGGCCTCTGTGTTCAACCGCAACATTCTCTCCAAGGAGCAGAATGCCGCTTTGCCGGAGGTTGAGTCCGTGCTTTACGAGGACTCAATGGGCCTCATCGGCTGGGTTAACGGCGAGCGAATCCTTGTCGGAAACCGCGAACTTATGCACAAGTATAATATTGAAACTCCGTCTACCGACTACGAGGAAAAGTACCTCATAGAGGGCAGACAGATTACATATCTCGCTCAGCAGGGCGAGCTGATTTCGATGTTTGTTACGACCTACACTCCGAACAAGAACATAGTCGAATCCCTCAGAACAGGCGAGCGCAGCGGACTCAGCTACCTCGTCAGAACCACAGACTGCAACATCACCGCCGAGCGCGTTGCGGAGGACTTTGGTATTTTCTTCCGCAGCGTGAGAATCCTGCCGACTGGACTCGGCAACGTATGCAAGGAGGCGCAGTCTCAGGTTGAGGAAAAATCCCGCGCTTACCTCGGAACAAGGGGAAACATCTCGTCAATGGTTCACGGTGTTGCCGGATGTATGAAGATAAAGAGCAACATCTCGCTCGCGATTGTCATTCAGCTAATCGCGCTCATACTCGGACTGCTGCTTGTGGCTACACTTTGCCTTTACGCGACAACCGCGGTTGTAGGGACCTTGCAGATACTCATTTATTCGTTGTTCTGGGCAGCGGCGGCACTGCTTTCGCCGTTGATTCGCAGAGCTTAGGGAGGTTAATTATGCTGATTGCACCATCACTTTTGTCGTGTGATTTTTCAAAATTCGGAGCCGAGATTAAGCGTATGGACGCCGCCGGCGCCGACTATATGCACCTCGACGTTATGGACGGTCACTTCGTTCCCAACCTGACCTTTGGCGCGCCGGTTATCAAGTACGTCCGCCCGTTTACCGACAAGGTGTTCGACGTACACCTGATGATTAGCGAACCGCTTAAATACATCGACGATTTTTGCGACGCCGGAGCTGATTTGATTACATTTCATATCGAAAGCGACAGTGACCCGGTCGAGACAATCAAAAAAATTAAGAGCCGCGGAGTCAAGGCAGGCGTAGTCCTCAAGCCAAATACTCCGGCAAAGGAAGCCTTTGAGTATCTTGATATGATTGACCTTGTGCTCGTGATGACGGTAGAGCCCGGCTTTGGCGGACAGAGCTTTATGGCTGATATGCTGCCTAAAATCAGGGAGCTTAAGTCCGAGATTGACTCGCGTTCGCTCAATGTTTTGATTGAAGCAGACGGAGGTATCGGAGCCGGCAACATCGCACTGTGCCGAGAAGCCGGAGTAGACGTAGCCGTAGCAGGTACAGCTGTTTTTAAGGCTGACGATCCGGCAAAGGCAATCGCGCAACTGAAAAGCTTATAAAACAAAAGACCGGTTCAGCTGAACCGGTCTTAATTACTTTATAGGAAACTGCTCTGTAACGCTGCAAAACAATAAACTTTTTCACAGGGTAACTGATAATTGCAATAGCATAAATGCTTTAAAATTCCTTGAACAATACTTCCTCAATAATGAACTTGGGTCGGTGCTTGCTCTCGAGGTAGATTTTTCCTATGTACTCGCCGACTATGCCGAGCATCAGCAGTTGCAGTCCTCCGAGAGCCCAGATTGAAATTGTAATACTCGTCCAACCGCTTACGGTGTTGCCGAGAATAAGCTGAACTATTGAATAGACGAAAATTCCAATCGCGACAAAGAACGAAATCAATCCCAGGAACAGTGAGATTCTCAGCGGCTTTACCGAGAACGATGTGATTCCGTCAAACGCGAACGCGAGCATCTTTTTGAGAGGATACTTGCTTTCTCCGGCAAGGCGTTCGGCGCGCTTGTATTCAACGACAGTGGACGGGAATCCAATCTGCGGTACTATTCCGCGCAGGAACACGTTAACCTCTTTGTATTCAAGCAGTCCGTCGATTGCCCTCTTGCTCATAAGCCTGTAGTCGGCGTGGTTGTTGACTATCTCAACCCCGAGCAGCTTCATAAATTTGTAGAATCCCTGAGCGGTGTTGCGCTTGAAGCCTGTGTCGGTGTCGCGATTGTTGCGGACTCCGTAGACAATGTCGTTGCCCTCGTAGTATTTGTCAACAAATTCGGGGATAACGTTGATGTCATCCTGTAAATCAGCGTCGAGAGTGATGACCATATCGGCGTGTTTTCTCGCGACTGTCAGACCGGCGAGCAGCGCGTTCTGATGACCTTTGTTGCGTGAGAGATTTATGCCGACGAACATATCAATATTCGAGTGGTATTTCTCGATTAGCTGCCATGTGTTGTCCTTGCTGCCGTCGTTTACGAAAGCAATCTTGCTGGCAGGGTCAATCTTTTTGTTAATTATCAAATCTGCCATAATTTTGTAGAGACGTTTTGAGGTTTCGGGGAGAACCGCCTCCTCGTTATAGCAGGGTACAACGAGCCATAATTTATCCATATACCTTACCTTTCATATTACCGTATAGTTTTTTCGAATTGATTGCCGCACTTCGGGCAACGGATAGTGTGCTTGCCTTTTATATTCTTGACCCTGAGCTGAGCCTTGCAGCCCGGGCATTTGTAGTATCTGTGGGTTCTTCCGTCACGCAGCCTTTTGTAGTTAAGCTTGAAAAAGTCGATTACGCCGCGGATAGCCGGCTTAAAAATATCGTTTTCCTTGCTGCGATTGTACGGCTTTGTGGACAAAAACCTGAGCACAAAAATCACCAGCAAGGCAATCGCTATAATTTGCATGATGAATCTAACCCAGAAATGAGCATAGAAAAACCTTGATACAATATTTAGAATGACTGAAACCGCAATCAGCGCGCCGCCCAGCTCGTCAAAGCCGTAGCGACCCTGCATAAACGCGGCGAATTTGTACAGAAATTTTTGCATATTATCACCTTGGTATACATTGTAGCACTAATCATACCGCGAAACAATGTACAAAAAGTCGGAATACGCCATATCAGGACAGCGAGTTTTTGATGTCGAGGTATTCGGTGGTGAGAAGTCCGAACCTTTCCTGAGACGGAGCGGCGTTGAAGGTTGTGTTGTAGAGCTTGTAGGAACTAATCGGACTCTTGTTGTTACGGCTGAACGATACCGCTGTAATCGCCAGAATCTGGAACAAAACCGCAACAAGCACAAGAGAAATCTTTGCCGGAATACGAATCTTGCGGAAAGTAAATACAAACCTGCCGACAGTAATGCTGAACAAAAACGGAATCAGCAGAGCGATGAAGCAAAGCGCGTTCTGAGAGATTGAAGCTCCTATATCGCCAAAGGATATAGAGCCTGACTTTGAGCCTGAGATTGTAAACAAAGCCGAGTATTTCCCGAAGTAAATCAGCTGAAATTCAAACAGCGCCGTCAAAAGAAATGTAAAGACGTTGCAGAGAATCCTGTTTAACTTCTCAGAGCCGAAGGTGCACAGCAGAGTCAGCACGCAGGCTATCGGCATAAGAAACAGGAAGGTGTATATCGCGGACACAAAGTTTTGCTCGACTCTTGTGGCGAGTTTCATAAAAAATTCCATCCAAACAAGCGCAAGCGGAAAGAAGAACACCGTCATATAGTTGCCGCGTGTTCTCTTTTTCTCTTTGTATTTTCCGTAATCGTCGCCGTAATCCGTCGGCGAGCGCTGCGGCATAGGCTGAGGAGCCGGAACCGGCTGCGTTCTTCTGACGCGGCGTTTTTTCGGCGGAGTTGTTTTGCCGGTAAAAACGTCGTAATCCGGAAACCTGTTGAAAAGATCGTTTATATCGGGCATAATCCCATAACCTTTCTGCGTTTCTTTCATTTTAATACACATCAAAAAAACAGGCAAGTATAGTTACACGATTGTAAGATAGATAAATCACCCGACAGAGTGTTCTGCCGGGTGATTGTTGTTTTAGATATTGTCCGATTTGGTTTCGGTTTCGGCCTCCGGTTCGGACTGCGCTGTGGCTTCCTGCTCGGTTTCCGCCTGGGTCTCGGCTTCTGTAGCAGGCTCGGATTCCTCGTTCTCAATGATTTCAAACGTAAAGTGCTTTGAAGTCTTTGCGTTTGAGCGAATCAAGTCCTCAAGAGTTTTAAGGTTGGTTATCCAGCCGTTTGAGTATGCTTCGCCAAGGTCGGCGCATCGGTCTGAGTCGGCGGCGTAGATTCCGAGCGCGTAGTCGCGTTTTGGCCTGTCGGTCGATATTTTAAGATCGCCGAGGGTGTCGGTTGCTGTACCCGAGCCCTCGTCACTTCTGAGGTTGTAGTAAAGCTCAAATCCGTCAACTGTGCCCAGCCTTGCTAAAGTCGCGGCGTTGCGGTCGAGTCGTTGCTTTATCCAGTTAGCAAAATTGCTGTTTCCGGTGATTGTGAAGTTAAAGTCAATCTCGCTGTAGTTGCTGTCGATTAGCTTGACCACTTCTGTTATGTCGGGGATAATATTGTTTTTGCGCGCGTCGGTGAGAGTGTAGGATTTGTCCTCGCCGACAATATATAGCCCCAATCCGTTTGGCGCGAGCATATCGGAGCACTTGAACGTAAAGTCGTCGATCACGTAATCGCATGCGCAGGGTACCCGCGACTCGGTGCCGGCGTAAACAAGCTCGTAATCTCCGACCTTGCCGAGCGGCTCAGCCCAGCTGAGAGTTACTCCGGATTCTTTGAGTTTTTTGAGAGTTTTTTCCTTGGGAGAGGTTTGTTTTTTGGCGGCTTTGGATTTTGTTTTAGATTTGTTATGTTTTGCGGTATACGGTTTTTTGCTGTAATCAGCTTCATCCGCAGTCGCAACACTTGTCGGCTTTGGACTGAAGAAAGAAAAACCGTTTCTGCCGCTTGCGACCGCAACAACGGTTCCGATAATCACGAACGCCGTAACCGCGGCAACAGCGATGAGTCGGGATGGTTTGAGCTGCAATACTTTCGGCTTATTAATTTCTTCGTTGTTAATGATATTCTCGCGGATTTTTTCCAGATCAGGCATTTGCTTGTCGCTTACCTGGCGCAAAAAATCTTTTTCTTTCATATTGCCGCCCCCTTTCCGTAATATTTCCTGATTTCGTTGATTGTGCGGTACAGCTTGTTTTTGACGCCGGACTCACTGAGCTCCATCAACCCGGCAATCTCCTTGATTGACATATCGAGAGAGAATCGCATAAAGAAGATTTTTCGTATGTCCTGCGGCCGTTTGCTGAGAAGCTGTTGAATCTCCTCAACAAGCGCGCTGTTGACTATTTCTTCTTCAAGGTCCATCTCGTCAGGGATTTCGCCGAGCAGGTCGATTTCTTCGTCGTCCTTGACAAGTGTCAGTGATATTTTTGATTTTGCCTTTTGCAAAGCGGTGTAATGCCTGAACACCTTTTGCTTTGCGATTTGTATTACAAATGCCTCATCGTTTTCTATAAACTCCGCTCCCTTAGCGTTTAACACCTTGTAAAGCTCCATATATGTTTCCTGCAAAATATCGTTGATGTCGTCAATGTTGCCGCACTTCGCGGTTATGAACGAAAGAGCCTTTTTGTTGGTAGCGTCGTATATTTCATTGAAACGAGAGGTGATAGATTTTTCCCCCATATCCATCGCTCCTCATATAAGTAGTGTCACGAAACCGGGAAAAAGTTTCAAATTTTTTAAAAAATTCCGCCTTTCAAGTCCACTCACTTATTCAGCACCAAAAAGCACCACCCGATGAAGGGTGTGTGGTAATTCAGGTGGTGCCGGTGACCTGCGTACATCTTGCGTA
>CADBTV010000086.1 GCA_902797655.1 uncultured Ruminococcus sp.
CTTATCCGCAGGGATAGTAACGGTAGCCTTTTTCTTTACGCTGATTGACTTCACGTACTTTTTGGCGGTCTTTGCCTGCGCACTGATGACAAACATCGAAAGGCACAGAGCCGCGCACAATAATACGCTGATAAGTTGTTTTGTCCTCTTCATTTTTACCTCCTAAAGATTATTAAATACAGTTGTATTTGTTTAATTATACTTCATAACGCATACAAATTTCAAGCGAATTCACAAAAAAGTCCGGGATTAATTCCCGGACTAAGAATCCAGCCGATTGATTCACAGGTGTTTGTAATTTGTCACCTTGCACTCAGCAGCTCAAAGCCGTCTCAGAGAATTGCTCCGGCGGAATCCCGGAACTCCTTTGGCGAGACGCCGTACTTTTGGCGGAATGCCCGGGTAAAATACGAAAGGTTCTCGAATCCGCAGGAAACTGCCGCGTCGGACACCCTTGCCATTTGGTTTCCGAGTTTTTCCGCCGCGCGTTCGAGGCGGTAATTTTTCAGATACTGATTGAAGGAGCTGCCGGTCAATGCGCGGAACAGCTTCGAAAAATAGCTCGGCGAAAAATTACTCAACGCCGCGGCTTCGGCAACAGAGATTCTCTCCGGGTAGTTCTCCTCAATATACACGAGCGTGGGCTTTAGCTCCTCGTAAAACCTTCCCTTTGTTTCCTTTTTGCCCTCAACGGATAAGCAATTGCTTTTGATATGGTGCATTATTTCAAACAATCCGGACTTAATGAGCAGCTCGTTGTCGGAGGAAATTTGCGGAGCGCACTCAATCAGCGCATCGAGCAGAGGACTGAGTTTTTGGCACAGAGGATCATCACTACTGAGATACTCCGGCATAATCAGGCTTCGCGAGTAAATCGGCTCGAAATACTTTGTGCGGCAAACGTCGTCACCCTCGCTTTCGAGCAAAGAAAACCTGAACAGTATATTGTAATAAGTCGTCGTCTCGTCATTGAACCGGCGAATCGAATGGATAGTCTGGGGATGAATCAGGGCAATCTCTCCCCTGCTGAGCCTGAGCTCGCGGCTCTCTACAGACACGATGATTTTACCGTCGGCGACGTAGATAATTTCCATCTCGTCGTGCCAGTGAAGCGGAAAGCTGTTGAAGAATTTGGGCAGAATCGCGCGGTAGACAGCATACGGAAAATCACGCGTTCCGTGAATTTTAGTCTCGTGATAAGCAAGCATAGGCACCTCATAATCATTTTGTGTTAATATTTGAGCTGTTTTATGCAAGTATTATACAAAAAATAATCGTATAATACAAGTATCAACAAGATTAAATTAGGAATTCGCAATATGAAAAAGCTAAAACTATTCAGCCTTGCGTGGCCGATTTTTGTCGAGACGTCGTTGTTTATGCTGTTGGGGTTTGTGGATGTTTACATTCTCAGCCGCTACGACGACCTTGCTGCGTCGTCTGTAAACGCCGCGAACCAGGCTGTGTCCATCGCTACAATTATATTTACCGTAATATCCTCGGCGAGCGCTGTGATGATTTCGCAGTATCTCGGCGCCAAAAAGGAGGAATCCGCCTCGAGAATCGCGGCGCTTTCGATTGTGCTCAGCTTGATTTTCGGAGTGATTATCAGCGTGGTTTTCCTGCTGTTCAACCGTCCTGTGCTCGCCTTTATCGGAGCTGAGGGGAAAATCCTGAGCTTCGGGTGTCAATACCTTTCGATTGTCGGCGGAGTTATATTCCTGCAGGCGCTGATGAGCGCGATGTCAGTCATCATACGCAACCACGGTATGACGAAAATCTCGATGTTCGTTACGGTCGGGATGAATATTTTCAACACCTCGCTCGACCTTGTACTTGTGCCGCGGATGGGAGTTGCCGGAGTAGCAGTTGCTACGGCAATCAGCCGTTTTCTCGGCGCGATTGTGCTTTCGGTCGTGCTTTTCAAAAAGGTTGAGAAGCCGTCTGTCTTTCGGCTGTTAAAACCGTTCCCGGTTAACGATATAAAAAACATCGTAAAAATTGGAATCCCCTCCGCGCTGGAGACGTTTCTGTATAATCTGTCTCAGCTTGTGATTACCTCGATAGTGCTCAACTTCTTGACGAGCGAGGAGTTGATCGCAAAAACCTACGTGCAGAATATCACAATGTTCTTCTACATATTCGCGCTGTCAATAGGTCAGGCTTCACAGATTATGACGGGACATCTTGTGGGTGCAGGCAAGCTTGACGAAGCGTACCGCAGGTGCCTGAGGTCGTACCGATTCGCGCTGTGCTTCACTGCCGCGGTATGCGCTGTCGGATTGTGCCTGCGCGGTCAGCTTTTGTCGATTTTCACAGACAACCCGGATGTAATCACGCTCGGAGGATATGTACTTTTACTCAACGTTTTTCTCGAAGCCGGACGAACAACCAACCTAATTGTCATAGCGTGCCTGAGAGGTTCCGGAGACGTGTACTTCCCGACCGCCTGTGCGGTGTTCTCGAACTGGGCGATAAGCGTGCTCGGCTCGTACCTGCTGGCAGTTGTGTGCTCAATGGGAATCTACGGGCTTTGGATTGCGCTCGCGGCGGACGAATGCTTCCGCGGCGTGCTGATGGTTATTCGCTGGAAAAGCGGAAAATGGCGCACAAAATCCATAGTAAAATCCGAAAACGGATGAGCTGATTTAATTCTAATATAGAAAAAAGACCGGAGAAATCCGGTCTTTCTGTTTATTTTACAATCTCTCCGTCCCAGGTGTTGATACCGCCTAGCCGGCGGAACAGCCTGCGAGCATTACCAACGCGGCAACGAGCAACACTAATAATCTTTTCATAATTATCTCCTTTTATCTTTGGAAAGCTTGTTGTGTACAAGTCTCGCCAAAAACGCGATGAGATAAGTAAAGCCGAGCATAATGAAAACAGTCACATACCAGTAACCGCCTCGGTTAAAGGTATAGAAATCGCTCCAGCCGCCGTTTTTTTCGCCGATGATGACAACCTCGGTGAGATAAACAGCTCCGTAAAGTACCACGGGAATGAGAGCGAACAAGGTGTGCGAAAGCTTTACCCTGTGGTCTGTTTCAAGAAACAAGAAAGTCACAAGCGCGGCGAGCGGTCCGGCAAGGTGCATATAAAAAGCTGTTCCGAGCAACAGGAATTTCGGCCCGTAAACCGGCAAAAGCAGGAACATCACCGTGAAGAACGTCAGCATCACCGAGGTCATTCCGATCAGCTTGAACACTATTGCGGCGTACGGTAGTTTTTCACTTTTTCCGCGCAGAATCCCGATTTCAAACGGAATCATCACAAGCGACGAAACAGCGGCGAGGATGTTGGAATCGGTGGTAAAAAACTTGTACGAATCAAATCCGCTCTCAACAAGCGGATTGTTGCTGTAAAAATAGTAAGATATTGTGATTGCCGCGGTCGAGATTACAACCAAGATGTTCAGTATCAGCGCCGCGGTTATTCGTTTTTTCATACCCTCTCACCTTTTTCTATATCTAAAAATCGAGCCGTCGCGTAATGCGGCGGCTCGTGTGCATTGACTTAAACTCAGAATTATTCAGCGAGCATTTTCTTTGCCTTTGAAAGGAAAGAAATGTAAAGAATGTACTGAACGATGTCAAGAACAACACCGATAAGGAAGATTACAGCAGCAATAATAGAAGCAAACTGACCGCCGAAAATTGTTACGATGATGGAAGCGAGAAGCTTGAGTAAAAGAACAACAAGAATAACCTTGAAGATGTTGTTACCCTTCTCGTCCATAGCAGAATCGCCGAGCTTAACAGCAAGGTTTCTGATACCCTGGATTACATATACAGTACAGCAAAGCTGAGCAACTGTTGTAAGCACTTTGATAATGTTGGAAACAGTGGGATTGCTTGTGAAGAAACCGCTGAGAACCGACAGAACAATGCCGGCAATTGTAGCATAGAGAGCAATCTTGAAAGCAGCCTCATCCTTGGAAGCGCCTATAATACCAATGAGGTTTAAGATAAACGCGATAAGTCCGATGATAGCAGCGGCAGCAAAAAAGATAACTGTACCTGCGCCGGCAGCAACTGTGCTTACAAGAGCAGCGTCTGAGCTATTTGCAGCTGATGAAGCAGCTACTGTAGCTATTCCCATAAATGCGCTGATTAAAGTAATAACTGCGGCGATTAATCCGAGAATTTCAGCAGTAAAAATCTTTTTTACGCCGTTTTGAGCATTTGGAAATTTCACTCCTTGATTATAATTAATTGGCTTTAGCCAGTATAATTTTAAATTTTCGGACGTGGGTTTGTCAACAATAGTAACACTATTTTAATAATTTTTTCTCTTGATGCGCAAAAAACACTCAAATATTTCTGTATTCAATCCATTTCGTCAGCGTATTTCTTTATATTTCGAGTTTATGAAATGATAATTTGGTGGGCTTTATGCACAACCCGGGCAGTTCCTCTTTGTGCATTATGCTAAATTAATTTGAGTAAGGCACTTATGTCGTCTTATAATTCTTTTACAGAATAATCACTAACGCGTTTATGCTATAATAAAAACTACCTACGGGTTAATACTTTTTCGGAGGATAATTATGAATAAAAGAATCACAGCACTCTTACTGGCAGGTGCGCTTGCTGTCGGTATGGTATTCGCAGGCTGCTCAAACTCCAACGAGTCCGCCAAAAACAGCGCAACAGGCTCCAAGAGCTTTGTAAAGGGCACAGAATCCTTAAATCCTGCCGCTGACGACGAAACAGCTCAGGATGAGCGCGTTGACGGAAGCACACTTTCGGGAAACACATACTACGACAAGCCGTTCGGATTTACGATGACTTTGCCGGAGGGTTGGGCTGACGGAGTTTACATCCACAGCAACACAACCAGCGACAACGACCGAGAGCTTGTATTCCTTGAAAAAACTTCCTACGACAGCGACAAGTCAAAGGGCGTTCTCTTTACAATCACTTCCAGCACAAAGGACCCTGAGGCTAACGATAAGGTTTCAATGGGCTCAATCTCATCACAGTCTTTGGGCAAGATTTACCTCAAATATTCAGAGCCTACCAAAAAGAACTCCAAGCCAAAGGACAAGAAGCTCGCGAGCAACTACACAAAACTCAGCAAGCTTACCGACAAGGCTATTGAGAGCATTACGGTAGATTCCAACGAGGATTACACCGCTCCGAAGGCGGACAACGGAATCACGCTCAAAGTTGCTGAATAAATGAATATCAAAGACCGCGAGAGCCTCACCGAAAGCTTTGCTTCGGCGGGGTTCTCTACAATTCAAGCAAATAATATACTAACCGGGATCGCCCGTCTGCGCGCTGAGGAAGCGAGCTTTCTTGCCAAAGCCGACGCAAACTGGAGCAGGGCGTTTGTCGCTTCGGAGTGCTTTTATGTTATACTGAGCAAAGCGTCAAAAGCTTACTCAAAGTATGTGGAGAATCTTCCCGATGACGAAAAAAGCCCAAGGCTGAGCACCTATACCGCGCTCAGCCGCTTGCAAAGACGAGCCGCCCAGCAGTACGCCGAGATAATCACGCTGGTCAAGCACGGGTTCTCCGACGGAGCGTTCGCAAGGTGGAGGTCGATGTATGAGCTCTCGGTCATCAGCTCGTTCATTCTGAAATACGGCGAGGAAGTCGCAGCGAAGTTTATCGAAGCTTCCGAGTCCGAGGACAGGTACGACTGGGCTATGGCGAGCGGCGTTTTCCCCGAAACAAAACGCCACGTAACCTTTGGAGATATACTCAGGCTGTGCGATATTGACGCAGATGTATGGAAAGAAAACTATACCGTTGCCAATCAGACCGTTCACGCGTCTCCGCAGGGCACATTCGGCAGACTGGGCTCGCAGGACGGAGAGTCACCGGATTCTCAAAGAAGCGAGTACGGAATCTCAGCTCCGGCAATTCAGAGCGCGAACACGCTGGTTTTGATTACTTCGATGCTGTTTTCGGTTTATCCGGAGCAGGAATCTGTTGAGCAAACGGAATTGGCTGTAAAATGGCTCGGAGAGCTGACGGATATTTATGCCGAGATTCACGAGAGATTGTTTGAAAAATAAATATAATATATTAAAAGGTTCGTCACTCAGCGTGGCGAACCTTTTTCTATCAGCTTTTGTTTTTTCGATCTGGTGAGCTTTTTAATGTGGAACTCGCGGCTCATAGCCTCCTGCTTGGTGTCAAAGCTTTCGTGATAAATCAACTTTACAGGACGACGCGTGCGCGTGTACTTTGAAGCGGTTCCTGCGTTGTGAGACGCGAGCCGCTTGTCAAGATTGTTAGTCCAGCCGCAATAGTACGAGCCGTCGGCACATTCGAGAATGTAAGTGAAATTTTGCTTGCTGTCGCTCATGCCGGGTTATTCCTCACCGTCTGATAATTCTAAAATAGAATTATCCTCGAGCTTTTGGACGCCTGAGAGCTTTCTCTGAATCTGTCGTGTACGAACGCCGACGAGCTTGTCGAGCTCGTTGTTAGCCTGGTTAATCCTCTGCTGAGTCGCGACGAGGACGTCGTTGAACTTGTCGAACTCGGTCTTGACCGCTCCGAGAACCTCCCATACCTCAGCGCTGCGTTTCTGCACGGCAAGGGTCTTGAAGCCCATTTGCAGTGAATTGAGCAGAGCCGCCATTGTGCTGGGACCTGCGACGTTAATTTTGTATTTGCGCTGCAATTCCTCAACAAGTCCGCGGTTTACAACCTCGCTGTACAAGCCCTCAAACGGCAGAAACATAATCGCGAACTCCGTTGTGTTCGGCGGGTCGATGTACTTGTCGCGGATGTCCTTTGCTTCGTTCTTGATTGTAGTAGAGAGAGCCTTTGCGGCGAGAGCGATCTTGTCCTTGTCGCCTTCGTCGATAGCGTCTCTGAGAGCGGCGTAGGTGTCGCCGGGGAATTTTGAGTCAATCGGCAGGTAGATGAAGCCGTCGTCCTCGGCAGGGAGCTTGACCGCGAACTCAACAACATTCTTGGAGTTCTTCTTGGTGGCGACGTTTTCGTCGTACTGCTCCGGAGAGAGAATCTCCGAGAGAATTGCGCCGAGCTGAATCTCGCCGACTATACCTCGGGTTTTGACGTTGGTGAGCACTTTTTTGAGGTCGCCGACGCCGACAGCGAGGGTTTGCATCTCACCGAGGCCCTTGTAGACCTGCTCCAACCTTTGGTTTACAAGCTCAAAGCTCTTGTTCATCTTCTCCTCGAGGGTGTTCTGGAGTTTTTCATCAACAGTCTTGCGCATTTCCTCGAGCTGCTTGTTGTTGTCCTCCTGAATATAGGAGAGCTTTTTCTCCATAGTCTGTCGGATATTCTCGAGCTTCTGCTCATTTTCGAGCGAAAAGGTTTTCATTCTGTTTTCAAGAGAAGTGAGTCTCTCGTTTTGAGCCTGCGCCGCCTGGCGCTGGTTATCGGAGATCATCTCGCCCATAGCTTTAACCGACTGCTGGGTCGAGGTATTAATCTCCTGCCTGAGCATACTGAACTGCTCCGATTTGTCCGCAGCTTTGTTCGAGAAGGACTTTACAAGCAGCACAACCACAAGCAAAGCTATCAGCGCGCACAAGGCAATAACAATAAAAATCAAAGTTTCCATTCAAACACCTATTCAACAGTCTACGACATCAGCTTAACGAACTGCTCCTGCATATAGCTGTACACATCGGCGTCAACGTCGCGGAAGGTGTAGCACTTTTCAAGATAAGAATCCGGCGGATACACAAGCTCGCTCTCGCGAAGCTCCTTGTAGCTGAGTTCTTTGGCTCCCTTGACCGGGCTTGCGTAGGTGATATACTCGGAGTTCGCGGCGGAGATGTCTGCTCTTGTCATAAAGTCGATGAACTTCTCCGCGCCCTCAACGTTCTGGGCGTTGGAAGGAATACACATACTATCGACAAAGAGGTTAGAGCCTTCCTTGGGAAGCACTCCGACGAGGTCCTCGTTGTTGAGCATCATAGTGAATACGTCGCCGGCGTAGTAAGGAGCGATAGCGGACTGGTTCTTCTCCATCTCGTTGAACACCTGATCCATTACGTACTTTTTGAGCAGAGGCTTCTGCTCCTTGAGCTTCTTTGTAGCCTTGTCAACGTCAGCCTTGGTGAAGGTTTCGGGGTTAACGCCGCACATCTGCATAGCGATTGCGTAAGCGTCGCGGCTGTTGTTGAACTGGAGGATAGAGCCCTTGAGGTTCTTGTTCCAGAGGAACTCCCAGCTATCGGGCTTCAGGTCCTTAACCAGCTTTTTGTTGTACACAAGACCCGTTACGTTCCATGAATACGGAACAGTGTACTCGTAATTCGGGTCGAAATTCATCTTCTGAAATTTCGGGAGAATGTTGTTTGAATTAGGGATGTTCTTGCGGTTGAGCTTTTGGACAAGCTTTTCTTTGACAAGCTTCTCAACCATATAATCCGACGGGAAGATTACGTCGTACTGAGTGTTTGACGAACTGAGAATACTGTAGAGCTCCTCGTTGGTCTCGTAGGTTGTGTAGTTAACCTTTATATTGTATTCTTCCTCAAACTTAGCGATAGTGTCAATCGCGTCGCCGCTGCCGTCGGAGACATAGTCTCCCCAGTTGTAAACGTTAATCTCGCCCTCATAGCCCGAGCACGAGGTGACCACCGCGCAGGACGCCGCAGCGAGGACTACCGCAAGTAAAATGCTTAGATATTTTTTCATATTGACCTCCAGTTTATTAATTTATCAGCCCGGCTGATGGCCGTGCTTTTTCTCCTCTTTTCTGTCTCTGATATTTATAATCAGCATAAGTATAATCACCGCCAAAAACAGCAGCGCCGAGAGCGCGTTGATCTTGGGCGAGATTCGCTGATGAGTCATCGTGTAAATCTGGATTGAGAGCGTCTGAAAGCTCGCGCCGCGTGTAAAATAAGTGATTACAAAATCGTCGAGCGAATAGGTAAAGCTCATCAAAAAGCCGGTGAAAATACCGGGCATAAGTTCAAAAACTACAACCTTTCTGAATGCCTGCCACTGGTTACAGCCGAGGTCGAGAGCCGCCTCGTAGGTCGAGTAATCCATATGGCGAATCCTCGGGAGCACGCTGAGCACCACAAAAGGAGCGCAAAGGGTGATGTGCGCGAGCAGTACAGTCCAAAATCCCATCTGAAAATGAAACGCTACTCCGGCAAGCGTGAACATCAGCATAAGCGAAACGCCGGTGACAATATCGGGACTCAGGATTGAGATATTGCTTATATTCTGCACAAACAACCGCTTTTTGCCGGTAAAATTATTGATTCCGATAGCCGCCATAGTGCCGAGCACGGTCGCGATGACCGAAGCGAGAATCGCAATCAGCAGAGTATTCCACAGCGAATTCATAATGTGACTGTCGCGGAACAGGTCGGTGTACCACCTGAGCGTAAAGCCCTTCCAGACTGTAGTCTTGCCGTTGTTGAAGCTGAACGCAATCAATACCACAATCGGCATATACATAAAGAAAAGGATGAGCCCGGTGTAAATCTTCGAAAACTTCTTCACGCCGCAATCGCCTCCTCATCTCCGAAAAGGTTGAGTATGATAAGGAACACAAAAATCGCAGCCATAAGCACAAGCGCGATAGCGGAGCCGGTGTTGTGGTCGCTCCAGAAGATTTTGTCGATAACGTCGCCAATCATAAGGTCGTCGGTGCCGCCGAGGTACTGCGAAACAAGGAAGGTACTCGCTGTCGGAACGAACACCATCGTAACTCCCGAGATAATTCCGGGAATACTCAGCGGAAATACAACCTTTCGCATAACGGAAAGCTTGTTGCAGCCGAGGTCCTCAGCCGCTTCAATCAGTCGGGTGTCTATCTTAGCCATAACCGTATAGAGCGGAAGTATCATAAACGGCAGGTACTCATAAACCATACCGAGGATTACAGCTCCCTGATTACCTATTAATGTAGTATGAATCCCGAGCAGCGAGAGCATGGTGTCAATCGGGCCGCCGTTTTGCAGCAGAGTCATCCACGCGTAAATCCTGAGCAGAAAGTTCATCCACATCGGAATCATAAACAGCATTGTCAGCACATTCTGCACGCTCTTGCGCTGGCGGCTCATAAAATAGCCCACGGGATACGCGACTATCAGGCATATCAGAGTCGAGATAAAAGCAATCCAAAGGCTTTTCAAAAATACGTTTGTGTATCCGAAAGCCTTCGCGAACGCTTCAAAGCTGAAACTGCCCGAGCTGTCGGTAAACGCGTAGAAAAGTATCAGCGCAATCGGTATGATTGTGAACACTACCATCCAGGCTATATACGGAATTGAGGGTCGTTTAAGTCTCATTCTCCGCCTCCATAACCCTGAACTCAGCTCCGGTAAAGTCAAATTTCAGCGGAACGTAGGTTGCGACCTGCTCGTCAACGTCGCTCTGCATAAGCCACTTCTGGCGGTCGGATTCGAGGATAATCTCATTGTGTTCACCCTTGAAGATAACCGACTCGATGTAAACGTCGTCGAGGTGTCCGACTCCGTCGCCGGCGATTGAGAGCGCGCTGGGAGGAACGGTAATCGCAAGGCGCGTTCCTTCCTCAAAATACTGGTTCTCAATATCAAACTCGCTGTCCTCAACGCGAACAGTGATTTTATTCTCCTGCTCGTCGCTTGAGATAACATCCGCGTAGAAGGTGTTTTTCTCGGCGAGGAACATCTTGTTCATAATCTGTATATTAAAAGGAATAACCTTCATACCGATTGTCGAGCCGACAGGCGAACATTCGGTAGAATGGATAATCCACTCGCATCCCCTGCACATAACGGTCATCTCGTAATGGACGCCCTTGAACACAACCTCCGTAACCTCGCCGACGAGCTTGGCGTCCTCGGGAGGAACAACCTCAATATCCTCGGGACGGATTACGATGTCAACGGGAGCGTTCTGACCGAAGCCCTTGTCCACGCACTCGAGCTCAACTCCGAGCACTCTGACGCGGCAATCATCAATCATTGTGCCGTTGAGGATGTTGGCTTCTCCGATGAAATCCGCGACGAACGCGCTTTTTGGCTCGTTGTACACCTCTGTCGGAGTTCCTATTTGCTCAATCGAGCCGTTGTTCATAACCACAACGGTGTCGGACATCGTGAGCGCTTCCTCCTGGTCGTGAGTAACATACACAAAGGTGGTGTTGGTTTTCTGCTGGATTTGCTTGAGCTCCCACTGCATATTTTTTCTCAGCTTCAAATCAAGCGCGCCGAGCGGCTCGTCGAGAAGCAGAACCTTTGGGTCGCAAACCAGCGCGCGCGCAATCGCTACACGCTGCTGCTGACCTCCCGAAAGGAGTGAAACCGAGCGTTTCTCATAGCCTTTCAGGTCAACAATGGCAAGCATTTCGCTTACGCGTCGTTTTATAACATCCTTCGGAAGCTTTTTAAGCTTCATACCGAAGGCAATATTTTCAAATACGTTAAGGTGAGGAAACAGGGAATACTTCTGGAAAACCGTATTGACGTTACGCTTGTGGGGCGGAAGTCCGTTGATTTTCTCTCCGTCAAAGTAAATCTCGCCGCCGTTCGGTTCGAGAAACCCTCCGATAATACGCAGGGTTGTTGTCTTGCCGCAGCCGGACGGGCCGAGGATGGTAACAAATTCCTTGTCCCTAATATCAAGGTTTATGTGGTTTAGAATAACTTCACCGTCAAACTCTACAAATATATCCCTGAGGGATACAATTATATCGTTTTTAGTCTGTTCCATTTATCTACCCCCAAATTAATCTAAAGCGTTGCATACTTCAACGGATAAATTATATAGAAGTTCAAGTCAAAAGTCAACTATATTTTAATGTATAGGCGCATTTTTTACACGCTTCAAGAATCATTTTTCTATATGTGAAAAACTACTGGCATATTATACAAATTTTTATTACTTAATTGTTCAAAAAGGATATGTACTTTATAGAAATAATTTGATATAATATAAAATGATAAAGCACGTAGTGCGTTAAAATGAAAGGAGTTTTGAAAACATGAAAAAGCTCAAAACAATACTGAGTATTGTTCTGACGGCTTGTATGCTGCTCAGCTGCTTGCCGCTTGCTATGTCAGCCTCCGCGGCTGAGGTAACAAAGGCGGAAACCGGCCAGGCAACCAACCTTCAGGACAAAATTGAGGACGGCGTTATTCTCCACGCGCTCTGCTGGAGTTACGCTGACATTGAAAAGAACATCCCGGCTATCGCCGCGGCAGGTTACTCCGCGGTTCAGGTTTCACCTGTTCAGCAGCCCAAGGATTACAGCACATCCACAAACGTTTCCGGTCAGTGGTGGAAGTTCTACCAGCCGGTAAGCCTTTCAATCGCAAAGAACAGCTGGGCAGGAAATGCCGCTCAGCTCAAGAGTCTTTGTACAGCGGCTCACAAGGCAGGCGTTAAGATCATCTGCGACGTAGTTACAAACCACCTCGGCGCTGACGATGACGCAGGCCCGACAAAGCTCGCAGCAGAGGTTAAGACTTACCTGCCGAGCTTCTACGGCTCAAACGGCGCGGTTGCGAACAACCAGTATTTCCACAACCCGTCCAACGGTTCCGCAAGCGACTCGAACGTTTCCTCTGTAACTCAGAACATCTCATCCGGATGTCCTGACCTCAACACAGGTAACACAGCGGTTCAGACAGCAGTCGCCAACCTCCTTAAAGAGTGTATCAACTGCGGCGCCGACGGCTTCCGTTTCGACGCGGCTAAGCATATTGAGACTCCGTCCGACTCTATCTCCCCCAACAACTACTGGACAAATATCATCAACCAGGCTAACACAGCCGCAGGCAGCAAGAAGATCTTCTACTACGGCGAGGTTCTTAACACAGTCGGCGGCGGACGCTCGATGTCAGGCTACACAAACCTCAACGGCGGCAAGTACCGCGTAACTGAGAACGTAGGCTCCAACGCAGTAAGAAACGCTGTTGTAAGCGGTAACGCTTCCGGCGCGGCTAACCTCAACACCTCGTTCACAGGCGGCGCTTCTCACGCTGTACTCTGGGCTGAGTCCCACGATACATACCTCAACACTGACGCAGGCTTCACAACCAACGTGTCCGACTCAGACATCATCAAGACCTGGGCTCTCGTAGCTTCCCGTAAGGACGCTACCGCTCTCTTCTTCGCTCGTACAAACGGTATGAAGATGGGTCAGGCAGCCAAGAACACATCCTACAAGAGCGTTCCGGTTGCTGAGGTCAACAAGTTCCACAACAACTTCGTAGGTCAGTCCGAAAAAGCAGGCGCAAGCGGCAACATTGCTTACGTAGCCCGCGGCGGCAAGGGCGTTGTTCTCGTAAACGTTAAGGGTAACGCAACAACTGCCAGCGTTTCAGGCACAGGACTTGCAAACGGTTCATACAAGGATATGGTAACAGGCAACGCGTTCACAGTTTCCGGCGGCACAGTTTCCGGTAAAATCGGCGACTCCGGCGTAGCTGTTGTAATGCAGGACGAGACTACTCCTTACGTCAGCGCAGACGTAGAGAGCGGCAACTTCTCCGGCGCTACACTCACAGTAGGTCTCTCGCTTTCAAACGCGACAAGCGGTACTTATCAGCTCGAGGACTACGCTCCTGTTACATTCACAGGCTCACCTAAGATTAAGATTGGCTCCGACTACAACTACGGCGACACAATCACTCTTAAATTAACAGCCACAGACGGCAAACAGACAACAGAAAACACCTACAAATACATCAAGTCCGAGGCGGCTTCCTCAGGCGTATACATCTTAATCCCCGAGAGCGCCGTTAAGAACGCAGGCTGGACTACTCCGATTTACTGCTACATCTACGACCAGGTATCCGGCAACGGCGGCAAGGTCGGCGGTATGGTTTACAAGAACGCCGCTTGGCCGGGCGAGCAGCTCGAGTACGACGCTAACCTCAAGGCTTATTACCTCGAGGTTGACGGCAAGAACGCTGTAGCCGAGAAAACCCTCGCGGTTGACAAATCCGGCAACGTAACCAAGTCCGAGAGCGCCGGCACAGTAGCCTTTGACCTTGCTCACGCTAAGAACACTCACGTAATCTTCAGCGACTCCGCAAAGGCAGCCGACGGCAAATCCCAGGGTAAGCAGTTCCCTGGTTCATCAACCAAGAAAACACTTGACCTCGGCGGTTCCTCAAAGAAGCTCACACAGCTCTCAGGCACACCGAGCTCATCAATCTTCCAGAACACAACCGACAAGCCCGGAGTTCAGACTCCTGTAGCAGCTACTGAGGTTAAGAAGGGCAACGTTGCTCCTACAACTCAGGCTACACAGGCTCCGACAGTTACACAGAAGCCGACCACAACTCAGCCTGTAACTGAAAAGCCGACCCAGGGTCCGACAGTTAAGCCGTCAGACCTCCTCTACGGCGATTCCAACCAGGACGGCTACATCTCAATCAAGGACGCTACTCTCATTCAGGAGCACGTAGCTAAGCTCAAAACTCTCACAGGCGACGCTCTCGCTGTATCCGACGTCAATATGGACGGCAGCGTAAACGTTAAGGACGCGACCTGCATCCAGAAGCACCTCGCAAAGCTTCCAGGAAGCGGCGTAACAGGTCAGCCCTACGGCAGCGCGGTAACTCCTGCTACTCAGGCTCCGACAACTCCTCCTGCAACTCAGGCTCCGGCTCCGACTCAGGCTCCGACTCAGGCTCCGACAGAAGCTCCGACAGACCCTGAGCCATCCGGCGATAACTACACAGTATACGTAAAGACAAACCTCTCATGGCTGAGCTCAATGCTCACTGAGCCATACCTCTATGATACAAACTCAGGAGAGAGCTACCAGCTCGTAAGAGACACATCCTACGCTCCTTACGTATTCTCGACAGAGGTTCCGGCAAGCTTCAGCGACGCGATTTTCTACCGTTCACAGACTCCGGATGACCCGACAAGCGGTTCTTCGACAGTTTACAACATAATTCAGGGACTCCAGTTCTCAACAACCGACAACTGCTACACCCTCCAGGACTTCCCGATGGATGGAGACGCAGTAGGCTCAATGGGACCGTTCTCAGCAGACGAAGCAAGCGGCGACACAGTCAGCACACTCTACGTCAAGAATGACGCAGGCTGGGCAGGCGTATACTTCTACGGCTGGGGCGAGTACGACAACTCAACCACTATCGCTGCAACAAAGGTTGCAGGTCAGAGCAACATCTATAAAATCGAGCTCAATCCTCCGCTCACACCGGGTTCAGTCACTTTCCTCCTCAAAAACACCGAAGGCAACAAGAGTTGGGATAAAAAGACCGGTGACCTCGCTGTCAAGGAAGGCTGCAATATGTACGTCATCTCAAGCGACAGCTGGGAAACCTTCAACGGTTAATGTTTTATCTCGAGCAGACAGCTTGATATAACAATAAACTTTAACTCCCGATAGAAGCTATCTTCTATCGGGAGTTTTTTGTTCGAGCAGATAGGTTTATGTAAGCTTAGCCTCACGTTCCCGACAGAAGTTTTGCTTCTACCGGGTGCGTAAGGCTATTTTATTTTGCTTCCTTTCTTCTCGAAAGAAAAAATTCCCGACAGAAACCTTGCTTCTACCGGGTGCGTAAAGCTATTTTATTTTGCTTCCTTTCTTCTCGAAAGAAAAATTCCCGACAGAAGCCTTGCTTCTGCCGGGTGCGTAAGGCTATTTTATTTTGCTTCCTTTCTTCTCGAAAAAATTCCCGACAGAAGTTTTGATTCTGCCGGGTGCGTAAGGCTATTTTATTCTGTTCCCTTTCTTCTCGAAATAAAAATTCCCGACAGAAGTTTTGTACACCTAACAACTAAACACAAAATTAGTCCCTTTTGATATAATAATTTGTAAAAAAAGTGTATTTATTTTTTTCTGAATTTTTGGTATCATTAAAGTGCAGAAGTTTTGAAATGAAAGGATGGATTTTATGAAGAAGAAAATCATCGCGATTGCTCTGTGCGTAGCTGTAGCAATCTCCGCGTTCTCCTTTGGCTCTGTTGTAAACGCTGTTTCAACAGACAAGTCCGAGACCTCCGCTTCAAAAATCAAAAGCGCGTCTGACTTCTCCTAGGACAACGCATCCGTATACTTCCTCTTAACAGACCGTTTCTACAACGGCAACACCTCCAACGACCACGCTTACAACCGCGGACTCACCAAGAGCGGCGGCAAGGCGTCGGGCAAGGACTGGGCAAAGTTCCACGGCGGCGACTTTGCAGGAATTACAAAGAAAATCAACGAGGGCTATTTTGACAACCTCGGCGTAACCGCGCTGTGGATTTCGGCTCCATACGAGCAGATGCATGGCTACTGCATGGGCGGTCAGGGTCACAGCAACTCCTTCCCCCACTACTCCTACCACGGTTACTACGCTCTCGACTTCTCGCAGCCGGACGCAAACTTCGGCACCGAAGCCGAGTTCCAGACTATGGTTGACACAGCCCACAAGCACGGCATCAGAATCGTGCTCGACATAGTTATGAACCACGTCGGCTACAACAATATGGCTGATATGAGCGAGTACGGCTACGGCGTGCTCAAATCCGGCTGGGACAATAACTACTGGAACGAGACCTACACCAGCGACACCTACCACAACTACATCGACTACAACTCAGACAAATCCGCCTGGCTCAAATGGTACGGCACAGAATGGATAAGAGCCGGGCTCCCCGGTTATTCCGAGGGCGGCGGCGAGCTTCAGGGAAGCCTCAGCTATCTGCCTGACGTTCGTACCGAGAGCGGCTCCACAGTAGATATTCCGGCAGTTCTCAAAACAAAATGGACTAAGGAAAAGACTCTCTCCAAAAAGCAGCAGGAGCTTAACTCCTACTTCTCAACCTACGGCGGCAACAAAACAGTCCGCAACTACCTTTGCGCTTGGCTGACAAGCTGGGTAGAAAAATACGGTGTTGACGGATTCCGCTGCGACACAGCAAAGCACGTTGAAATCGACTCCTGGGTAGCGCTTAAAAAAGCCGGACTCAAGGCTCTCCAGACCTGGAGAAAGAACAACCCGACCAAAGCAGGCGCAGACTGGGACGAGGATTTCTGGATGACAGGTGAGTGCTTCACTCACTTTGTTGACAAAGACCACTACTTCACCTCCGGCGCGTTTGACTCAATGATTAACTTCTCATTCTGCTCAAACGACTCATTCCAGGCTAACTCCGGCGGTGTACCGGGCGCAAGCTCAATCAACGGCACCTACGCCGACTACGCCAACAAAATCAACAAGGACGACAGCTTCAACGTACTCTCCTACATCTCCTCTCACGATACTGCTCTCTGCCGTCAGGGCGACGGCAACATCTACCAGGGATCGGCATTCCAGCTTCTCCCCGGCGCAATTCAGATTTACTACGGCGACGAATCAAACAGACCCCTCGTCAACACTTACCAGGACCACAACCTCAGGTCTGATATGAACTTCAACGTATCCGGCAACAACAAAAAGGCTCTTGACCACTGGGGCAAGGTTGGCAACTTCCGAAAGAACCACGTTTCTGTCGGCGCCGGATCGCACACAAACCTCTCCGCAACCTCAGGCACAGCTTTCGCGAGAACCTACGACAAGGGCGGAGTTAAGGACGCTGTTGCCTGCGTAATCGCGGCAAGCGCTAACTCAAACGTTACAGTAACACTCAACAACACCTTTGCCGACGGCAGTGTTGTCAAGAACTTCTACGACGGCAAAACCGCCACAGTTTCAGGCGGCAAGGTCACCTTCAACAGCGGAGCAAACGGCACGATCCTCATCGAGGGCAACGCTTCGGGCGACGAGCCTGCTACTCAGCCTACAACAGCTAAGCCGACCGAAACTCAGCCGGCTACTCAGAAGCCGACTGTAGCTCCTCCGACCTCAAACCGGCGTTCCTGTCGGTCAGCTCCTCTACGGCGACTCAGACCTCAACGGTTCGATCAACATCAAGGACGCAACCGTAATCCAGCAGCACGCCGCTCTCCTCACAACTCTCAGAGGCAACGCTCTCGCGGTTTCAGACGTAGACAGCTCCGGCACAGTAAACGTAAAGGACGCAACCTGCGTTCAGAAATACATCGCCAAACTCACCGGCTTCGGCAAGACAGGTCAGGCTTTTGGCGGCTCAACTCCAATCGTAACTCAGCCTGCAACTCAGCCGGCTACTCAGGCTCCGACAGCAACAGAGCCCGAGCCCGAGACGCAACCGGACACAGAACCCGAAACCGAAGCAAACGGAACACGCGTATACTTCGCTAACGACTGGAACTGGGAAACTCCGAACATCTACTTCTGGACAGACGGCAGCGCAGGACCTAACCCTTGGCCGGGAGTTGCTATGCAAAAGGACGAAAGCGGACAATGGTACTATGACATCCCATCCGAGTTCAACAAGGTTATCTTCAACGGCAACGGTCAGCAGACAGGCGACCTTGACGTTCCCGGCTCAAGCGGTCAGACGTTCAAGATGGACGGCGGCTGGTCGTAAATTAGTAATAAATAACAAAAATAATGGCGGATTGTATAATCCGTCATTATTTATTATAATTGACAAAAGTGTAAAAAGTTATATAATAGTAGTGTTAGGATACTAATAAAAAGGGGGCGATGATAATAGTTTTTCTCAAAGACATTATCAACGAACACAAGAGCTTCGGCAAGCGTATATTTGTACTCGCCAAAACCGAGCTCGTAAAGACATATAAGGGCGCGGCTATCGGACCGTTGTGGGCTGTAGTTAAGCCTGCGTTCACTTTGTTTGTATATTGGTTCGCGTTCACAATCGGTATCAAAAAGCTCGGTCACGTTGAGGTTATGATTCACGACCAGACGCTTTCTTTCGACCGTTTTCTGTTTATGCTTGTCGGATTTATTCCGTGGTTCTTCATCTCGGAAAGTATCACCAAGGGAGCCAAGGACATCCGCAGCCACAGGCAGTACGTAACTAAAATCAACTTCCCTGTATCTACTATTATGACCTTCACCTCAATCGCGAGGATTTACGTTCACCTTGCGCTGTCGCTGATTATGTACGTCATCGTAGCGTTTATGTGGGGAACCAGCTGGTACAACCTGCAAATCTTCTTCTATATGCCGCTGATGTTTTTGTTCTTCCTTTTCCTGTCGTGGAGCACTGCGCCAATGTGCGCGTTCAGCCCCGACCTCGAAAACGCGATTGTTTCTATTATGTCGGGTATCTTCTGGCTGACAGGCGTTATCTACAACTCCTACGACCTGCCCGCTCCGCTCGACACTATTATGCTGTTCAACCCGATCAACTTCTTCGTTAACGGCTACAGAAACGCATTCCTGTACAACAGAATGTTCTTTGAATTCAGGACAGAGTTCGTAATCTTCATTGTTGAGTTCCTGATTCTCTTCTTCCTCGGAGTGTTCAATTACAACCGACTGAGAAAGAAAATCCCCGACGTATTATAAGGAGACTTATATGTCTAATTTTGATGGTATGCAAAGAGTTGAGGTCGATATGACCTCGGAACCGATTATCAAGATTGATAACGTTTCCAAAACCTATACACTGTACAAAAACGACCAGGAGAGGTTCCGCGCGCTTTTCAAAAAGCCCAAAAACCCAATCATCCACAAGGCGCTCGACCACGTAAGCCTTGAAATCAGGCGCGGCGAGGCGGTCGGACTTATGGGCGACAACGGCTGCGGAAAGTCCACCCTGCTCAAAACCATCACCGGCGTAACCTTCCCTGACGAGGGCACAGTCACCGTCAACGGAATGGTCGCTGCTCTGCTCGAGCTTACCGCCGGCTTCTCGATGGATATGACAGGACGCGAGAACATCTACCTCAAGGGCTACATCCTCGGTCTTGACGAGGACACTATCAAAACTATCGAAGAGGCTGTAATCGACTTTGCCGAGCTCGGCGACTACATCGACCAGCCTGTACGAACATACTCCAGCGGTATGCGCGTTCGTCTCGGCTTTGCGATCAACGTCAACATCTCGCCTGACATCCTCGTAATCGACGAAGCTCTCGCGGTAGGCGACGCGTCGTTCAAGGCTAAGTGCCGCAACAAAATCCGCGACATTATGGAGAGCGGAGTCACCGTTCTTTACGTAAGTCACAACGCAAGCTCTGTCAAGGAAATCTGCACACGCGCCGTATATATGAAAAAGGGTCAACTCATTTTTGACGGTCCAACCGAGGAAACTCACCTTGTTTACCTCGTGGACAAGCGCACAATGCAGATTAAACGCCGCAAAAAGAGAATAGCTCAGCTTGAGGAGAAAATAGCCAACGCCAAGGAAGGCGAGGACGTAAGACGCGAGGAGCAGCTTCTGCCTAAGCACAAGAAGCGTCTCGAGCAGTTCGAAGCAGACCTCGTCCAGTATTCAGGCGAGCTCGAAGAATACCGCAAGGAACACTACGGCTCCGAGGCTCCGGCTACCGACTAACCTCACATAGTGGAGAAATAATATGGAATATGAAGTAAAACAGCTTCTCAATCCGAATCTATACAGCGATATATTCAGTATTACCGATGGTAGTACTGATTTTTCGCGTTTTAATAACAAAACCGTCCTTATAACAGGCGCCGGTCAGTTGCTTGGAATATACCTTGCGAGCGCGTTTTTGATTAATAACGATTTAAGCTCCGCAGGCACAAAGCTCATCGCGGTGGATTCCAGCGAGGATTTATTCCGCAAGTACGGCAAGCTCACCAACCGCGCTGACATCGACTTTATCGTAAGCCGCGATTACTCGGCTTTGCACAGCGTTAACGCAGATTTTGTGATTCATACAGAGAATTTATCCGCGCTCGACCCTGAGCCTGCGGTTATTAACCTGCTCAACTACATCAAGCGCACCGGAGCGCGCGCTGTGATTAACACCTACAGCGACGTCTACGGCGATGTTTTCAACGGCAAGGACAAAATCTGCGAGGACGATATGGGTTACGTCAATCCGGCTAAGCCCGAAAGCAGAAATATTCAGGCTCAAAGAACGGCTGAAAGCCTTGCTCTGCGGCTTTGCGGCGAGGAAAGGCTCGACATCAGCCTGAGCCGTTCGCCGCTAATTTACGGAGCTACGGACTTTAACGGCGAGAGCAAGCACGTTGAGCTGATAGCAAAGGCTATTCGCGGTCAGAATCTTGAGGTAAACCCCGACGACGGCATTCCCAAAAGCTACTGCTACGTCACTGACGCTGCCGAGGGAATCCTCACCGTTCTGCTTAACGGAGCTAAAGGCGAAATCTACAACATCTCCTCGAACTACATCGCCTCTACATCGCTTATCGCGCAGAGCTGCGTTAAAATATTTTCTGATAAAGAATTAAAAGTTGTAACTAAAGGCACACTCAAACCAACCTCCCCTATCTCCCCGACTATTAAAGTTCTCGATAACGCAAAGCTCGTTTCCATCGGCTTCACCCCAAAGGTGAGCATTGGCAACGGGATTGTTCGTATCGCAAAGATTATCTCGGAGGTGAAGTAGTATGCTGATGAAGGACACCCTGAGCGTATTTGAATTTGACTGGGCGTGTACTCCGTCAATGGTTGAGCTAAAGCCCGACTCGCTGAAAAACAAGAGCGTGCTGGTTTCGGGTCACAGGCTCGCGGCGGCAATCGCCTATACTATACTCACCCAAAACGACAAGCTCGACCTTGGCGCAAAGGTGTTTTTGTGCTCAACCGACAAGGATTTTGAAGAAACAATCTACCCGGGCGCAGCCGAGAGAAATGACTTAATCATTACTCAAACCGACCGCGTCGGCGATATAAAACAAAAAATTGACATTGTAATTCACACAGGACTCTGCGGAGAAGCAATCCGCGGAAGCCTCGCGGAATTTGACGCCGAAACCTCGGCGCTGAGGCACATCACCGACTGCGCCGAGAGCAAAAAGGCGGAGAACGTAATCCTGCTTTCCGACAGCCGAGTCTACGGAAAGGGACAGAATCAGTTCCGCTATTTTGCCGAGACCGAGCTGGGAAAGGCTTCGGTGGAGGATTACGGCGTGCAATTGCTCAGAACGCTGGAGAGTATGTTCGTCAGCAGCGATCTCAAAAACCCGGCAATTCTGAGAATCGGCTCTGTTATCGCGCCCGGATTCGGACTTTACAACGGAGTCGAAGAAGTGTTCAAGGCTGTTTCCGACGGTAAGGAATGCGAGCTTATGAGCACCGACAGGAAGATTTCGTTCATCTATATGACCGATGTTTTCGAATCAATTGTGTACACTCTCAAAAACACGCTCACAGGAGTTTATAACATCGCCGGGGATGACACAACCGTATCCACCGGCACATTAGCGGCAAGACTGCACGACATTTTCGCAGGCAAAGCCAAGATAAAAATGACCGATGACGCCGGCTTTGAGGGCAACGCGCTCAACTGCGACAAGTTCAAGGACAAGGGCTTCTCCCCTATTATAAACCTTGACACCGCGCTGGAGCTCGCGGTAATGAGCTACAGCGACGAGGACTACAGCGACTTCCGCTTCCCTCACGAGCACAAGGGCAGGCTCGATTCTATTCAGCAGATACTTATGGCGTATTTGCTGGAGGTTGACCGAATTTGCCGCAAGCATAATATCCGCTGGTATTTGGGCGGCGGCACTTTGCTTGGCGCGGCAAGGCACAAGGGCTTTATTCCCTGGGACGACGACGTCGATATTATGATGCTGCGCGAGGATTACGACAGATTCCTCGAGGTTGCTCCCGACGAACTGCCCGAGGGTATGACCCTCCATGACCCTAAAAAGGATAAGACCTACAACTACTGCTACGCAAAGCTCAGAATTTCGGGTACTGTGTTCGCGACTGATTTTTCAAAAAATCACAAGGGAATGGACAACGGCTTCGCGTTCGACATTTTCTGTCACGACAAAACCGCCAACTCAAAGCTCGGGCAGAAGATTCACAGCAAGCTCACGCTGTTCTGGCTGGCGTGCGTGTTCAATAAATGGAACCACCGCAAGGCTGAAAACGACAGCAAATTCCAGTCTGTAATCACGAACTTCTGCAAGAATATCTTCCCTCTTAGATTCTCAACCAGAATGCTCCTCTTTACCCTCGAGATGTTCAAGCATAAAAAGAACGCAAGGTTCCTCTACGACGGAATGGGCAAAAGCGTGCACAAGGGCGGCTTTGACAAAAGCTTCCTTGACGACGAAATCCGCCTTGAATTCAACGGCTACCCGATGCCTGTTCCTGCAAAATACAAGGAGTACCTCACCAACCACTACGGCGACTATATGGAGCTTGCTCCGCTCAGCACGAGACTTATGGGTCACGACATTACCCTCAGCGACCTCAATAAGTACGCCGACTTCCAAATCTCGAACAAGGAATTAATCCAACATAAATAATTGACAACTCTGCCATTATTTGATATAATGATAGAGTTGAATACGCAGGTATGGCGGAATTGGCAGACGCGCATGGTTCAGGTTACGCCACTTCTGTGTAAACTCAATCATCTTTCAATA
>CADBTV010000087.1 GCA_902797655.1 uncultured Ruminococcus sp.
AACTCTCTCCGCTAAGGACTTCACAACAGGCGAAGAGGATTGGTACGCTTATACTTGGACAGATAACGACAGCAAGTGGGTTAAGATTGGCTCTTCCAACAAGTTCACAGGTCTTTACGAGAATGTTATCTTCGCTCGTGTAGACAAGTCAGCTTCAACAGCTAACTGGAACGCAGTTTGGAATAAGACAGGCGACCTCAAGACTGTTAACAACGGTACTTACACTATTACAAGCTGGAATGACGGCAACGGCAAGCTCGCAGGTAACTGGTAATTATCTAACTGTTATTTAGTCTAATATAAAAAAGACTCCGCAGCATTTGCTGCGGAGTTTTTACTTGTTTCTCTTGTTAAATAGTGGTATAATACTCTGGAAAGGGGCGTTACTATGATTATTTACGATATTAGCAGAAGCATTCCCGATACTCCTCCTTACGAAGGCGATCCGGAAACCGTATGCGAGCTTATTAATTCTATTGAGGACGGAGATTCGTATAACCTCAGTATGTTCTCAATCAGCAGTCATACGGGCACTCATATTGACGCGCCGTTTCATTTTGATAACGACGGCAAGAAGATAGACGAGCTCAGGCTCTCAACTTTTTACGGAAAGTGCAGCGTCATCTCGACCGACAGAATTCTTACCGGTGGAGATATGGAGCGGATTCTTCCGCGTTGCAGAAAGCGGCTTATTATTCATTCGACAGGTGAGGACGGCGGAATTGAGAGCTCAGCCGCTCAGGTGATTGCAGACAGCGACCTAATTCTCATCGGAATTGACCGCCAGTCTATCGGGGCTGATTTTGATAATGAACGTACTCACAGAATTCTTGCGTCTAATAATGTGACTATCCTCGAAAATCTTGACCTTGAGGACATTAAGGACGGAAACGATTACACACTCTGCGCGTTTCCGATTCGTCTCGACGGCTTTGAGGCGGCTCCTTGCAGAGCGATATTATTCGAACAGGAGAAGGGTTTTTGATGAAGTACAAGCTTGTAGTGTTTGACCTGGATGGAACGCTTGTTAATTCGCTTGAGGATCTGGCTATTGCGGTAAATTACGGGCTGAAAAAAGCGAACCTTCCGCTGCATGATGTTGAAAAATACAAGACCTTCGTAGGCAACGGCAGGGATAAGCTAATCGAGCGTGCTATGGGCGAGGCGAGTAAAAACCGTGCTCTGAAGGAACAGGTAAGGGCTTCGTTTGACTCGTATTACGCAAAGCATTGTAACGACAATACTGCTTCATATCCAGGTTGTTTTGAAATGCTGAAGCGGTTGTCGGAACAAAATGTTATGACTGCGGTTTTGTCTAATAAGCCGGATGAATTTGTTGACGAAATCCTCAGTAAAATATATCCGAACCATTCCTTCACGCTCGCGTGGGGAAGAAAACCGGAGTACAAGGAAAAGCCGAATCCCGAGAGCCTGCGCGCTATGCTCGAAGAACTTGGGGTATCAGCCGAGGAATGCCTTTACATAGGCGACAGCGACGTCGATGTTTTTACCGCCCAAAACGCTGGAGTTGATATGCTCGGAGTTGAATGGGGCTTCCGAGGTAGGGAAGAGTTAATCTCGGCAGGCGCGCCGAAGGTTGTCAGCACTGCCGCAGAAATCGTGGAGTATATCAATGAACACTAACGCTCAAAAAAATATGGACAAGCTAATATCTGAGTTTTCCGCGCAGGAAAAGATTCCCACTCTCCTGATTCACGCCTGCTGTGCGCCATGCTCCAGCTACGTGCTTGAATATTTGTCCGAGTTTTTTAAGATTATTATTCTGTACTATAATCCGAACATAACCAATCCCGGGGAGTATGAGTACCGTCTCAGCGAGGAAGCCCGGCTTATTTCTGAACTTCCTCACAAAAACTCAATTGAACTGATTAAGGGTGAATATAACCCCGAAAGCTTTTTTGAAGCGGTAAAAGGTCTCGAAAAAGAACCCGAAGGGGGAAAAAGGTGCGAGGTTTGTTTTGAACTTCGTTTGCGTGAAGCCGCAAGGTATTGCAAGAAAACGGGAGCTGATTATTTCCTGACTACGCTTACTATTTCTCCGCTTAAAAATGCTGAAAAAATCAACTCAATAGGTGAGAGAATAGCTTCAGAATACGGCGTAAAATACCTGCCCTCGGATTTTAAGAAGAAAAACGGCTACAAGCGTTCTATTGAGCTTTCGCGTGAATATAATTTATATAGACAGAACTATTGCGGCTGTGTGTTTTCCCGCGCGCGGCTTGACAATTGAATATCTATGTGATAACATACAAATGTTAAAAGGGAGTAGTTGCAATTATGCGTTCAACATAACCCCGAAAAAATCGGTGGACGCATACCTTTGATTCAGAGGAACAAGACTTTTAGCACACCGGTGTGTGCTGGAAGTCTTTCTTGCTTTATAGGAAACTGCTTTGAAATGTGCAATATAATAAATTGCGCGCGCTTTCTTGATATAGGAGTGTATTAAATGGAAATCTTTTTGATGTATTTTTTGTTCGCGGTTGGACTGCTGCTCATAATCAAGGGCGGTGACTGGTTCGTTGACGCGGCCGCATGGCTCGCCGAGGTGTCGGGAATACCGCATTTTATCGTAGGCGCGACAGTTGTGGGTTTCGCGACCTCGCTCCCCGAGATAATAGTCTCTGTTATCGCCGCGGCTCAGGGCGACGTTGATATGGCAACCGGTAACGCAATCGGCTCCGTAACCGCTAACACCGGCTTGATAATGGGTATCAGCCTTATATTTATGCCGCTTGCGATACGCCTAAGGGAATACCTGCCCAAGATTTTGCTTCTTCTTGTCTCAATTATCGCGGTGTGGGCGTTCGGAATATCCGGCGAGATTTCAATTATCGCATCAATCGCGCTTGTCGCCTTGTTTGCGTTTTTTGTTTACGAAAACATCCACTCCGCTAAAAAACAATTAACTCCCAATTCGCAGAATGAGGAAGCTCAGGCGGTTACAAAAGCAATTGTCGCTAAAAAAATCTTACTCTTTGTAATCGGCTGCGCAGGCATTATCATCGGCTCTGAATTGCTCGTAAACTACGGCACCGAAATCGCCGCCTCACTCGGCGTACCGACGCGTATTATTTCGCTCTCGGCGGTTGCAATCGGAACCTCTCTGCCCGAGCTTGTTACAACAATCTCGGCAATCTCCAAGAAGCAGTCCTCGCTCTCAGTCGGCAACATCATCGGCTCAAACATAATCGACATCACCTTCGTTCTGCCGCCGTGTATGATAGCCTACGGCAAGAGCCTGCCGGTCTCCGCCGGTACAGTCTGGATGGACTTGCCGGTGTTGTTCGCTATTTCGCTCGTCGCGTTTGTTCCGACCTTTATCACAAAAAAATTCGCCCGCTGGCAGGGCGTAGTCCTGCTCGTCGGATATATAGGATATCTGATTTATATGTTTGTAAGTCATTAATCTGCACCCCGCGTATCAGCGGGGTGTTTTCTATGTGCATATTGTATAAATATCTAACAATAAGTTTGGTGATTATTTTTCGGATAAGTGTGGTAAAATAAAAGTGCCAACAAATTTACAATTATATATTGCTTATGACATAGGCTAACTGTATCTACGTGCGGCAGTGTTTTTTTATTTTACATAAAAACACTTGCTTCTAATACTGCTTGCGTGGACTAGTTAGTCATAAGCTGATATTGTAAATTTGTTTGGCGACAATCGGAGCTATGTGTTTTTTGGCGCACGACTTCGGTTGTGCGTCTTTTTTAATTTTATGATTTTTTAAGGAGGAAAAGAAATGAAAAAAATAAATAGGATAATAAGTATTGTATTGTTATTTTTGATGCTTATTGGTATGGATTCAGTAACAACTTTATTAGTTGAAGCTGAAAGCACATACGATCCAAAAAAAGTTGTTGATACAGCTTTAAGCTATGTTGGAGGTACGTACAAAGCGAATTATTGCCTAGCGTTTGTTAAGGATATGTTTATGAAAACATATGGATTTGAGTCAACTGCTTGTTGTGCATATAAATATGGATCGAGTTTTATCGATAGTACAAATAGAAATAATATTCCGCTTGGAGCTGATGTGTTTTTTAGTGGAAGTAATGTATGGTGTAGTGAATCTGGAACATATGCAGGTCATATTGGAATATACGTTGGTGATGATTATATTGTGCATGCATGGAGCGGCAAAATAGTAAAAATGAAGATTAACAACGTTATTAGTAGTGGTTATCCGTATCGTGGATGGGGTTGGCATGGGAATAAAACTTTTAAAACGCCTGACCCAATCCCTGCTATAACTCCTAAGCAATGTGTCAGCGACGGTGATTATCACATAGTATCTGCTCTAAATAATACATATGGATTAAATATTGCATATAATTCAACAGCGGCTTGCGCGAATGTTCAGCTTCAAAATAATATGGGAGATGACAACTTGACGTCGCTTGTGACTGTCAAACATATCGGCTCCGGATACTACACCATGACGTTTAAAAACAGCGGTAAAAACTTAGATGTATATAACGCAAATAAAACAAGCGGTACTAATGTGTGGCAGTACGACGCAAATAATAACGACGCTCAAAAATGGATAATTGCTCCTTCAGGAGACGGATACTTTTACATCATAACAAAATTAAATACAAATCTGTATCTCGATGTTAGCGGCGGAAAGGCTGCAAGTGCCGCCAATATTCAAGTATACACAGGGAATAAATCTAACGCGCAGAAATGGAAATTCTTGGCAAGTGGAGCTCCGACCGGGCAGACCGTAAAAGATGGTGAGTATACGATTTCATCAGCTTTAAATAGTTATTGCGGACTTAATGTTGCCAGTGGTAGCACCGATAATGGCGCAAACATTCATCTGTGGAATAATATGGGCCTAAATAACACTAATACTGCAATAAAGGTAAAACATTTGGGCAACGGATTATATTCGTTAATATTTAAAAAGAGCAATAAATCACTGGATGTAGGAACAGGATATAATCTAAGCGGCTCTAATGTTCAGCAATGGTCTTATGCAGGAAACAGAAATCAGAAGTGGATAATAAAATCGGCTGGGAATGGGTATTATTATATAATATCTCATGTCAGTGGTTTAGCTCTTGACGCGTATAACGGAAAATATGACAATGGAACTAATATCGATGTGTTCATTTGGAATAAATCAAATGCCCAAAAATGGAAGTTTAATCCGGTTCCGTATAATATATCATATAACGCAAATGGCGGAAAATTATACGATGATACAGTAAGCTCAGTTAAACCTAATGGCTTGAATACATCAAGAGGGGATAAACAGGTAATAGTATACACAAGGATATTTGGAGCTTCTACAACCACAAATCAGTATGGTGATGAGTATTCCTTTGATAAGAATGGGAAAAAGGTAGGTTCAAGATTATATGGGTCAACTAGTGGACTTGCTATTCCGTCAGGTGGTGCTGTTATTTCCAAACATGCGAATGCTCCGTTTGATTTATACAATATAGGTAAAAAAGCGCAATATGCTTATTTTAATTTCAACTCAGGATACGTATACTTTTATAACAATGAACATGATTATAAAATCGGTTCAAAAACTGCGTCGCTTGGCTCGACCTACGGAACTCTTGCTACTCCGACAAGAGATGGCTATACTTTTGACGGTTGGTATACCAGCGCCAGCGGCGGTACAAAGATTACTTCTTCTACAGCGTTTACCGGAACAACTACTCTTTATGCTCATTGGACAAAGATAGAAGAACCTACAACAGCACCTGCTACTACGATAGCTCCGACAACTGAAAAACCATTTGTCACCGAAACAACCGAACCGATTACCGAAACTATTCAGCAAATTACCGGCGACGTTACACGCGATGGCGGACTTGATGTCAGAGACTCGACAGCTATTAAACGCTCTATTGCCAAGATTATTACTCTCAGCGACGAGCAGATGGTTATCGCCGATGTCAACAAAGACGGCGGTGTGGATGTAAGAGACGCTACCTTGATTCAGAGAGCTATTGCAAGGATAACTGAATTGTAAGACTGAAATTTAGGCACTGTATAAGACAGTAAAAGTAAAATTAATGAAAAAACGTCAGTATTTCGGAAGCTTTCCGCTAATACTGACGTTTATCTTTATTTAATTACGAATTACGCATTACGCATTACGAATTGACTTTACTCAGCCTCGAGCTCCGCTCTGTTGATTGCGTTGAGCACGCCGAGGATTGAAGCGAAGTTTACGTTGGAGTCGATTCCTACGCCGAAGATGTTCTTGCCGTTCGGCTTTTTGAGCTCGATATATGACACAGCCTTACTGTCGCTGCCCTCGGAAATTGCGTGCTGAGAGTAGTTGACAAATCTGTACTTATCCATATTAATCGGCTTGAGCGCGCGGAAGAACGCGTCAATCGGACCGTTACCTACGCCCTTGAGCTTGACCTCGGTGTTGCCGTCAATCATCATTCTGCCCTTGAAGTGAACGTACTGCTTGCCGTTCTCGCTTTCCTCGTAAACCTTGTGGCTGACGAGCTCGTACTTCTGTTTGATGTTGAGGTAATTACTCTCGAATACCTTGAGCACCTCGGCGGGGATAAGCTCTCTGCCGAGCTTTTCACACTCTGCCTGTACAAGATTGTAGAACTCGCGGTGCATACGCTTGGGTAAATCGTAGCCAAAGTTGTTGTGCATTACGAACGCGGCTCCGCCCTTGCCGCTCTGCGAGTTGATTCTTACAATCGGCTCGTACTGTCTGCCTACGTCGGCAGGGTCTATCGGCAGGTACGGGATCTCCCAGTAGGGAGTTCCGCTTTCTTTCATATACTGATGTCCCTTGTTGATAGCGTCCTGATGCGAGCCGGAGAATGCCGTGAACACAAGCTCGCCGATGTACGGCTGACGAGGGTCTATTTTCATATTTGTGCAGCGCTCGTAGATTTCCTTGAGCTTCGGAAGCTCTGAGAAGTCAAGCTTCGGGTCAACGCCCTGAGTGTACATATTAAGTCCGACAGTTACCATATCGAGGTTGCCCGTGCGCTCGCCGTTACCGAAAAGCGTACCCTCGACTCTCTCTGCGCCTGCCATCATAGCAAGCTCAGCCGCGGCGACTCCGCAGCCTCTGTCGTTGTGCGGATGAACGCTGATAATTGCAGCTTCCCTGTTTTTGAGATGCTTGATAAAGTATTCAACCTGGTCGGCGTAGGTGTTAGGAGTGCACATCTCAACAGTGTTCGGCAGGTTGAGGATTACCGGATTCTCCTTTGTTGAGCCCAGTGCGTCCATAACCTCCTCACAGATTTTGACCGCGTTGTCCATCTCGGTTCCGCTGAAGCTCTCCGGAGAGTATTCAAAGCGGATGTTTGTATCTCCCTCAAATTCGTCGGTAAGCTTCTTGATGAGTTTTGCGCCGTTTACCGCAATGTCGATTACGCCCTGCATATCTGTCTTGAAAACTACCTTGCGCTGCAGGGTAGAGGTAGAGTTGTAAAAATGCACGATAACGTTCTTGGCGCCTTTAATCGCCTCAAAGGTTCTCTGAATAAGGTGCTCTCTTGCCTGAACAAGCACCTGAATTGTTACATCGTCAGGAATGTGACCGCCCTCAATAAGCTCGCGGCAGATTTCAAACTCAGTCGCCGAAGCGGAAGGGAATCCGATTTCGATTTCCTTAATACCCATATCCACAAGCGCGTGGAAAAACTCGAGCTTTTCTTCGAGGTTCATCGGGTCGATGAGCGCCTGGTTGCCGTCACGCAGGTCAACGCTGCACCAAATCGGAGCCTTGGTAATTGTTTTGTTAGGCCATTCTCTGTCAGGCAGATCAATCTGCTTAAAAGGAATGTATTTTTTGAATCCTTCGTTCATAGTATTACCTCCATTAATTTACGCAAAAGAAAACGCCCCTAAAACTAGGGACGAGAAAACTCGCGGTACCACCCAAATTCAAGCAAGCCTCGCAACCTGCTCCTCACAGACTTCCAACAAAGTCCTGACCGATAACGTAGTCATACGTCCCGACCTAATGTCAGCCGGGCAACTCCGGGATGAGCTATACATACAACCCTTGCCGCCGGTTTACACCACCCACCGGCTCTCTTTGCGCTCAGTATTGTATCTTATTCCCTTCACAGTTTTTAGGGGATTCAATTTTTGTCGTTCATTTACTATGTGCATACATTATATATATAATTTTTGATTTTGTCAAGATATTAAGGCAGAAAAAAATTTCTCGATTTTTTAAAAAAATTAAGAATTTAGTATTGACTTTTTCAAATCTTGTGATATAATAACAATGTTGCGTGAAAGACAGGAGATAAAATCCTGAACTTCATTCGACAAAAAGAACCTTGAAAATTAAACAACGAAAGTACAGAAACCCGTGATGACTTTGAGTAAGAAAAGCCGAGGCTCGGAGCCCTCGGATAAGGACTGACGAGGACTAAGCTGTGAAGAACACAAAGTGTTCATAACAGATTAGACGAGTGGGAGTTATACGAGGAAAAGCGAAGAGCAA
>CADBTV010000088.1 GCA_902797655.1 uncultured Ruminococcus sp.
TGATTATTTACTTACCTGTACTATACACAGGCTTACCTATGCGCTGACACTAAACACTTACCGATGCGCTGACCGGACAGACCACAATTGTCAATTGTCAACTGTCAATTGTCAATTAATTAAGCCAGTATTCCTTATAATCCTGCAAATTCCACTCGGCTTCGATGTTGCTTTTTGCCGGGATTGTGCGGAAGAGCATCATCGTATTCCCGTCCTTGTCGTTCTCGCTGTCATAGAGGTAAATGCTGTTTTCATACCAGAAGCAATGGTCCTTGCTCTCAATCGTATCGACAAACAAATTGCCGAAGAAGCTGACGTCGTCCTCTTTGTAACCGCCGGCAACCGCCGCGATAGTTCCGCAGACGGTCATAACCTTCTGCTGGGTGTTCTCGCTGCTGTTGAATTTTTTGGCGGTAATACCGCAGCCGAGATTTACAATCCGCAGGCTTTTCTCGTCAACCGTCGCGGTGAGCACCATTTCTCCGCTGTCGAGCGAATAGTAAGCGTATGTCATCGAGTTATTCTGCTCCTCTTTTTTGAGGAGCTTCCATTTTTTGTACGGAAACTCCGATTCCTTGCCGCCGATACTGAGGTACATAGCGTTGAACTCGGTGGTAAAGCGGTCGAGCGTCATATTGTACACGAGCCCGGTCTCGGTTTTGCTCTCGGTAAAATTCTCGTCCTCCGGAGTCGGGTAGTTAGCCTCGTCCTCGGTGGCGCCGTTTTCTGTTTTCTTCTCGGGAGCCGAGCCGCACGAAGCAAAACTCAGCGCCATCACGCCGATAAGCAATAAGCAGATTAGTTTTTTCATCATTTTGCACCCAAAAATTCTCTTATCTCTCGATTCAGGCGAGCTGTCGGAAGTCCGACAACATTGTTGTACTCGCCGTTCATTCCCTTGACGAACAGCCCTGCCATATTCTGGATTCCGTAGGCTCCGGCTTTGTCCGCCCAGTCGCCGGTGTCGAGGTATTTTTTGAGCTCGTCGTCCGAGAGCTCGTAAAACTCAACCTCGGTCACAGCGGAAAAGCTAAGCTCCCTCTCCCCTGTTTTCAGGCAGCAGCCGGTGATTACCTTGTGAGTCCTGCCGCTGAGCGAGCGCAGCATACTCTCCGCGTCCTGCCTGTCCTTGGGCTTGCCGAGCATTACGTCGTCAAAGATAACCGCAGTGTCGCATCCGATTACAAGGCTGTCGGGGTTTGACTTCGCAACGCGGCGCGCCTTGCGGCAGGCGATTTTTTCCGCGCGCAAATCAACCGGAATATTCTCCCCGATACTCTCGTCAACGTCCGCAGGGATTATTTTAAATTCATCGAATATCATCTTCAAAAGCTCCTGCCGCCTGGGCGAAGCAGAAGCAAGAATTACATTTTGCATATTTCACCCTTTTTTAATTGAAAATTGAAAAATGAAAATTGAAAATGAATGACGAGAAGAAAGAATAATCTAAAGAACAACTTCTCTGCCCGACAGAATCTATATGCTGCTTGCGCAGCAAGCATATCAATACGGTCGGGAAACCAAACACTTCTCATAAATAAAGCTCTCTACTCGACAATAATTGTCAATTGTCAATTTTCAACTGTCAACTGTCAACTAACGGGGCTTGCCCAAATTAATGAACAAGCCCTTTTGTTTTATTCTTCTGTTTCAGCTTCAGCCTCGGGCTCGCTGTTGTCAACGGGAGCCTCGGTTTTTTCCTCATCATCGTGCGGAAGATGGGTAAAGCTTACTACCTTGTTGCCGTCGTTAATACGCATCAGGGTAACGCCCTTGGACGGTCTCGCGCAGATACGCACGTCTGCGGCGTTGATTCGGATGATAACGCCCTCCTCGCTGATGAGGATGATGTCCTCGTCGGGCTTAATCACGCTGATACCGGCAACCTTGCCGTATTTTTCGGTGTGGTAGTTGGTGAGTCCCTTACCGCCTCTTGACTGAACGCGGTAGTTGTCCGGGTTGGAGAGTCGTCCGTAGCCTGTCTCGGAAACGGTGAGAATCAGTCCGTCCTCGTCAATAACGCTCATTCCGACGATTGTGTCGCCTTCCCTGAGGTTCATCGCCTTAACTCCGCGAGCCTGGCGACCCATAGCGCGGACGTCAGTTTCGTTAAATCTAATCGACATACCGTCGTGAGTAGCAATAATAATCTGGTTGTTGCCGTCGGTCATTCTTACCCAGGCAAGCTCGTCGCCGTCGTTGAGCTCCAGCGCAATCAAGCCGCCCTTGCGCGCGGTGTTGTAGGCGTTGAGCGCGATACGCTTGATTATGCCGTGCTTTGTTACCATAACGAGGTACTTGTCCTCCTCGAACTCCTTGACCGGAATCATCGAGGTAACGTTTTCATCCGCGCCGATTGGCAGGATGTTCGCGATATTCATACCCTTGCTCTGGCGTGTGCCTTCGGGGATAACGTAGCATTTAACCCTGTAGACTCTGCCCTTGTCGGTAAAGAACAGTATGTAGTTGTGAGTGTTGCATATGAACATCTCGGTCGCGACGTCCTCCTCGCGGGTAGACATACCCTTGACTCCTCTGCCGCCGCGGTGCTGGATGGTATACTCGCTCTGCTCGATACGCTTGATGTAGCCGTATCTTGTCATAGTAACCACGCAGTCCTCCTGCGGAATAAGATCCTCAATATCAACCTCGCCGCTGACGTGACAGATTTCTGTTCTTCTCGGGTCGGCGTATTTATTTCTGAGGGCGATTGCCTCCTCCTTAACCTTTTCGAGCAGGAGGTGGTGACTGCCGAGCAGCTCCTCATATTCGCTGATTTTCGCGAGGAGAGCGGCGATTTCGTCCTCGATTTTTCCGCGCTCCATATTGGTGAGTTGTCCGAGTCGCATCTGAACGATCGCCTGAGCCTGCGGCTCGTCAAGGTCAAAGCGCTCCATCAGGTTCTTTTTAGCCGTAGCTGTGTCGCGCGAGTTTCTGATAATCTTGATAACCTCGTCGATGTTGTCAATCGCGATTTTCAAGCCCTCTAAAATATGACAGCGTTCCTTGGCTTTTTTGAGGTCGAACTCAGTGCGTCGGGTGACGATTTCGACCTGGAAGTTTATGTAGTGCTCCAGGCACTCCTTCAGCGTGAGGATTTTAGGCTCGCCGTTAACAATCGCGAGCAGAATCGCGCCGAAGGTAGCCTGCAGCTGAGTATACGAAAACAGTTGATTGAGGACGATCTGCGGCGAAGCGTCGCGGCGGATGTCAATTTCGATGTGCATTCCGTTTCGGTCGGAGTGGTCCTCGATGTTGGTGATACCCTCAATCTTTTTATCTTTAACGAGGTCTGCGATGTGCTCTATCAACCTCGCCTTGTTAACGCCGTAGGGCAGCTCGGTGACAATAATCTTGAATCTGCCGTTTTTGGCTTCGACAATCTCGGTCTTGGCGCGGACGATAATCTTGCCGCGTCCGGTGGAATAAGCCGCGCGGATTCCGCTTCGGCCCATAATGATACCGCCGGTCGGAAAGTCAGGACCGGGAATACACTCCATAATGTCCGCAACCTCGGCGTCGGGGTTCTCGATAAGCAGCTCAATCGCGTCGATAACCTCGCCCAGGTTATGCGGAGGAATATTTGTCGCCATACCAACGGCGATACCGCTGGAGCCGTTTACGAGCAGGTTCGGGAATCTGCTCGGGAGAACGGTCGGTTCCTCGAGTCGGTCGTCGTAGTTCGGAACAAAGTCAACAACCTTTTTCTCAATATCTGTGAGCATTTCCATCGAGATTTTGCTCATACGAGCCTCGGTGTATCTGTACGCAGCCGGAGGGTCGCCGTCGATTGAACCGAAGTTACCGTGTCCGTCAACGAGCATATATCTCATCGAAAAATCCTGCGCCAAACGCACGAGAGCGTCATAAACCGAGGCGTCGCCGTGCGGATGGTACGAGCCGAGCACGTTACCTACCGTATCCGCGCATTTGTGGTACGGCTTGGTGGGCTCGAGGTTGTGGTCGTACATTGTATATAAAATTCTTCTGTGAACGGGCTTGAGTCCGTCGCGCACGTCGGGCAGCGCGCGGCTGACGATTACGGACATCGAGTAGTCAAGGAAGCTTTGCTTCATTTCCTTTTCAACGTCAACGTCGATAATCTTGCCTGTCAAAACTCTTTCTTCATTCTGATTATCCATAATTCACCTCAATAATACTCTAAATCATTCGATTAAAGCGTCGCTTTTATTTTTTCGTAAAGCTCCGGCATTCGCTTTTTAAGGCTTGTCGGGCGGAAGGTTTTGCTGTCGATAATTCCGTGTTCGGTGGTACCGTAGCCGAGCTCGGTCTGGGTACCGTCGTCGTTAATTCTCTTGATTGTGTAGGTAAACTCGATGTGAGCCGGTTTAATCGACATAACCCACGTGCGCACGATGAGGTTATCCTCATAGAACGCAGGCTTGCCGTAGTGACAGCTGAGGTTAATCAGCGGCATCATAATTCCTGCTGCTTCGATTTCGCTGTTTGTTGTGCCGAAAAGCTTGATATAGTCGGTGCGTCCGACCTCGTACCAAATCGGGTAGTTTGAGTGATGAGCAATTCCCATCTTGTCTGTCTCGGCGTAGCGGACTGTCAAATATGATCTTGAGTGCATAGTTTACCTCTTATACGTCCAGATTCTGTACAAATCTGGCGTTAGCTTCAATAAATTCACGTCTCGGCTCAACCTTGTCGCCCATAAGGATTGAGAAGGTTTCGTCGGCGGCTTCGGCGTCGTCGAGTCTTACCTTGAGCATAAGGCGCGACTCGGGGTTCATTGTAGTCTCCCAGAGCTGCTCGGAATCCATCTCACCGAGACCCTTGTAACGCTGGATTTCTGTTTTACCCTCGACCTCGCTGAGAATGCGGTCGCGCTCTACATCGGAGTAAGCGTAGCGGTGGTCCTTGCCCTTTGTGATTCTGTAAAGAGGCGGCTGAGCGATGAACACGTGGCCTTCCTCAATCAAAGGTCTCATAAAGCGGAAGAAGAACGTCAGAAGCAGAGTTCGGATGTGCTGGCCGTCAACGTCGGCATCCGCCATAATAATGACCTTGCCGTAGCGCAGCTTGGTGATGTCGAACTCGTCGCCGATTCCGGTGCCGAGAGCGGTGATTACAGGGGTGAGCTTGTCGTTGCCGTAGACGCGGTCGAGCCTTGCCTTTTCAACGTTGAGCATTTTACCCCACAGCGGCAGGATAGCCTGGATTCTTCGGTCGCGGCCGCCCTTTGCGGAGCCACCTGCGGAATCTCCCTCGACGATGAAAATTTCAGTCTCGGCGCTGTCCTTGGACTGGCAGTCGGCGAGCTTGCCGGGGAGCTGAGCTCCCTCGAGAGCCGACTTGCGGCGAACGTTCTCTCTCGCCTTACGCGCTGCTTCCCTCGCCCTTGCGGACGCGAGAGCCTTGTCAAAAATTGCCTTGGCTATCTGCGGATTTTCTTCGAGGAAAATTGCGAGCTTCTCGCTTAACAGCTTGTCCACCATTGTTCTTACCTCGGTGTTGCCGAGCTTCGCCTTGGTCTGACCCTCGAACTGGGCTTCCTTGACCTTGACGCTGACTACCGCGGTGAGTCCCTCGCGGACGTCCTCGCCGGAGAGGTTCTTGTCGTTTTCCTTGAGCTTGTTAAATCTTCTCGCGTAGTCGTTCATTACTCTGGTGAGGGCTCGCTTGAAGCCTTCCTCGTGAGTACCGCCGTCTACGGTATGGATGTTGTTCGCGAACGACAGCATAAACTCGTTGTAGCTGTCGGTGTACTGCATAGCTACCTCAACGGTAACAGTATCCTCCGGATTTTTGGAGGCGAAATATATAACCTCGGGGTGAATCGGGTCAACGTGCTTCTTCTTGTTGAGGTACTCAACGAAGCTGGAGATACCGCCCTCGTAGTGGAAGTTCTTCTGAATAATATTTTCGCTGTCGCGCTCGTCGCGGAGCTCGATGTGCACGCCCGCGTTGAGGAACGCCTGCTCCCTGAGACGCTTGGAGAGCACGTCGTACTCGTAGACTGTGGTCTCCTTGAAAATCTTGTCGTCAGCCTTGAAGCGAACCTCGGTTCCCTTTTCGGTGGATTTGCCGATTTTCTTCAGGTCGCTGACAATTTTGCCGCGCTCGTAGCGCTGGAAGTAGATGTCCTCGCCGTCGCATACCTTGACCTCGACCCACTCGGAGAGCGCGTTTACAACCGAAGCGCCGACTCCGTGCAGACCGCCGGAAACCTTGTATCCGCCGCCGCCAAACTTACCGCCGGCGTGAAGCACGGTGAACACAAGCGTTACCGCCGGGATTCCGGTTTTCGCGTTGATTCCGACAGGGATTCCGCGTCCGTTGTCCCTTACGCGGATAACATCGCCGGGCTCGATTACAACGTCAATTTTTGTACAATAACCGGCGAGAGCCTCGTCGATTGAGTTATCAACAATTTCATACACAAGGTGGTGCAGACCTCTCGGACCTGTGGAACCGATGTACATTCCCGGTCGCTTTCGAACAGCTTCGAGTCCTTCGAGAACCTGGATTTCGTCGGCGCCGTATTTTCCTTCTACCTTTGAAACCTTAATCTCTTCATTCTCCAAAAAAATTACCTCCCGTAATTCACTTAAACTTTATAAAAAACGGCGTGAATATCAATGCAATAACAACCGCAAGAAAGCTGGTGATAAAAATCGGAGCGGTTGAAACCAGAATATTCGACATCGAGCTGAGAATCATTACATTCACAACTACCGACAAAAGCACAACTATCGCGAGCAGGACAAGATACCCGAGCCGCGAGACCTTGAAGCTTTTACCGCAGTGATAACATTTTTCTTCTTTTTTCTTTTTGATTTTCCGCACGTCGGAGTAGTGGTAAACGGTGTGACAGTGCGGACACACAGGCAGCCTAAACATTTCAAAGCTTCCTGTTGGCTGTATAGCGCGAGCCGTCGGGCTTCTTTTTAGGGACGTAGGTTTTGACGTCCTCCCTGAACTCTACTTCGGGCTCGTACTCCGGCTCCGGCTGGTTGTAAACCCTCCTGAGCGGCTTGTCAGATGATGAAGCGTGAGCCTCGCTGACGTCCTCGATAATCGGAACCTCGCGAATCATCGTTTTCTCACTATTCAGATGAGCGTTGCTTCTGTTCTTTTTAATCTTATTGAACGCGTCGCGGTCAAAGAGATAGTTCTCGTTCTCAAAATCATCTCCGCCGGCGCCGCCGGTTTCGTTAATCTTCGAATACTTTTTGAGCGGAACAAAACGAATAAACAGCGGAGTGAGAAAATAGAACACAATCAGCGCGGCAATGCAGATCAAAATTCCGAGAACGTTGTTGTAATTTCCGGAATTGTTCCAGAGTATCATAAACAAAATTATAAGCAGAACAACTGCCGCAAACGCGAACATCAAGCGCAAATCGGTCTTGATTTTACTTTCCTTGCCGCATCTTTCGCAGGTGTGGAGTCCTTTCTTTTTCTCGTGAAAAGTTGTAAAATACGAGATTCTTCTTCCGCAGTAGGGGCATCTTTTACCTTCCATAAATCCCATCCTCTAATTTATACTTCATTCTCTTGGTGAGAGTTTGTCCTGAAATCTGGCTGATATAAACCTCGACCTCGCCGTTTTCCTCACAAACCACGAACGACTTCGGCAGCTCGTAGGAGACGTTAACAACCCTGCCGGTTTTTTGAGCGTTCGCGAGGTAATTTCTCGTGTGCTTGGATACGGTAGTGTTTTCGAGGTCGAATATACCGACGATTGTGTCCGTGCGAATTACGGTTTTTTCGCCGAGATGCAAGTACATCAGCCGACACTTCCTTCTTTAATCAAAAACTTTTTGCTTCCTTGTATATCAAGATTTTCGTCAAAGTCACAGCAGGTAATAAAAACCTGGTAATCTCTGACCTTATTGAGCAGAAAATCCTGTCTGCTTCTGTCGAGCTCGGACATCACGTCGTCGAGCAAAATCACCGGATTCTCGTCTGTGAGTCGGCTGAGCACCTGAGCCTCGGCGAGCTTCAGCGACAAGACCGCGCTCCTCTGCTGACCCTGCGACGCAAAAACCTTTGCTTTCTTTTTGTTGATGATGATGTCGAAATCATCCCTGTGAGGTCCGACAGTGGTAAAGCCGCTGTGAATATCGTCGCGCTTCGACTGCCTGAGAGCCTCGCTGAGCTTCGCGAAAATCTCCCGCTCGTTTTCCCCGTAGACGGCGTTTGATGTGGAAATATATTTAATGTCGAGATTTTCTTTTCCGTCGGAGATTCCGTCGTGATATTTTCCTGAGTATTCCGAGAGCTTTTCGATGTATTCCAGCCTGCGCAGTATAATCTGCGAGCCGAGGTAACAGAGAGTATCATCCCAGATACCGAGGGTTTTTTCAAGCTCCGGATGACGGTATATGTCCTTTAACAGAGCGTTGCGCTGGTTAAGGGTCTGATTGTATTTTGAAATAATCAGCGCGTTGCCGAGTTTTTCGCGGCAAATCGCGGAGTCGATGAACCTTCTCCGAGCCGAGGGTCCGCGCTTAACAAGCGTCAAATCCTCCGGCGAAAAAATCACGGCGTTGTATCTTTCTATCAGGGAAGCGGCGGATTTCTTTTTGACTCCGTTGATGTACACTTCCTTCTTGTTTCCGCCGAACACGAGCTCGGCTTCCTGTTCCCTGCCTCGTGAGAAAAACTTCGTTTTTATCCTCGCCTGCTTTTCGCCGAAGCGGATAAACTCGCTTTCCTTGCTTCCCTTGAAGCTGTGACCTCCGCAGAACAGCCAGAGCGATTCAAGCAGGTTGGTTTTTCCCTGGGCGTTGTCGCCGTAGATTACGTTGATTTTTTCGCACGGCTCAATAAATCCGTCCGCAATATTTCTGTAATTTTTAAACTGTAAGCTTTTTACGTACATATCGGGATTAAACCATTAATACCTCAATTTCTTTTCCGTCAAATTTAAAGGTGTCGCCTGTTCTGAGCTTTTTACCTCTCATAGTGCAGGTTTCGCCGTTTAGCTCAACCTCGCCGTTTTGCACAGCTATCTTGGCGTGACCTCCGGTCATACAAAGTCCGCTGAGCTTCAGCGCGTCCTGAAGCCGGATGAAATCGCCGTTGAGCTTTATTACTTCCTTAGCCATTTGACAACCTCATCGGAACAACAAGGCTGATGAAGCTGTCGCCCTTGACGGGTGTAATAATCATCGGTGAAAGTCCGCCGTTGAGCGTAATTTTTACTTCATCTGAATCAATATTTCTCAGCGCTTCGAGGAGATAACGGTTGTTAAAGCCGATTTCAACCTCTTCGCCCATTACGGGACAGGAGATTACATCATTTGCTTTACCGATAGCCGACGTGCACGAGAAGTGAATTTCATCATTTGAGAAAAGGCACCTAACCGGGCTCTGGATTTTGTCGCCGTTGAGAAGCGACATTCTGTCAACCGCATTTATAATCAGCCTTGTGTTGACAACAACCTCGGTCTTTTTGTCCTTTGGAATAGTGCTCTTGTAATCAAGGAAGGTTCCCTCAATTAATCTGGAGATAATGCTGTACTCCCCTATTTTAAACATAATATGTCTTTGACCTATGCTCATTTCGACGTTCTCGTCGTCATCCTTGATGAGCTTCAAAACCTCCTGCTGAGTTTTGCCCGGTACGACAAACTCGCTCTCGATTTCATTGTCAACGCTCTCCTTGCGGATTGCCATTCTGTAGCCGTCAACCGAGACAATTCTGAAGGTTTTCTCCGAAAGCTCAAACAGAGAACCGGTGTAGACCGGCTTTGCGTTGTTGTCGGAAACAGCATAGACTGTTTGTCTGATCATTTCCTTGAGAATTTCGCCCTTGATTTCAACGTTGTCGGTTTCCTCAAAGGTCGGAAGGTCGGGATATTCTACCGAGGACATTCCGACAATCTGATACTCAGCCTGTCCGCTGGTGATGTAGGTAATCATTCTGTCGTCTGTTTCGATGCAGACAACCTCCTCGGGGAGCTTCCTCACAATGTCGGAAAACAGCTTTGCGCTGACAACAATCTCGCCCTCCTTCTGGACAGTGGCGTCGATTGAGGTGTTTATTCCGATTTCAAGGTCATAGCCCGAGACAGAGAGCTTCTGTCCGTAAGCTTTTATGAGGATACCCTCGAGCGCCGGGATAGCAGCCTTTGTTGAAACGGCTCTCGATACGTTTGACACCGCTTCGGACAAATCTGTTCTTAAAACATTTATCTTCATTTTAAAGTCCTTTCTTCTTTCCACAGTCCTGTTTGGGACTGACAAAAGCCTTCGGCTTTTTTGTACGTAATATAAGATAAGATATATATATTATTCAGTAGTAGTAGTAGAGGTTGTTAAAATGTGGAAATTCGTGATTTTCGGCTCTGCGTCTTGATTGACGGGGTATGAGTTTTTATTCCGCGATTGTTGATAATGTTGAAATTTTTGAAGGCTTTTTGCGGTTATAAACACTCTGTTGAAAATCAATTGTTAATTGTTGAAATTTTGGTGGAAAAAATTTCCGTCAAAAATCAGTCGTTGCTGCAGTTCTTGATGATGTCCTCAACGATGGAACGAAGCTTTGAGTCCTTCTTCATTTTCTTTGTTGTGGTGTCAATCGCGTACTTGATAGTCGAATGATCTCTGCCGCCGAACTCCTTGCCGATGCTCTCCTGAGTGAGAGTTGTGAGCTCGTTGATTACGTAAATCGCGACCTGTCTCGGTCCGCTTATGTACGCGCTGCGGTTGTTGGAGCTTCTGAGGTCGTCTGCGTTGACGTTAAAGGTTCTCGCGACCTCGTCGATAATACGCTCAACAGTAACCTCCGGCGGAGTGTCGTTGTTGAGAATATCTGCGATTATATTCTGCACCGATTTGATTGAGGGTCTTTCGCCGTCGAGGTTGTTTTTGGCTTTGATTTTTTTGACGGTTCCCTCGAGCTGGCGGATGTTGCTCTTGACGTTGTTGGCGATGTACTCGCAGACGTCGTTCGGGATTTCAATGTTCATAAGCTCCGCCTTGCGCTTGATGATAGCGATACGGGTCTCAATATCGGGCGGCTGAATATCCGCGATTAAGCCCATCTCAAATCTGCCCCTGAGTCTGTCGTCGAGGGTTTTGATTTCCTTTGGAGGACGGTCGGATGTGAGAATAATCTGCTTTTGAGCGAGATAGAGAGTCTCGAAGGTATGGAAGAACTCCTCCTGCGTACTTTCCTTGCCGCCGATGAACTGTACGTCGTCAACGAGGAGCACGTCGGAATGGCGGTACTTCTGCCTGAATTCCGACATAGTAGCCCTGTGCAGAGATTCAATCAGCTCGTTTGTAAAATCGTCGCCCTTGACGTAGCAGATTGATTTTGAAGAATCGTTCTTTTTAATCTCGTTGCCGATTGCGTAAAGCAGGTGGGTCTTACCGAGTCCGGAGTTTCCATACAAAAACAGAGGGTTGTATGCCTTGGACGGATTCTGGGCAACCGCGAGACAAGCCGCGTGAGCAAACTTGTTGGAGTTGCCGACGATGAAGGTGTCGAAGGTATACTCGTAGCCGTTGTCGATGGTGTCGTCGGAGACAATCTCCTCAACCGGATTATCCTCGGGAACGGTAAATACAACATTTATAGCGGTTCCGAACACAGCCTCAAAGGCTTCGTTCAAAAGAACCTTGTAACATCTTTCGAGGGTTTGTCTGTGAAAATCGTTCGGTACAAGCAGCACAGCCTCGCTCTTGTCAAAATCCATACCGACCGGCTCAATCTTGCTGATCCAGGTATTGTACGCAACGTCAGTGATGCTCTTTCTGCAATAGTCGCAGATGACGTTCCAGGCTTCGTTAAAATGTTCCATAACCTTTTCAAAACTTCCTTTCTTTCGGGGCAATTTACTACTGCCCAAATTACTCCACTATAATCCATTATCATTATAGCAAATTTCAAAAAAAATTGCAATAAATATTATAATATTAATAGTATATATTTACTTTAATATATAATAAATGTGTTATGCCGGAGGCTTGACCACAATATATTGTGTTGTTAAAATAATAATTCAATAAAAGTAAAAAAAGAGTTGACGATTCGCGCAATTTGTATTATAATACTACGGTGCAAAGTATTGCTGTTAGTGGGTTTGTAAAACTCATTCACCTATACGCTGAAAGGAGGTAATTATTTTGAAAAGAACTTATCAGCCTAAGAAGCTCCACAGAAAGAAAGAGCATGGATTTATGAAGAGAATGTCTACCGCGAACGGACGCAAGGTACTTGCGAGAAGAAGAGCAAAAGGAAGAAAGAAGCTGTCATATTAATTTCATATTAATATAAGGCCACTTTACCCGGTGGTCTTTATTATTATGAGGTTATGAGCCTGCTCCAAAGCTTACGGGTGGTAGTATGAGTAAGATTCTCACTTTAAAAGAAAACAGGGATTTTAAAAGGCTTTACCGAAGCAAAACGAGCTTTGTCAGCCCGACTCTGGTTACTTATCTTATCAGGAATAATTCAGGCACCGTTCGCTACGGAATCACAACAGGCAAAAAAATAGGCAACGCGGTAAAACGCAGCAGAGCGCGCAGAGTTATCAGAGCCGCATTCAGGGAGATTTATCCCGAAATTTCACAAGGGTGCGACGTGGTTTTTGTCGCCAGGGGCAAGACCCCTTACGTCAAGAGCACAAAAGTCAAAACGGATATGTACCGGCACTTCAGTCAGGCGGGACTGATTAAATAAAGCTTATGAAAAAGTTTTTGATTAAAGCAATACGATTTTACCAAAAGTATATCTCCGCAAATACCAAGCCCAAGTGCAAGTATTACCCGACATGCTCCCAGTATGCAGTTGAAGCTATCGAGACTCACGGCGCGTTAAAAGGATTTTTCCTTTCTTTATGGAGAATTTTAAGATGTAATCCGTTTTCGAGGGGCGGGTTTGACCCGGTTCCCGAGAAAAATGAAAAAAGAAAAAGAGGTAACTCTTAATGTTTCAGATTTTTGGATTTTTCGGAAGTATCCTCGGATACTTGCTCTGGGGTCTGTTTTACATATTTCAGAACTTCGGAGTTTCAATTATATTCTTTACAATCATCGTAAAGTTTATAATCTTTCCATTCTCTATCAAACAACAGAAGAGTATGGCAAGCACTTCCCGATTGCAGAAAAAGCAGAAGGAAATCAGAGAAAAATATGCAAACAACAAGCAGAAAGCTAACGAAGAGATGCAAAAGCTCTACGAAAAGGAAGGCGTTAGCCCGGCAGGCGGATGCCTTACGAGCATTGTACCGATGTTCATTATGCTCGGAATTTTCTACAGCGTTGCGTATCCTCTTACAAATACACTGCACATCAACTCGGACATCGTAACCAACGCCATCAACTTTATCAACAGTATTCCGGGATTTTCGGTATCCTCGGGCGCTGTGATGGGCTCGGGCGCTACTTATCAGGAAATCGCTCTCGTAAAATCGCTCGCCGAGTCAAGAGACTTAATCGGCCAGCTCTTTACTCAGGGCAACGACGCCGCGAATGTGCAAATGTTTGTAAACGGCTTTAATTTTGCCGGATTCAATCTTCTTACCACACCGAGCTCAGAGGGATTCTTGTCGGTTTACATTCTTGTACCGGTGCTCTGTTTTGTTTCCTCGGTAGGCGCTCAGATTGTTACAATGAAAATCAACGGCAATATGCAGAACCAGCAGGGATGTATGAAATTCGTGATGTACCTGCTTCCGCTGTTTTCGGCGTGGATTGCGTATTCAGTGCCGGCGGCGGTTGGATTCTACTGGATTTGTTCGTCGTTGTTCAGCCTTGTTCAGTCGATTGTTATGGGCAAGTTCTACGGCCCGACCGCGCTTATTGCCAAGGGCGAGGCTCAGCACGTTGCTCTGCTTGAGCAGCAGGAGGCGCTCGTTGAGTACAATTACGCTCCGGTTTCGTTTGAAAGTAAGAAGAAAAACAAGAAAAAATAATATCGAGGTTAACTATGATTAAAGAAGTTATCGGAGTTGGCGAGAACGAGCAGGAAGCTCTCGAAAAAGCTAAGGCGGAGCTCGGACTCACTGACGACTCAATCTATGATTTTGAGGTTATTCAGCGTGCTGAAAAGAAAATGCTCGGACTCTTCGGAGGTAAACAGGCTAAGGTCAAGGTAACTGTTGAGGTTGAGGACGAGGCAGTTGAGGAAGTAAAACCAAAGGCTGCGGCAGACGGCAAAATCAGCCCGGCAGATGCGGCTGAGAAGTTCCTCAACGACGTTATCGCTGCGATGAAGCTCGAGGGACTCACAGTCACCTCCGAGAAGAACGACGACAGCGCAACCTTCAACATCGAGGGCGAGGATGTAGGCTACATCATCGGCAGACGCGGCGACACTCTCGACGCGCTCCAGTATCTTACAAGTCTCGTTGCAAACCACGTTGACAACAGCTATTTCAAAATCACCGTAAACACCGGAAATTACCGTGAAAAGAGAGAAAAAACTCTCGAGATTCTCGGCAGAAAGCTCGCCTTTAAGGCAATTAAAACAGGAAGAAAAACTTCTCTGGAGCCGATGAACCCTTACGAGAGAAGAATTATTCACACTTCTGTACAGAAGGTCAGAGGAGCAATCTCGTGGAGCGAGGGCGAAAACGCCAACCGCCACGTTGTTGTAGGACCCGACCCCAAGTCCAGAAACAACAGGGGCTACAACCGCAGAGGCGGCCACAAGCCTCACTCAAAAAAGCCCGAGGTTAACCCGGACAGAAAGCCGCTCGACGAGAGCAACGGCGCCGGACTCTACGGCAGAATAGATTAATACGAACCAAGGACCGCTCAGGCGGTCCTTTTCTTTTACCATATAATAAAATGTGAAAAATTTTACAAAAACATTTGAATTTTTTGGAAAGTTATTGTATACTATTATTGCTTTATTATGGAAAAGTATATTTAGGAGTTGATATTATGAAAACAAAGAAGTCGTTAGCGTTTCTGCTATCGTTCTGTTTGTTGATTTCCTGCTTTATGGTCGGAGTTCCAATCTCCGCCGCGGAAACTGAGCAGACAACAGAAGCTCAAACAGATTACGGGCTGATGGACACAGCCGACGGCAGCGCGATTCTTCATTGCTTTAACTGGTCTTATAACAACATTAAAGCAAACCTAAAGGATATAGCCGAAGCCGGCTACACCGCGGTACAGACCTCTCCTGTTCAGCCTCCTAAGGACTACAACTCGAGCTGGACGGATTTAAGCGGACAATGGTGGAAAATGTACCAGCCGCTTTCGCTCAGTATTTGTGAGAACGGCAATTCCTGGTTAGGCTCCAAGTCCGAACTCAAGGCTCTCTGTGAGGAAGCCGATAAATACGGAATCAAGGTCGTGGTTGACATTGTCGCAAACCACCTCGCCAATAACGGAACCGACGGAGGAACCTACGATTATCTTAACTCCGGCGTACCGAGCGACCTGAAGAACAGCGATTATTATCATACCAATAATATTAGGGTAAACGACAACAACCGCTACAACATAACCCAGTATCACCTCGGAATGCCCGACCTCAATACGCAGAACAGCTATATTCAGAACAAGGCGTACAACCTTCTGAAGGACTGCGTAGACGTCGGCGTTGACGGCTTCCGTTTTGACGCGGCTAAGCATATTGAGCTGCCGACTGACGACGCAAGCTTCAGGGGAAACTTCTGGCCGACTGTTATTGACGGAATTAAAGCGTATAAAAGCGGAATCTTCTTCTACGGAGAAATCCTCGGCGGAGCAGGTACCGATATTTCCAACTATACTCAATATATGGATATTACCGACAACTACTCAGGAGACCGCGCTCTCGTCGGAGTTGTTAATAAGGATTTGAGTATGCTTTCCGATTATAACTACTACAAGGGCGCCGGCGCGGGCAAGAGCCTGCTCTGGGTTGAGTCACACGATACATATATGGGAAGCTCCGGCTCGGCGGGAATTGGCAACACCTCCAGCGCAAGCGACGCAAACATTATCAACGCCTGGGCTATTGCCGGCTCAAGGGCGGATTCCTCTGCGCTGTTCTTCGCGAGACCTAACTCCAGAATGGGCTACGCGAGTACAGATACAACATGGAAAAATACAGCAGTCGCCGAGGTTAATAAGTTCAAAAACTTCTTCGACGGAACAGGCGAATATCTCTCGAGCAGCTCAACATACAAATGCGCGTACAACGAACGCGGAACAAAAGGCATTGTAATTTCGAGAATCGACGGCTCCGGAAAAGTAAGTCTTCCGGTTCATACTATGGCGGACGGAACCTATAAGGATCAGATTTCGGGAAATACCTTTACTGTTTCGGGCGGAACAATCTCCGGTACAATAGGAGACAGCTCGGGCGTAGCGGTTGTTTACAACCCCGAGGACGGCAAAGAGGTTGATAATACCGGCGGTAAAACAGCGAACCTCTCGGCTGGCGCGTGCACAACAGGCGACGAGGATTGGTACGCGTATACATGGAATACTAATAATGACAAGTGGGTAAAGGTTGAGAATAATAAAGCCGAAGGACTCTACAGCAATGTAATATTTGCAAGAGTTAATAAGTCCGCCTCGACAGTTGATTGGTCTGCTGTTTGGAACCAGACAGAGGACCTCACAACCGTAGACGGCGGAACCTACACTATCACAAATTGGGATAACGGCAACGGTAAGCTCGAAGGCAGCTGGTCGCAGCCGGCAACAGCCACAACCGCGGCTCCAACTACAACAGCAGCTCCGACAACCACAGCCGAGCCAACTACGACAGCCGCACCTACAACCGAAGCGACAGAAGTGACTACGGCTGTTCCTACAACAACATCCGCAACAACAAAGATCATCTACTTTACCGACGCGCAGAGTTGGGGAGGAACAATCAACGTCCACTACTGGGGCGGAAGCTCAGCCGCAACAACATGGCCGGGTAAGGCTATGACCCTTAAAGAAACCAACAGCTTCGGTCAAAAGGTTTACTCAGCCGAGGTACCGCTCGACATCACGGGAATGGTATTCAACAACGGAAGCAAACAGACAGTAGATGTAGCGTTTGACAAGAACATAACAGGTTGGTACACAACAAGCGAGACCGATACAAGCGGACATTACAAGGTGGATTCATGGACAGATGTTGTCGAAACCACCGCCGCTCCAACCACAGAGCCGACTACAGCAGAGCCGACTACAGAACCTACCACCGCCGAGCCGACAACCGAAGCTCCGACCTACGCTCCCGGAACCAATACTGTTTACCTCGACCCGGACAAGGTTGACTCAGGCTCCGAGGATTGGTACATCTGGACCTGGAACACAGAGAACGGAAGGTTTGTCGCTCCAACCTCCACCGAAAAAGGCTTAATCAAGTTTGATAAAATCTACGACGATTTCCTCTTTGTCAGCGTGTTAAAGGGAGATACTCCGGACTGGAACAGCGGAACCGTTATCGACCAGACAGACGACCTCGCTGTTTCCGACAAAAACATCTTTGTGATGGACGACTGGAAGGAAATCGACGAGAACACCGTTTATCTCGACGGTCACTTCACAAAGGTTGTCGATTACAAAATCACCTACAATTACTCCGATGACGAGCGCAACATCTCCGTAACCAAGACCGATTCCGCCCGGAATGATTCATCCAAAAACGAGTTCACCGAGTTAATCAACAAGAATTTCCCGTCAATCAAGGATATGTACTTCACCTTCTCTGTTGATAACTTTGAAGTGAACGACGACGAAATCACCGTTAACCTCAAGGCGGAGAACATCAGGTACAGCGTTATTTATGACGGCGAGGAAACAAAGCACAACTTCCTCGAGCAGGTAACTGTCAAGTCCGACTCCGAGACGGTATTCCTTATCAACGACGTTCCAATCAAGAAGGGCAAGAGCTTTACCTTCTACGTTACCGGCAATATGGAAATCACAACCGACCCGGACGCCGAGATTAAGAACAACGCGACCTTAATCAAGACTAACTCTATGGTCAACGGCGACAAGATTGAGCTCGAGATGCTCGCAACCGCAACCGCCGACAGCTTCAAACGAATGGGCGTCGCCTTTGCAAGATACAAGACGACAAACGAGGCAATCACTTCCGCGGTGCTTGATGTTGCGACAGGCTCGGCAATCTCCGGCGGAGTTGCCGTCAGCAATTCCAAGGTAAAGTCTCCGAACTCCTCGGGTCAGTATCAGTACAGGTACAACCCGTATATGAATTCGTCGCTTGCGACAGGCTCGCTTTACTTCTACACCTTCTGCGTGACCGAGGACGACGAGGTAATCATCAGCGACCCGATTGAGGTTGATTTGGACAGTATTCTCGCGTAATATTGACATATTGTTGATAAAATAATAAAATAATGGCAGGGGTTTTTCCTCTGCCATTTTTGTTTTAAGGATATTAGTATGAAAAATTCAACCATTGCCGCAATCTCCACCGCGCAGGGCGAGGGAGGAATCGGCGTTATCCGAATCAGCGGAGAGGACGCAATCGCAATAGCCGACAGGGTTTTTGAGCCGATTTCAGGCGAAAAGCTTTCCGAAAAAAGAGGCTACACCTCCGCGTTCGGTCATATAAAAAACAACAATGAAACGGTTGACGAGGCAATCGCCGCCGTATTCCGCGCGCCGCACAGCTACACCGGCGAGAACGTTGTCGAGCTGTCGTGCCATGGCGGACTTTTTATCACTCGTGAGGTGCTTCGGGTCGTGCTTGAGAACGGAGCCGAGCCTGCCGAAGCTGGCGAGTTTACAAAGCGCGCCTTTCTCAACGGTAAAATCGACCTCACAGAAGCGGAAGCGGTTATCGACATAATCTCCGCCAAAAGCCGCGCCGCCGCAAAGGCTGCGCTGCTCGCCAAGGACGGAGCTCTCTGGAAAAAGATTTCCGCCGTAAAATCCTCGCTCGTCAATACTGCCGCCCACCTCAGCGCATGGGCTGATTACCCGGACGAGGACATCGAGGAGGTAACGGAGGATAGCCTGAGCGCTACAATTAGCGAATGTATGTTCGAATTAAACAAGCTTCTTTCCACCTATGACAAGGGTCAAACCGTCAAGGAGGGAATAGACACCGTCATAGCCGGCAAGCCAAACACCGGAAAAAGCACGCTGATGAACCTGCTTTCCGGCAGGGAGCGCAGTATTGTCACCGACATCCCGGGCACAACGCGCGACGTAATCGAGGAGAGCGTGCTCGTCGGCGACGTTATTCTAAAACTCAGCGACACCGCCGGTCTCAGAGAAACGGGCGACGCGGTCGAAAAAATCGGAGTTGATATAGCCAAGAGCAGAATCAGCACCTGCGGACTTGTTCTCGCTGTGTTCGACAGCAGCCGAAAGCTCGACCAGGACGACATCGAGCTTCTTAACAGCATAACGGATGTTCCGGCTATCGCGATTATAAACAAAACTGACCTCGAAAGCGTGATTGACGAGACTTTAATTGAAAGCAAGGTCAAAAAAATCGTCAAAATTTCTGCCAAAAACGGAGAGGGTTACGACGAGCTTGTCAGAGAGATTACTTCAATCGCCGGCACCGACGACTTTAACCCAAGCGAGGGAATCCTCGCGAACGAACGCCAGAGGCTCGCCGTGCTCAAAGCTCATCAAGCCCTTGAAGAAGCGCAAAACGCCCTCGCAATCGGAATGACCTTTGACGCTGTAAACGTCGGAATCGAGGAAGCGATTGAAAACATCCTCGAGCTGACGGGCGAGAGGGTCAGCGACGTTGTAGTGGACAATGTTTTCCACAATTTCTGTGTAGGAAAGTAAGTGAATCAGATGAATTATAACGCAGGAGAATTTGAAGTTGCCGTAATCGGAGCCGGTCACGCCGGAATCGAAGCGGCTCTCGCAAGCGCGAGACTCGGATGCAAGACTGTTATTTTTACAATAAATATGGACGCGGTGGGCAACTGCCCCTGCAACCCTTCAATCGGCGGAACCGCCAAGGGACACCTCGTCCGCGAGATTGACGCCCTCGGCGGAGAGATGGGAAAGACCGCCGACGCCTGCTTTTTGCAGAGCCGAATGCTCAACCGCGGCAAGGGTCCGGCGGTTCATTCTCTGCGCGCTCAGATTGACAGGCGCAAATACTCCGACACTATGAAGCACAAGCTCGAATTGCAGGAAAATCTCGAGCTTCATCAGGCGGAGATAACCGAAATCAGACAAGCCGACTCCGGCTACATCCTCACAACCCGAATGCTCGCCGAGTACAGCGTAAAGGCTGTAATAATCGCGACAGGCACCTACCTCGGCGGCAGAATTTTCGTCGGCGAGGTAAATTACGAGAGCGGTCCCGACGGAACCTTTCCGGCGAGTTTCCTCGGTCAGAGCTTAAAGGAGCTCGGACTTCCGCTTCGCAGATTCAAAACCGGAACCCCGGCGCGAGTGCTTAGGAGCTCCATAGACTTCTCCGAGCTGGAGGAGCAGCACGGCGACGAGCCGCCGATTCCCTTTTCCTACGATACCGAGGATATGGGGGAGAACAAGGTGCTCTGCCACATTAGCTGGACTAACGAAAAAACAAAGGAAATCATCCTCGAAAACATCAATCGCTCACCGCTCTACGGCGGAGAGATTGAGGGAGTCGGGCCGCGATACTGCCCGAGTCTGGAGGACAAAATCGTTCGCTTCAGCGAGAAAAAACGCCATCAGCTTTTTATCGAGCCCTGCGGACTTGACACCGAGGAAATGTACCTCCAGGGTATGAGCTCATCCTTGCCCGAGGAGGTTCAGCTAAAGTTTTATCATACAATCAAGGGGCTGGAGAACGCTGTGATAATGCGTCCGGCTTATGCGATCGAGTACGACTGCGTTGACCCGACCGAGATGGACGCGACCTTGGAGTTTAAGCGCTTCAGGGGACTCTACGGCGCAGGCCAGTTCAACGGAAGCTCCGGCTACGAGGAAGCCGCGGCTCAGGGACTTGTTGCGGGAATCAACGCCGCCCTCAAAATCAAAGGCAAAGAACCGCTGGTGCTCTCGCGCTCGAGCTCCTACATCGGAACCCTCGTTGACGACCTCGTCACAAAGGGCGCGAACGAGCCCTACAGGATGATGACCTCGCGCAGCGAGTACAGGCTCGTGCTCCGTCAGGACAACGCCGACGTCCGCCTTACGCCAATCGGCAGGGAAATCGGACTTATCTCTGACTCTCGCTGGCAAAAATTCACAGAGAAGCAAAAGCTCAAGGAAGCGGAGCTAAATCGAATCAAAAAGACAGTTATCCCTCCCGGGGATGAGATAAACAGGATACTTGTTTCACGTGAAACAACTCCGCTCTCAACTGGCGCAAAGCTTATAGAGCTGCTGCGCAGACCGCAGCTCAGCTACAAAGACCTGCAGCCGATTGATAAAACCCGACCCGACCTCGACCCCAACATTTTTGAGCAGGTCGAGATTGAGGTCAAGTACGAGGGCTACATCGAGAAGCAGCTCCGTCAGGTTGAGCAGCTTCGCAAGCTCGAAAACAAAAAGCTTCCGCTTGACTTTGACTACAAGGAGCTCAACGGTCTCAGGCTCGAAGCTCAGGAAAAGCTCAACAAAATCAAGCCGCGCAACATCGGACAGGCTTCCCGAATATCGGGAGTATCTCCGGCGGACGTCAACGTCCTTTTGATTTGGCTCTCCGGCAAAGGAGGAGCAAGATGAAATCAAGCGTTATCATCGAATGTAAAAAGCTCGGGATAGAGCTTTCCGACTTTCAGGCAGAGCAGTTTGAAAAATATTACGAGCTTCTGATAGACTGGAACAGCAAAATCAACCTCACGCGAATAACCGACAGGGATGAGGTCGCGCTAAAGCATTTTGCCGACAGCCTTACGCTTCTAAACTACCTCGACATTCCCGAGAACGCGAGGGTAATCGACGTCGGCACCGGCGCAGGGTTCCCGGGAATACCGCTCAAAATCGCGCGTCCGGACATAAAGCTCACCCTGCTCGACAGCCTGAACAAACGCCTGCTGTTTCTCGGGGAGGTGTGTACAAAGCTCTCTCTTGAAGCCGAGCTCGTGCACAGCCGCGCAGAGGAGGGAGGACAGAACCCTGAGCTCAGGGAAAAATTCGACCTCGCCGTATCGCGCGCCGTTGCAAGGCTCAACACCCTCAGCGAGTATTGCGTTCCGTTTTTGAAGGTGGGCGGAGTTTTTGCTCCGATGAAGGGACCCGACCTGGACGAGGAGCTTTCCGAAGCCGGCAACGCGCTCAAAACCCTCGGCGCAAAAATCCGGGACGTTCATTCCTTTGAGCTCCAAAACGCCGGCGGCAGAACGATTGTCATTGTTGACAAGATTGCAAAAACACCGAAAGCGTATCCGCGCCACGGCGGCAAGATTAAATCAAAACCATTGTAACAAGAGGAAACCGACATTAAATCGTCGGTTTCTTTTTTATTTCCCAAAAGGTTATAAAAAAATCGCTCAAACTTCGACACATTATCTCTCGCCGGCGTGGTATGATATAGCCACAGAGCAAGACAAGCCCCAAGGGAGGTGAGAAGTTGAACTATCTATTAAAAAGCGACAGCAGAATAACGGAAATCCCAACAGTTAAAATCCGCCCCAATAAGACCCAGCCCAGAAAGATTTTTGACGAGGACAAGCTTCGCGACCTCGCCAAGTCAATCGAGGAGAACGGAGTTCTCCAACCGCTGACGGTCAGGAAGGTATCGCAATCCGAGTACGAAATTATCGCCGGAGAAAGACGGCTGCGCGCTTCGGTGATGGCAGGCTTCTCACGAGTTCCCTGCATTGTTATCAAATGCAACGACCGCGAATCCGCGATGCTTGCCCTGCTCGAAAACCTCCAGCGGTGCGACCTCGGAATCTTTGAGGAAGCGAGGGGAATCTCGCGCCTTATCAGAAGATACGGCATAACTCAGGAGCAGGCGGCAAAGAAGCTCGGCAAAAGCCAGAGCACAATCGCAAACAAGCTCAGGCTCCTCAATTTGACCTACGACGAACAGGACTGGATAGTTCAGGCAGGTCTTTCCGAGCGTCACGCCAGAGCCCTGCTCAGAATCTATGACCAGGAGCTGAGAAAGGAAGCGCTCTCAAAAATCATCGCCCAAAAACTCAACGTTACCCAGAGCGAAAACCTGATTGACGAAATGCTCTACAACGCGACCGCGCCCGAATCAACACCCAAGGGCAGCCGCAAAATTGTAATCAGAGACGTTCGGATTTTTATTAACACCATCAATAAAGCCATCAACACGATGAAGCTTGCCGGCATCAACGCAGTGTGCAAGCACAGGGACAACGGAGATTACATAGAATACACCGTGAAAATTCCCAAGAACCGGACGGAAAAATCCGCCTAAAAATGCTTTCCACGTTGGATGCTTTGCATCCACCACTCATACCCATTTCCTTATCTAAACCCCTTGCCAAGGCCACGCTGTAAAAAGCGTGGTCTTTGGCGTTGTTTCACGTGAAACATTTTTGGCGAAAGAATGAAACGAAAATTAAAAAATATTGATTTAGGTCTTTTATTTCATAGTGATTTATGGTACAATTTTCTACAGAACTATGAAAAAAAGGTGATTTTTTGGCTAAAGTAATTGCAATAGCAAACCAGAAGGGCGGAGTGGGCAAAACCACCACCGCGGTCAACCTTGCTGCTTGCCTGGGCGCGATGGGAAAACGCACCCTGCTTATTGACGTTGACCCACAGGGCAACGCCACCAGCGGAGTAGCCGTCGATAAACGACAGCTCTCAAAATCCACCTACAACCTGCTTGTAGATGAAATCAAGGTGGAGGAGTGCTTGTTCTCTACTCAGTACAAAAACCTCCACATCCTCCCGAGCTCGCTCGACTTGGCTGCGGCGGAGCTCGAAATCGCCGACAAACCGCACCGCGAGTCCTTGCTCAAAAACGCGGTTTTGCCGATAAAATTCAACTACGACTACATAATCATCGACTGTCCGCCGTCACTGGGACTGATTACGGCGAACGCGCTCACGATGGCTGACAGCATCCTCGTCCCGATTCAGTGCGAGTATTACGCGCTCGAGGGACTCTCTCAGCTGATGAGCACAGTAAGAAGGGTAAAACGGCAGTACAACGATTCTCTCGAGCTCGAGGGAGTGTTGCTTACAATGTACGACGGACGACTCAACCTCACCCAGCAGGTTGTCGAGGAAGTCAAGAAGTTCTTTCCGCGCAAGGTTTTCGCAACCGTTATTCCGCGCGGCGTAAGGCTTTCGGAGGCTCCGTCGTTCGGAATGCCGGTAATATATTACGACAAGTCCTGCAAGGGAGCGGCGGCGTATTCAGACCTTGCCGCCGAAATCGCAGGCAAGGAGAGGTAGACTATGGCAAGACCAAGGGGCGGACTTGGCAAGGGACTCGGAGCGATTTTCCTCGAAAACGAAACCGAGGACAGCTCAGCCAAGGTCACGCTGAAAATTTCGGAAATAGAGCCCAACCGCGAGCAGCCGAGACGCGAATTTGACGAAGAAAGCCTCAATCAGCTCGCAGACAGCATCAAACAGCACGGGCTGATTCAGCCGATACTCGTCCGGCCGATACTCGGCGGAGGGTACCAGATTGTAGCCGGTGAGCGCAGATACCGCGCCTGCCAGCTTGCAGGAATAACGGAGGTTCCCGTTTCAATCCGCGAGCTCACCGAGCAGGAAACAATGGAGCTCGCGCTCATAGAAAACCTGCAAAGAGAAAACCTCAATCCGCTTGAAGAAGCCCTCGGCTACAGAAGCCTTATGGACGAGTACGGACTCAGTCAGGAGGAGGTCTCGGGCGTTGTCGGAAAATCCCGTTCAGCCGTCGCGAACACCCTCAGGCTGCTGAATCTCCCCGACGAGATTCAGCAAATGCTAAGCGAAGGCACGCTGAGCGCAGGTCACGCAAGAGCGCTTCTCTCTTTTGAGAACAAAGAGGATATGATTAACGCCGCTCACGAAATCACGAGCGCGGATTTGTCGGTTCGAGAGATTGAAAAGCTCGCGAAAAAGAGCAAAAAACAGCCCTCCGCTCCAAAGTCAGAGCGCAAGCCGAGCTATTACGCGATGGTGGAGCAGACGCTCTCCGAGTACCTCGGCAAAAAGGTAAAGGTAAGTCCGCTCAAGGGCAAAAAGGGCGGAACGCTTCAGATTGAATTTTACAGCGACGACGAGCTCAAGGATTTAGCGTCGAAGCTGGGAGAATAAGGTAATAAGGAGTACATTATGATTGACATTAAATTTTTAAGAGAAAACCCGGACGTAGTTAAAAAGAACATTCAGAATAAATTTCAGGACAGCAAGCTGCCGCTTGTTGACGAGGTAATCGAGCTCGATAAGCAGAGCAGAGAAGCCAAGGGCAAGGCGGATTCACTCAGAGCTAACCGCAACAAGCTCTCAAAGCAAATCGGAGCCCTATATGCGCAGGGCAAGCGCGACGAAGCCGAAAAGCTAAAAGCTGAGGTCAGCGCTCAGGGCGAGGAGCTCGAGGCGCTGGAGGCTCAGGAGGACAGACTCTCCAAAAAAGTAACCGAGATTATGATGCAGATTCCGAACATCATCGACCCATCCGTTCCGATTGGTAAGGACGACTCCGAGAACGTCGAGGTTGAGCGCTTCGGCGAGCCGGTTGTGCCTGAGTTTGAGGTTCCGTATCACACAGAGATTATGGAAAAATTCGACGGAATTGACCTCGACTCCGCAAGAAAGGTTGCCGGCAACGGCTTCTATTACCTTATGGGCGACATCGCCCGTCTGCACAGCGCGGTAATCGCTTATGCGCGCGACTTTATGATTAACCGCGGCTTTACGTACTGCGTACCGCCGTTTATGATTCGCTCAAATGTTGTAACAGGCGTTATGAGCTTTGCCGAGATGGACGCTATGATGTACAAGATTGAGGGCGAGGACCTCTATCTTATCGGCACATCCGAGCACAGTATGATCGGTAAATTTATCGACACAATGATCAGGGAGCAGGAGCTTCCCAAAACGCTCACCAGCTATTCGCCGTGCTTTAGAAAAGAAAAGGGCGCGCACGGAATTGAGGAGCGCGGCGTTTACAGAATCCACCAGTTCGAAAAGCAGGAGATGATTGTCGTTTGTAAGCCCGAGGACAGCAAAATGTGGTTCGACAAGCTCTGGCAGAATACAGTAGACCTGTTCCGTTCGCTCGATATACCGGTTCGCACGCTCGAGTGCTGCTCCGGAGATCTGGCAGATTTGAAGGTTCGCTCAATCGACGTCGAGGCTTGGTCGCCGAGACAGAAAAAATACTTCGAGGTCGGCTCTTGCTCGAACCTCGGCGACGCTCAGGCTCGCAGACTGAAAATCAGAGTTAAAGCCGAGGACGGCAGCAAATATTTTGCTCATACTCTCAACAACACAGTTGTCGCTCCGCCGAGAATGCTGATTGCGTTCCTCGAGAACAACCTCCAGGCTGACGGTTCGGTCAGAATCCCCGAAGTACTCAGACCGTATATGGGAGGACAGGAGCTTATTAAGTAATTCGGAATGCGGAATTCGGAATTAATTTGGAAACAGCGTCGGCGGGTTAGTCTGACGTTAAAATAAAATCCCCAAGGAGGTAAATATGAACAGTATCAAAAAGTATATCGCCGAGTTTATCGGCACAGGTGTGCTCGTAGTCGGTGGCTGCGGCACAGCGGTTGCGGTTAACACAGTAACCCACGGCTTCGGCGGACCGACTCCGACCGCGGCTACGATCATCGCGATTTCGCTCGCGTTTGGACTTTCGATTGTCGCAATGGCGTACTCAATCGGCAACGTCTCGGGGTGTCACATCAACCCGGCGGTTTCGCTTGGTATGCTCGTATCCGGCAAGATGAAGGTCAAGGACTTCTTTGGCTACATCATCGCCCAGTTCCTCGGAGCTACGGCAGGAGCCGCGGGACTTTGGCTCGTATTCGGAAGCAACCAAAGCCTCGGCGCTAACGGCTACGGCGACTCAAGCGCGCTGCACATCGGCGCTGTCGGTGCCGGAATCGTTGAGGTAGTGCTCACATTTATCTTTGTGCTGCTTATCCTCGGCGTAACATCCAAAGCTGAAAACAGCAAAATCGCAGGTCTCGTAATCGGACTCACCCTCGTGTTCGTTCACCTCATCGGAATCGCGTTCACAGGCACATCCGTAAACCCGGCGAGATCCTTCGGCCCGGCAATTCTTCAGGGCGGAGTCGCGCTTCGTCAGCTTTACGTGTTCATCATAGCTCCGCTGGTCGGCGCGGTAATCGCCGGATTGGTTCACAAGTTCCTAATTGCGGAGAAAAGTTGACAAAAAACCTTGACTTTTACTCAAAAACTGTTATTATTAATATATATTGATATAATAATACAGTAGGGCTAATCGGGAGGTCAACTATGGGAAAGAAAAGTAAACTCGGATTTATCATCGGTATAATTTCGTTTGTTGCTGCTACAACAGCTGCAATCACAGCGTTTCTCTTTGTTAAGGAAAAGAAAAAGAGAGACGACGAAGAACTGATGGAATATCTTGACAATTCAATCGAGTAAAAAAGAGCGTGCCGAAAAGCACGCTCTTTTAACATTTATAAATATCAAAGCAATAACAAAAAAAGACCGCTCTGCGCGGTCTTTTTATTTGATAAATTAAGCGGAAGCGTTAAGACGCTTTGCGAGATTTGACTTGCTTCTTGCTGCCTTGTTCTTGTGAAGGATTCCCTTAGCCGCAGCCTGGTCAATCTTCTTAACAGCAAAGCTAACTGCCTCAGCCTTATTGTCGGCGTTGTTCTCAATCGCGATGTACGCTTTCTTGATAGAAGTCTTGAGAGCAGACTTAATAGCCTTGTTCTGAGCAGTCTTAGTCGCAATTACCTTAACACGCTTTTTAGCTGATTTAATGTTAGGCATTGTCGCACCTCCTTAAATAGTAAAAATCTAAAATCTTTTAGTCACGTACATATGATAATACCATTAATACGCCAAAATTGCAAGTGTTTTTCAAAAATTTTTAAAAATTTTTTTATTTTAGTATTACCACTGAATCAAACCACAATATCTTGTATTATTCGTCCGGTTTGCCGTGCTTCTTGACCCAAAAATACAGCCCCACGAACAGCACCAGAAACCCTCCGGCAATACAGCGGAAGATAATATTGTACATACCGTCAAAGAGGTTCAGGGGCAAAAGGTCGTTTGCGAGGTACCACCCGAACATAAAAACAAAAAACGTGCCTAATATATATAGTATAGGGCTGAGCTTGTGGGCAGAATAAAAGCAGTAAGCCGCAAGCAGCGCCCAGAGAATCAGGTACACAACATCCATAAACTGCATAGCTTCACTCCCTTTGCATTTTAGATTATATATTTATTAAAAGGAAATGTCAAATTGACGGTTGAGTGAAATTTTTGAAAAAACTTTGTGTAGGGTATTGACTTTTTCTGACTTTAGTGCTAAATTAATAATCGTAGAGATTAGCACTCAAAGCTTGCGAGTGCTAAAAGACAAGCAAAGAGGTAACCAGAATGGACATTGCTACCCGCAAACAAAAAATCCTCGCCGCTGTCATTGAAAACTACATCGCGACAGGCGAGCCCATAGGCTCCAAAACCCTGCAAAGCTCCGAGGGCTTCAACATCAGCTCCGCGACAATCCGCAACGAGCTCGCGGATTTGACCGCGCTCGGGTTTCTGAAACAGCCCCACACCTCGGCAGGACGAGTTCCGACCGAAGCCGGATACCGGTTCTACGTGGACAATCTCATGCAGGTCAAGGAGCCCGACGAACGCGTCAAGCGCTACGTTGAGAGCAGGCTTCGAGCCGCGGACGACGCTCCCGAGCACATCCTCGAGGGCTGCGCAGAGCTTCTGAGCGAGCTTTTGGGAATAGCCGCTGTGGCGACAACTCCGGGAGGTCAGGACGCCCGCGTCCACCGGATTCGGTTCGTTCAGACCGGACGCTACACCTCGATGCTCGTGCTGATAACCTCGGCAGGAATGGTCAAGAGCCGGCTGTTTCGGTGTGATTTCGCGATTACGCCCGAAATGCTCAACGTCTTTGACCGCGCGCTCAACGAGCAGCTCGCCGGAGTCAAGCTCGAGTTCGTCAACAAAGCGTTTGCCCAGACGTTCGCCGCGTCATTCGGAGAGCTGGGACTCTTGATGCCCGATATGCTCATGGCGGCGATTGAAGCGTGCAGGGACGCGCTGAGCACAAGCGTGTACACCGCAGGCGGCACAAGGCTTTTGTACCAGAGCGACCTGATTACAGCGCGCAACGTGCTGGAATTTCTCACAGACAAGCGCGAGAGCAGAAAGCTGTTTGAAATGACGCCGGAGGAAACCACCGTCTACATCGGCAAGGAAAACAATTCGCCCCTGCTCAGACACAGCGCGCTGGCGGTGACGAAATACAATATAGATAACCTGCCTGCCGGAACACTCGGAGTTATCGGACCCCTCAGGATGAATTATCCGAGCGCGGTGTCGCTGCTTGAATACACAGCAAAAACCGCCGGAGATATGATCACCGAGCTGATTGCCGGTTAGCAAGAAAGGTAATGGTGAATATGAGCGAAGAAAAAAAGACCGAAGCGGCAGAAGCAGCCGTCGAGGAAAAAGAAGAAAAGGTTGAAAAAACCGAAAAACCGGAAAAGAAAAAATCCAAAAAGGACAAAGCTCAGGAAAAGCTCAAGGAGCTTGAAGCGGCTCTCGCTGATGAAAAGGATAAGCGTATGAGGCTTATGGCTGAGTACGACAACTACCGCAAGAGAACCTCTGCCGAAAAGCTCGGCATCTACGACGACGCAACAGCAAAGGCGGTCGAGGAGCTTCTCCCGGTAGCGGACAGCCTGACGATGGCAATGCAGAATATGCAGGACGCTCCCGAGGAGTTCAAAAAGGGCATTGAGCTTGTAGGAAATCAGCTCAAAACCTCGCTCGAAAAGCTCAAGGTCGAGGCGTTCTGCGAGGTAGGCGAGGAGTTTGACCCGAACCTGCACAACGCGGTCTCCAAGGTCGAGAGCGACGAGTTCGAAGAAAACAAGATAACAGCCGTATTCCAAAAGGGCTACAGAATTGGCGACAAAATCATCCGCCACGCTATGGTTCAGGTATGCGGTTAATATAAACAATTTTAAATCAAAACTTTTACGGAGGTAAACATCATGGCAAAAACAATAGGTATAGATTTAGGTACAACAAATTCATGCGTAGCAGTTATCGAGGGCGGCGAGCCGGTAGTAATCGCTAACGCAGAGGGCGCAAGAACAACTCCGTCCGTAGTCGCTTTCTCCAAGGACGGCGAGAGAATGGTAGGCCAGGTCGCAAAGCGCCAGGCTATCACAAACCCGGACAGAACAGTCTCCTCTATCAAGAGAGAGATGGGCTCCGCCTACAAGGTTGCTATCGACGGCAAGAACTACACTCCTCAGGAGATTTCCGCAATGATTCTCCAGAAGCTCAAGAGCGACGCTGAGGCTTACCTCGGCGAGAAGGTAACTCAGGCGGTTATCACAGTTCCTGCTTACTTCACCGACGCACAGCGTCAGGCTACAAAGGACGCCGGTAAGATTGCCGGTCTCGACGTAAAGCGTATCATCAACGAGCCTACAGCCGCGGCTCTCTCCTACGGTGTAGACAAAGAAAACGACCAGAAGGTTATGGTTTACGACCTCGGCGGCGGTACCTTTGACGTAAGTATCATCGAGATGGGCGACGGCGTTCAGGAGGTTCTCGCAACCGCCGGTAACAACCGTCTCGGCGGCGACGACTTCGACAAGAGAATCATCGACTGGATGGTTTCCGAGTTCAAAAAGAGCGACAGCGTAGACCTCAGCTCCGACAAAATGGCTATGCAGAGACTCAAGGACGCCGCGGAAAAGGCTAAGATTGAGCTCTCCGGCGTAACCTCAACAGCTATCAACCTGCCGTTCATCACAGCAGACGCAACAGGCCCGAAGCATATGGACCTCACTCTCACAAGAGCTAAGTTCGACGAGCTCACAGCAGACCTCGTTGAGGCTACAATGGGACCGGTCCGCTCGGCTCTCTCCGACTCCGGTCTCTCAATCAGCGAGATTGACAAGGTTCTCATGGTCGGCGGTTCTTCCAGAATCCCTGCCGTTCAGGACGCTGTTAAGAAGCTCATCGGCAAGGATCCGTTCAAGGGAATCAACCCTGACGAGTGCGTTGCTATCGGCGCGGCTATTCAGGCAGGCGTTCTCGGCGGCGAGGTTGACGGACTTCTTCTCCTCGACGTTACTCCGCTCTCACTCGGCGTTGAGACAATGGGCGGCGTTATGACAAAGATTATCGACAGAAATACAACCATCCCGACAAAGAAGAGCCAGATTTTCTCAACCGCGGCTGATAACCAGACTCAGGTTGAAATCAACGTTCTTCAGGGTGAGCGTGAGTTTGCTCGCGACAACAAGCAGCTCGGACTCTTTGCTCTCACAGGAATCGCTCCGGCTATGAGAGGCGTTCCGCAGATTGAAGTAACCTTCGACATCGACGCCAACGGTATCGTAAACGTATCCGCTAAGGACCTCGGCACAGGCAAGGAGCAGAAGATCACCATTTCCTCCTCATCCAATATGAGCAAGGAGGACATCGACAAGGCTGTCAAGGAAGCCGAGCAGTTTGCCGCTGAGGATAAGAAGAGAAGAGAAGAAATCGACTCAAAGAACGAAGCCGAGAATATGGCTTATCAGGCTGAAAAGCTCGTCAACGAGAACGGCGACAAGCTCGACCAGGCTGACAAGGACAACATCAACGCAAAGGCTCAGGCTGTCAAGGACGCTATCGCAAAGAACGACAAGGGTCTCATCGACGCTGCCAAGGACGAACTCCAGAAGGCTCTCTATGAGGTAAGCTCAAAGCTCTACCAGAACGCGGCTCCGCAGGGTCAGCCGGGTCCTGATATGGGCGGTCAGCCGGGACCGGATATGGGTCAGAACCCTAACAACGGCTCAGGCGACGGCAACGTCTACGACGCTGACTTCACAGATGTAAACTAAACATTTAAATACTATCTACACTCGCAGGGCTGCCCGACAAGGCGGCTCTGCGGTGTGCGGTTTAAATTGAAAACTGAAAATTGAAAAATGAAAATTGTTGTCAATTTTCAGTTTTCAATTTAACAAAGGGTGAAAATATGGCAGATAAAAGAGATTATTACGAGGTGCTCGGAATCCAAAAAGGAGCCTCCGAGGACGAAATAAAAAAAGCATACAGAAAATCCGCGAAGAAGTACCACCCCGACCTGCACCCCGGCGATAAGGTTGCCGAGGAAAAGTTCAAGGAGGTCAACGAGGCTTACGAGGTTCTCTCCGACAGCGAAAAGCGCGCGCGTTACGACCAGTTCGGTCACGCCGGCGTAGACCCCAACTTCGGCGCAGGCGGCGGAAGTCCGTTCGGCCAGGATGTGGACATCGGCGACATCTTCAACAGCTTCTTCGGCGGCTTCGGCGGCTTTGGCGGCAACCGACGCCAGAACCCCAACGCTCCGCGCCGCGGCAACGACGTTGAGGAACAGCTCGTTATCTCGTTTGAAGAAGCGGCAAAGGGCTGCAAAAAGACCATCTCCTACAGCAACGTAATCACCTGCGACGACTGTCACGGCACCGGCGCGCAAAAGGGCACCACTGCCGAGACCTGCTCCGCCTGCGGAGGTACTGGCCGCGTTACAGTCAGCCAGCGTTCGCCGTTCGGCGTGGTTCAGACTCAGCGAGCCTGCGACTCCTGCCGCGGCAGGGGTAAGATTATCAAAACTCCGTGCCGAACCTGTAACGGCAACGGACGTATCAGAAGAAATAAAAAGGTCGATATCACAATCCCTGCCGGCATCGCCGACGAGCAGGTGCTCAACGTCGGAGGTCACGGCAACAGCGGTATCAACGGCGGCCCCGCCGGCGACTTGCACGTGTACATACGCGTAAAGCCGCACGAGGTCTTTGAGCGCAGGGGCGACGACGTATGGTGCGAGATGCCGATTACCGTGTCTCAGGCTATCCTCGGAGACGAGGTAACCGTCCCGACCATCGACGGCAAGGTCAGCTACTCCGTCCACGAGGGCGTCCAGCCCGGCGACGTGTTCAAGCTCAAGGGCAAGGGAATTCCGCACCTCAACGGACGCGGCAGAGGCGACCAGTACGTCAGGATGAATATCGAGATTCCGCGCAACCTTAACTCCAAGCAGAAAAACCTGATTAAGGAGTTTAACGCAGCCCTCGGCGACAAGAACTTCTCCAAGCTGAAGTCGTTCCGCGAAAAGCTCAAAAAGATGTTCGGCGATTGATTTATCCGTGCAGAATATAGCCGTCGCGTCCCGACGCAAGGGATCGGCGGCTGTTTATAAATTTTGCCCGGCGAGCCCGATTTAAACCAGACCTTGATTTTAAATAAAAAGTATTGTATAATAAAACCTGTCAAATTTGACCTACGGAGGTTATTATGAAAAGAATGATTGCGGCGGTATGCGCCACATTTATGATTGCGGCCGCGCTGACCGGTTGCTACGACCCGGCAAGCGACCCGAATATGAAACTGCAAAACGGTACTACCGCTTCAACTCAGGCGTCCACCGCGGCGGCTACCGAAGCTCCAAAGCCCGCCGACTTCAAAAACGACCTCAGTGGACTGAGGGATTACCTCAAGGCTATGGGCTACGTCGCTATTGAGCAGGACGACAAAAACGTCACCAAGATGAACTCTAAGCTAATCGGCGCCAAGGACGGCTACAAATACGCTATGGGCGACGTAACGATTGAGATTTACGAGTTCGACCTCTCCGGCGACAACAAAACGCGCGACGACACAATCGCAAGCGTTAAGGCAAAGGGCTCCTTCACTCTGTATGAGAAGGAAGTCAAAGCCTATCTCTCCGACAACGGCAAGTATCTTATGGTTTACACCAACGCCAAAATCGACGAGAACAACAAGCAGAGCAACGAGTACAAAGCAAGAGAATCCGCGCTCAAAGCGTTCAGAGAATTTTATAAGTAATAGTTGAGGGGACGGCTCAAAACTTGTTTTGAGCCGTCCCCTTTAAAATTTTTCTCTTACCTTTCAATCGGAGTTCCGCAGTTATTGCAGAAGTAATCGTCCGGACCTAGCTGCTCGCCGCAGTTCTTGCAGATGATTGTCTGCGGAGCTTCGGGAGCCGGAGCCTGAGTCGTCGGCGCAGGCGGAACCTCGCCCGGAGCCGGCATATTCGGAATGTACTGCTGAATCGGAACCTCCTGCACGTTGCGTACAGGCTGAGGAGTCTGCTCCTCCTCGGGAGCTTGCTGCTGCGGTTCGGTGACAAACCGGCTCGATACATTCTTGATGTACGAGCTGTACATAAGCGCGGTTATCGCCATAAACAAATTGGCAACAAAGCCGAGCAGAAACTTTGACGAGCCCAGCATCAGCACCTTAAATTCGATAATCGACGAGAGTGCAGGCAGGCTGAACGCGAAAAGCACCAGCTCAATTCCAATTAATACCAACATCATTATTCCGAACAGAGCCGCGCCGTTGCGTGTGAGGTAAATCGAAGTCAGGCTCTTGCGTACCGAGCTTGCGAACCTGAGCTGCGCAATCATAAGCACGATTATAAACGCTCCTGCCGCGATGAGAAGAATCGCCATAATCGTTATCGCCAGCACAGATGCCGCCGGAGCAATATCGCTCAAATAAGAACCGCTGACATAAGTAAAAGCAAAAAAACCGAGCGCAGCCATCGCCGCGCAAACCGCGACAAGCTCGATTATTGATATAACCTTGAACATAACCGACGGCGCGCTGAGCTTTGAGTCCGGCTTGCGGCTTAATATAAAGAAAAGCAAAAACGCCAGCGCCGTCACAACTCCTGTAACGTTTATGCCCGAAAAGAACTCCGGGCTCACGCTTACTACGGACGACGGTCCGTATTGATTAGATATTGTTATATTATTCAAAACACCGCTGAAGCTCAAAAACAAGCTGTACGCTGTCGCGACAAAACTCATTATCGCGGTGAGCAAAACCATAGGCTTGCGAAAGAACCCCTTGACGATTTCGATGTTCTGACTATATGGGCTTGAGGTCATCTTACCACTCCTTAAACATTATATATAGTATTTTAACTTATCACGACAAAAATTGCAATACGCATTGTCAAGATATGGTGGATTTTATCACAATAAATCGCAAATTGTTGGGTACCTAAATTTTTTGAAAAATTTTTTAAAAAACTTTCAAAAAGTTATTGACAAATCCGACCTTTTGTACTATAATACTGAATGTTCGCCGCGAGAAAAACTTGTGAAAACAGGTTGACAGCGACGACCCAAGAACCTTGAAAATTAAACAACGAAAGTACAGAAACCCGTGATGACTTTGAGTAAGAAAAGCCGAGGCTCGGAGCCCTCGGATAA
>CADBTV010000089.1 GCA_902797655.1 uncultured Ruminococcus sp.
AGTATTATTAAATCACATAACACGACTAAAATCAATTGTTAAAATGTAATTGGTGCGATTTTTCGCATAAAATAATAACATTTTCTTAGGAGGAAAAGATAATGAAAGAGAAACAAGAGCCTTTCGTCCGCATTATTTCCTGTTTGTGTTCGACGCCGATATGCTTCGTAATGAGCTGATTTCAAAGTATCTGTTCGTCAGCTCAGCCAACTATGGAGTTACAACCTTAATAATGGCTGATGTTGCTGAAATATATAAGAATACCGAGAAAAACAACGCCAAGCAATAACAACAATCTCAACAAAAACTCTTGACCTTGACCCTTGTTTGTTGTACAATTATATCATAATATACACAACGGAGGTCAATATGAACAAAGAGTATAAAATCCGCACAAAAAACAAAAACGTGTTCCTGCGTGTTCGCAAGGGTCACTTTGCAACTATGCACAGCCACACGAATTATTATATTGACGTTACCACGCAGAAAAACCGACTCTCTGAAGCCAAGGCGGTTGCAAAGGAAATGGTTGCCGCTTACCGCGCCAACACGATTGTCGATACAGTAATCTGCCTTGACGGCACCGAAGTTATCGGCGCGTTTCTCGCCGAGGCGCTGACCGAGGATAATTTCATCAACCTCAACGCTCATCAGACGATTTATGTTATGGCGCCCGAGTACATCGGCAGGGGACAGATGATGTTCCGCGACAATATCATCCCGATGATTAAGGGCAAGCACGTGCTTATTCTTGCCGCTTCTGTTACAACAGGAAAGACCGCTCTTGCCGCTATCGACGCTATTAAATACTACGGCGGATTCGTTTCGGGTGTTTCGGCGATTTTCGCGACTGTTACCGAGTGCGACGGTCACGTTGTTCACTCAATCTTTGACCCCAACGACCTCGGAGATTATCAGAGCTTTAAGCCGCACAAATGCCCGTATTGCGAGAACGGCGACCGTATTGAGGCTTTGGTCAATAGCTACGGCTTCTCTGCGCTGTAAGCATTTAATTTAGTAAATGAAAAAAGGACTGTCCGCAGACAGTCCTTTTCGTTTGTGTTAGATTAGTCAAACGCGTTTGAGTTCACTACGCAGCCGGAAGGAACGCTGTCCTTGCTGACCTTTGTGCCGACAAACGCCTTGCCGCCGATGCTCTCGAGAGTTTTCGGGAATGTAACCGAGGAGAGCTTCTTGCAGTTGTAGAAGGTGTAGTTACCGATTGACTTGATGTTGTCGGGGATAGTGACCTTCACGACGCTCTCGCAGCCCTCAAAAATCCTCGCGCCTACGCTTGTGATTCCTGTGCCGATTTCAATTTCTGTCGCGCCCTTGCAGTCCTTGAACGCGTAACCGCAGAGAGTCTTTACTGTGTCGGGAATCTCAGCTTCCTTGAGCTTTACGCAGCCCTCAAAGGCATTGCTGCCGATACGGGTTGTCTTGTCGGACAAATCTACGTCCTTGAGGCTCTCGCAGCCTGCGAACATAAAGTCGTTGATGTTTGTTACCTTGTCGGGGATGTCGATTTCCTTGAGCGACTTACAGTCGTGGAAAGCGTACATCAGGATTGTCTCGACGGAATCCGGCAGGTCAATTTCGGAGAGCTTCTCGCAGCCCTCAAAAGCGTAACCGCCGATGCTTGTGAGTCCTTCGGCAATTTTGACGGTTTTGAGGTTTACGCAGCCCTTGAACGCGTTTGCGCCGATTCCTGTGTAGCCGGCAGGAATTACAACCTCGGTGAGGTTCTTGCAGTCGGCGAATGCGTTCGCGCTTATTCGTGTGACAGCCTTGCCGTCAACGCCGGAGGGGAGGGTGAGCTTCTTGACGCTCTTGTCTTTTAGCCCTGTTACGGAGTTCTCGCCGTCAGCGTCGGACACAGTCACCTTGTCGTAGTCGCCGTCGTTTTCTACAGCCTTGGTAGCGACGGCAGTCTCGGTAGCCGCTGCATCGGAAGCGGAGCTGCTTGTGTCAGCCTGAGAACCACAGCCCGAGAGCAGAAGCATTATCGACGCCATCGCCGCAACCGCAGTGAGAGTAACGCGCTTTTTAATATCATTCTTCAATTTTAACACCTCATTTTATTTATTTTATATTATTATAACATAAAAATTTAAAATGTCATTCACAAAATGCTGAAAAGTTTGGTAATTTTTGTGAAAAATATTCAACTATTTTGATATATCAAAAAAAGATTGACAAATTGCCTATACTTTGGTATAATAACAATGTTGCAGATATGCGGATGTAGTTTAGTGGTAGAACTTCAGCCTTCCAAGCTGATCGTGTGGGTTCGATTCCCATCATCCGCTCCA
>CADBTV010000090.1 GCA_902797655.1 uncultured Ruminococcus sp.
AGAGGAAGGGATTCGAACCCTTGGTCCCTCGCGGGATCACTAGTTTTCAAGACTAGCTCCTTAAACCACTCGGACACCTCTCCGTACTTTATCAAGCCTAAATATATTATCATATTATCGACTCTTTGTCAATAGATAATCACTTAATATTTATGACTATATCTTAATATAATTCTTATTTAGAATTATGCAGTCATCTTACATTAAAAGTACCCGGAGCCGACTCAATGAGCCGGCTCCTTCGTGTTAATCATTATCCATAGGATTATCCGAAGATATCCCAGAAATCGTCGCTGTCGTCTGACTGGAAGCTGTCGCGGTTACTGCTGGTAGCTGAATCTCTTGTGTATTCCTGGAGAGTCATTTTGATTGTTCCGGTGCGTGTACCGCGTGTTACGCCAAAGGTTACGCTGTCGCCAACCTTTAGTTTTTTGATAGCGGCGTTGAGCTCGGTTGTTGATTTAACCTCGGTATCCCCTACCTTGGTAATGATGTCGCCAACCTGGAAGCCTGCCTTTGCTGCGTTGGAGCCAGAGTCTACGCCTGTGACATAAACGCCGGTCTGGCTTGCGCCGTACATCCAAAGCTGAGCTGTTGAGCTGATGTCGGACACAGACATTCCGAGATCAATCTGACCTTTTACGTAGCCGTACTGCTTGAGATCGGATAGCACATCCTGGACGTCGTTAATCGGAATTGCAAAACCGATACCCTCAACAGAATCTGAGCTTGACTTTGCGTTGACAATACCGATAAGCTCGCCGTTACCGTTAAAGAGTCCGCCGCCTGAGTTTCCGGGGCTGATTTCGGCGTTAGTCTGGAGCAGGTTCATAGTCTCGTTATCAATAGTGACCTCACGGTCAAGAGCGGAAATAATACCGTCTGTAACAGAACCGCCCAACTGACCGAGGGGATTTCCGATTGCTACTGCGTAATCGCCAACCTGAATTTTGGAGGAATCGCCAAAGGTTACTGAGGCGAGGTCCTTTTTTGGGGTTACCTTCAAGAGGGCGATGTCACCGTTGGAATACGTTCCGACAACCTTAACGTCAGTGTACTCGGTTTTATCGCGGAGGGTTACAGTGATGTGAGCAGCTCCCTCGATTACGTGATAGTTTGTGATTATATAACCGTCTTTTGAAATGATTACTCCTGAGCCGGCGCCCTTCTGAATATACTGCTGGTTAAAGGTTCCGGTTGAGACCTGCTCGGTTGTAATCTCAACAACCGCGTCAGCGGCTTTGTTTACAATCTGAGTTGTTGTAAGATTCGCGCTGGAGCTTACGTAGGAAGAACTCTGAGCCTCGGATTTGCTGACAGTTACGGAGTCGTCGCTTTTAAGCATTGAAGCTGCGAGAAAACCGCCGCCGGCTCCGAGTATACCGGAGCACAGAATACTTACTATCAAAACTGCCGCTATCGCTGAACGAGTAACAGGCTTCGGCTCTTTCTTTTTCTTCTGCTTAGGCTGCTGAACAGGCTGAGCGTATGTGTTGTACGGATTGTACGAAGTGTTTGTGTAAGGCTGCTGATACGATGATGCCTGTTCAGCATCCGGCTTTGTATATGAGCTCTGCTGCCGAGTCTGCTCTCCCGAATAGAAGCTCTCGCCGTATGCGGCGTAATTCTCGGCTGACTGCTCCTGATCCATATAATGCTCTTTATAATATTCGTCGGGAGTATAGTCGATTGTGTCGGCATTGATATGCTCTGTGTTTTCCGGGTTTACGGATGAGTTTATATTCTCCGGGTCCGGAGTTAAGTTGGGGTTATTCTCATAAGGATTCATAATTTACCTCCAAATTTGTTTTATTTGATGATAGTATAATAATTCCCTTATGTGACAGTTATATGAAATAATACTGAAACTAATCTGAAAAAAACATTGTCCTACTCTCCCCTTCTGTCATATTATATATGGAAATCCAAACAAAGGAGTGCATACATTGGATATTCTTGAAAACGTAATGAAAGATTACGGAATCTCGCCTTTGCCAAAGAAAACCGCGGTTGGTATGGCATACGTTCCGTTTCAGCAATACGGCTCAAAGCTCTACGCTCCGGCGCAGGCATTAGAGTCAGGCACAGTATACCCTGTGCTGGACAAACCATTCTTCGGAAAGAAATGCTCGGGAGGTAAAAATGACTGACAGAGAGATTATGTTAAAGAAGCTTTCGTCGTATCAGTTTATGATGACCGACCTTAAACTTTATCTTGACACACATCCCGGCGACAAAGAAACCCTCGACAAGCTCAGCGAATACACAGCTAAATTCAGCAAAGAGAAGGAAAAGTTCGAGAAGCTTTTCGCCCCTCTCACAGCGAGCGACACAGGCGCAAACAGATGGAAATGGATTAACTCTCCGTGGCCATGGGAAAACGAGGAGGTTGAGTAATGTTTGTATACGAAAAAAAGCTACAGTACCCGGTCAATATAAAAACACCTAACCTGAAGCTCGCAAAAATCATCGCGAGCCAGTACGGCGGCCCTGACGGCGAGTTGGGAGCGTCGCTTAGGTATCTGAGTCAACGCTTTACAATGCCGCTGCCTGAGCTCAAAGCTACGCTTACAGACATCGGCACGGGAGCACCTGCGTCGGGTAAAATAATGTGATTTTGTGAATATTCTTCGATTTCAGCCTTGCCTTTGAGGATTTTAGCCTGCCATTTCTCGGGAATCAGCTTCAAATGCACATCTATGCTTCTGTCCCTGTAGACTACGATTTTGTCAACCAGATTGCGATAGAATGTGTCGTCC
>CADBTV010000091.1 GCA_902797655.1 uncultured Ruminococcus sp.
AGACAGCGGCTTCTGTGTGAAGCGTTTGTCTCCCGACCATATTATTATTTCGCTTGCGCGAAGCGCATATAAATTCGGTCGGGCAGATAAGTTGATTTTTACATCAACCTCTCTGCCCGACATTCATTGTCAACTGTCAATTGTCAATTGTCAACTAAACTCAAAGGTCTGTGAACTCGAAGTCGTCCTTGCGGTTTTCGCGGAAAATCTCGTACACCTTCTGAACAAGCTCCTCGTCCTCAACGCCCTCGTAGGTTTCGTTCTCGTCGTCTACGGAAACAATCTTTAGGATGATAACTCCGTCGGCGTCCTCAACGTTCTCAATCAGGACGACGTATTCCTCGCCCTCGTAGGGGATGGTGTCGAGGTACTCAAACTCGGTTGTAACTCCCTCGTCGTCTGTAAGCTCAAGGATTATAACTTCCTCGTTTATTTCTTCGTTTTTGATGTCTGCCATAATGGTATTCCTCCTTTACCAAGTTATAATAACCTATTACAGAAAAAAATGCAAGTAAAATCGGACTCGTTTTGTTGCCAATATTTTTTCGTTGTGGTATTATTAGGGGCGGAGGCGAATACTTTGAAGCTCAGTAACAAGAACAAGGGAATAGTTTTGATAGTAATATCGGCGTTTTGCTTTGCGCTGATGAATATGTTTGTGCGATTGTCGGGTGACCTGCCAACGCCTGAGAAGGGCTTCTTCCGCAATTTTATCGCGTTTGTGTTCGCTCTTGTAATTATGCTGAAGAACAAGCAGAGCTTTCATTTTGAAAAGCGTAACCTGCCGCTGTTGATTGGGCGGTCGCTCGCCGGAACGCTCGGAATCCTCGGCAACTTCTACGCGGTTGACCACCTTGCTCTCGGCGACGCGTCGATTCTCAACAAGATGTCGCCGTTTTTTGCGGTTGCGTTTTCGCTTATTTTTTTGAAGGAAAGACTGCGCCTTCCGCAGGTTCTGATTCTACTCGGGGCGTTTTTCGGCGCGATGTTCGTCGTAAAGCCCAGCTTTGCGAACGCGGATTTGCTCCCGTCGCTTTGCGGATTTATCGGCGGAGTTTCCGCCGGAGCCGCATATTCGATGGTTCGCGCGCTCGGCAAAAGGGGAGAGAAAGGCAGCTTTATAGTGCTGTTCTTCTCGGGCGTGAGCTGTCTGAGTATGATACCCTTTATGTTTTTTGAATTCAAGCTCCCGAGCCTTTTCCAGCTTATAATCCTGATTCTTGCCGGACTTTCTGCGGCAGGCGGTCAGTTCTCAATCACCGCGGCATACAGCTACGCTCCGGCAAAGGAAATCTCAATTTATGACTACAGCCAGATTATCTTTGCTTCCGCGCTGGGCTTTTTTGTGTTCAGCGACATTCCGGATTTGTTCTCGGTAATCGGTTACGTGATAATCGTCGTGATGGCAATTGTGATGTTTATTTATAATAACAAAAAAATTTCTGAATAAAAGCCCGAAAACCGCTAATCATAATATTACAAAATATGAAAGGCGGATGTTTATGACAACCAAAGAACTCCTGTACGTTGAAGACGCGCTCGGCCACGAGCAGTACTTCCAGACCCAGTGCCGCGAGATTGCCTCGCAGATTCAAGACGGCGAACTCAAAAGCTTTGCTCAGGATATGGAGCAAAGGCACAAGGAAATTTTCCAAAGCATCTACAACTTACTTTAAGGAGGAGCAAAATGGACGACAGAAATTTGATGGAGAATATGCTCATTCTCGAAAAGGGCGTGTGTGACCTGTTTTTGCACGGAGCGATTGAGTCCTCGACGCAGAACGTCCACACCGCGTTCACCGACTCGCTGAACAACTCGCTCAAAATGCAGGACCAGATTTACCTCAAAATGCAGGCGAAGGGCTGGTACCCAAACGAGCAGGCAGACCAGAGTAAACTCAATACTGTTAAGCAAAAATTCAGCGCGAACGCCTGATGAGCTCTAAACCGTTTCCGTGGTTACGGAGACGGTTATCTTTTTTGTGTTATCTGTTCACTAAGCTTATAAAATTTAGTTCTAAAATGTGAATAATGTACATACTTTATTGACATTCTGATGAATTTGCTATATAATAATATTATATTGTATACAATATAATACAAATGAAATTTTTTATATATTTTCAACAATTTTTTTGATAAGGTACCTTGACAAAAGGTTTGTTTTATATTATAATGTATTTACATCTCAAGGTACCTAATCAAACAGTGGGGATTGAAGATGTCCAAGTTGTTAAACAAAACTGAAAATTCACCGTCAGATTACAATGAAAAGAATATCAACGACAAGATTCTCTTGAACATACGCGACATTGAGCAGAGGATGCATTTCCTTTACGACGGCAAAAAGAGCCAGCGCAGAATCCTGATTATACTCAGGGATGAGGAAAGCATAACGCAGCGCGAGCTTACGGAAAAGCTCAGCATCAAGCCCGCGTCTGTCAGCGAGGTTCTCGCGAAGCTCGCGAATAAGGGATACATTATCCGCGTACCGAGCAGTATCGACAAACGAACTATGGTTATCTCTCTTACCGAGGAAGGCAGGAGGGTTGCCGACGAAGCCTATCAGAGCCGCTCGCTGAGGATTGTTGAAATGCTTTCCTGCTTTGATGACGATGAAAAGGACACGCTTCTATCCTTGCTTGAAAAGTTGAATACCGATTGAGATAGTTTAGTGTGAAGGGTGACGAAAATGGCAGATAAGCTGAGAGTCGTAATTACAGACCGTCAGAAGAATGTCAAGATACCTACCGGTATCAGAATGCTTATCAGGCGTTGTTGCCACGCCATCCTTGAAACAGAGGGCTTTAAGGGCTCGGCTGAGATTGGAGTAACTTTCACCGATGACAGAGAACTCAAGGAAATCAGCTTGGAATACTTCGGCAAAGCTACCGACGAAGCGGTAATCTCTTTGCCGGCCGGTGAAAATGGCGAGTACGACGTCGATAAGGTCACAGGAGCTAAGCTGCTCGGCAGCATTGTGATTTCTGTGACAAAGGCTGTGGAACAATCAAAGGCTTTCGACCATTCTTTCCAGAGAGAAATGGCGTACCTTACCGCTCACGGTGTTTTGGGATTGTTGGGCTACAGCTACAATGGCGAAATGGGAAAGCTTCCCATGCGCGAAAAAGAGGAATGGGCTTTGTATCAACTCGGATTGCCTGCCTCAACAAGTTATATTTAACGATCAGGAACCTAGCGGTTCCTGATTTTTTTGTTTAAAACACTTGACAAATCTTATTTTTATGGTATTATATAGTAAACCTATCAGATAAGTAGGTTATACGAAACAGGTGATTTTATGAAAACTTTTATCTTCCGATGTTGCAAAACAATACGAATGTGAGAAAAAACAATCAAAACAATCAGAAATTTTGCAATTATTAAATTTACGGAGGTAATTAACTATGAGTACATTAAAAGAAAGAAATCTTAGATTTGAAACAAAACAGCTTCACGTGGGTCAGGAATCTCCCGACCCGGTAACAGACGCACGCGCGGTTCCGATTTACGCCACAACCTCGTATGTTTTTCACAACAGCGAGCACGCCGCAGACCGCTTTGGACTTCGCGACGCCGGCAATATCTACGGCAGACTTACCAACCCGACTCAGGGAGTGTTTGAGGAGCGAATCGCTGCTCTCGAGGGCGGTACAGCCGCTCTGGCTGTGGCTTCCGGCGCGGCGGCTATCAGCTACACGATCCAGGCTCTCGCCAATGCAGGCGACAACATCGTAGCCGCCGAGACAATCTACGGCGGAACCTACAACCTGCTCGCGCACACTCTGCCTAACTACGGAATCACAACAACGTTCGTAAATCCCGACGAGGACGGCGCGTTTGAGAACGCGATTGACGAGAATACCAAGGCTCTCTACATCGAAACCCTCGGCAACCCAAACTCCAACATTATTGATATTGAAGCTCTCGCAAAGGTTGCTCACGCGCACAACATTCCGCTGGTTGTTGACAGCACCTTCGCGACTCCGTATCTGCTTCGTCCGATTGAGTACGGAGCGGACATCGTTGTTCACTCGGCGACCAAGTTTATCGGCGGTCACGGTACGGCAATCGGCGGAGTAATCGTCGAGAGCGGAAAATTTGACTGGGCTGAAAGCGGCAAGTTCCCGCAGTTCTCCGAGCCAAACCCGAGCTACCACGGCGCGGTGTTTACTCAGGCGGCTCCGGGCGCGGCGTTCGTGACCTACATCAGAGCTATACTGCTCAGGGACACAGGCGCGACTCTCTCTCCGTTCCACGCGTTTATCTTCCTGCAGGGCCTCGAAACACTTTCGCTCAGGGTTGAGCGCCACGCGTACAATACCGCGAAGGTCATCGAGTTTTTGAAAAATCATCCGCAGGTTGAGCGTGTAAACCATCCCTCGCTGGAGGATTCGGGCTATTATGAGCTCTACAAAAAGTATTTCCCGAACGGCGGCGGTTCAATCTTTACCTTTGAAATCAAGGGCAGCGACGAAACCGCAAAGAAGTTTATCGACAATTTACAGGTTTTCTCGCTGCTTGCGAATGTCGCCGACGTAAAGTCGCTGGCGATTCACCCGGCTTCGACAACCCACTCCCAGCTCACCGGCGAGGAGCTTTTGGAGCAGGGTATACGCCCGAACACAATCAGGCTCTCAATCGGCACCGAGCACATCGACGACATAATCTACGACCTCAAGGAAGCCTTTGAGGCGGTCAAATAAGCGTTTTTCCTTTTATTAGTTTCCCTTTAACCGGAGCTGTCCCTGCGGCGGCTCCGGTTTTCTTTTGCTTTATAGGAAACTGTTCTGTAACGCTGCAAAACAATAAACTTTTTCACAGGGTAACTGATAATTGTAATATCAGAAGCTCCTATAAAGCAAACAATTATTTGTA
>CADBTV010000092.1 GCA_902797655.1 uncultured Ruminococcus sp.
CCACGCTTTAAACGGAGTAATTTTGACTCTTTACGGCTTGTCGAACGTCAGCAGGCGCCAGCCTGCTAACATTCTCCGCACCGCAAATCGCCTAAAATTTCAACCGTTTAAAGTCCAAAGGAGTTTTGCCGAGGCAGATTTTCGTCTAGCCGCGGCAAAAGCACAGGAAACCCTGACGGGTTTCCGAGCATTTTAACAAAGGGTAGGCGGAAATCTGTCCGACAAAACCGAGGTTCAGATTACTTCTGTTACCCTATCTTGAGATTTGCTTCAGATTATTGTGATATTATTTCTTTAGATTATTTTGCTTCTTAACTGCCTCTTTAAACGGAACAACGCTTCCGTCCGGAAACTCAACATCGGTGTTGTCAAGTTGCTTTTCCATATTACTGCGGAAGCCGGCGAGGTACTTTTTGTACAGCTCCTTTTGCTCCTTTTGCTCGGCTTCAGTCAAGCCTTCTTCCCTTTTTTTCTTGGCAAGCGCGTTAATGCGCGCTATCATTTCGTCCATTTTTCTCACCTCGGTAAAAGTATACCACAAACTCGTAACGTCTGCAACCGCGGATTGTTTTATCAGCCGAAAAAGCTTGTATCACATTTTTGTTTATGATAGAATACTAATAACAACACAAAGGAGACGCTCTATGGAAACTGAAGTAATGGAAAAATTCAGCCTGCTCTTTCCCAAAGGTCGTGAAAACAAATTCAAGACTCTCACAGCGGAGTCAATCAACGATTTGTCGATTGACTTCATTCTCGACGCGCTCACCGAGGAGGCTTACGAGCAAAACCTGATTAAACGGATACTCACAAAGGTTACAGATGACAAGGAGGTCATCAGCTACCGCAGAGATATTTTTGAAGATTTTCTGCGTTTTCCGGAGCTCAGGGACAGCCTGAGCGAGCTTGTTGAGAAGCTTGCCGACCTGCGCGATATTGAACGTTTTCAGAAAGACCAGGAAGCGAGCTCGCTTTGGATGCTGATTAACCGCCTGCGCGAAATCGACGAATACGTAAACTGCATTACGTCCATCAAAGAGATTCTCGAAAAGCTCGACATCAAATCCGACGGAATGAAGCAGCTTCGCGATAACGTCACAAGCATCTACAACGGAAGCGGATTCCCGGAGCTGAAAAAAGACATTGACGATATGTTCGAGAGAGCCCGGACGCTCAAAAGCATCACAATCGGCGTAAACCTCGATAACCTCCTGCGCCCAAAAACCGCCGGCGTGGTCTCGCTCAACGACTCCGAGTTCAAAACCAGCAAGCTGATGAAGCATTTCATACGCTTTGCCGACAATGAGGACGGACTCCGAGCCGGAACCGACGTTGAGGATATGCGCTACTTCCACCCCGAGAGCGGCGTTCCGTCAGGCTTTTCAAAGGTGGTTTTAGGCAGTATTCAGCAGGGTGCTAACAAAAACGTGCACATTGAAACCAACGAGCTCACCGGAGCAGACCCGCTCTCTGACGCGCTGAAAAAAAGCGTGACCGCAATTCTAAAGCGCATTGTAAAGGACATCAAGTCCACCCTCAAAAAGTACATCAACATCAGCGGTTACGCGCTCATAAACCTTATGCCCGAGATTATCTTCTACATCCGCTGGGCAGAGCTTACCGACAGAATCATCGCGCTCGGTATGCCGATGTGCAAGCCGGAGATTTGTGACGCAGACGAGCGCAATTGTTCTTTTAAAGAAATATATAACCTGAAGCTGGCGATTAAAAACGTTCAGGGCGACAACATCAACATCATCACAAACGACGTTGACTTCAACGACGAGCACCGAATCTACCTGCTGACAGGACCGAACCGCGGAGGTAAAACAATCTTTACTCAGGCGGTTGGGATTGCGATGCTGATGGCGCAGTGCGGAATCTTTGTGCCTGCAAAAAGCGCCGTAATCAGCCCCTGCGACAACATCTACACCCACTTCCCTGCCGACGAAAACGATACCGTAGACCTCGGCAGACTCGGCGAGGAAAGCCAGAGGCTCGCAAATATATTCAGCGTCGCGACTGACAGAAGCTTCCTCCTGCTCAACGAGAGTCTCGCGACTACGAACGTTGCCGAGGGCTTGTTCATAGCCAACGACGTTGTAAAGGCGATGCGCTTCATCGGCACGAGGGCGATATTTAACACTCATATGCACGAGCTCGCGCGAAGGGTTGACGAAATCAACGCCGAAACCGACGGCACCAGCAGGGTAGCCAGTATGATTACGGGCGTTCACGACGGCCGGCGAAGCTTCAAGGTCACCCTCGCACCGCCTCAGGGCGTGAGTTATGCTCGCGATATAGCCAAAAAATACGGCGTAACCTTTGAGCAGATTAAGAATTCTATAGAAAAATAGTCAAAAACCTTGTTATCGCTTGCAATTTTCGCTTTAGTGTGATATACTGCCATAGGATAAAAAGTATAAGTAAACAACAAGGAGGATAAAATGAAAGAATACAGAGCTCCAAAGTTTGAAGAAGTAAAATACGACGTTAACGACTGTCTGGAAATCAGCAAGGAGTCGCAGGATATTGGCGATCTTTTCCCGGAGCTTCCGCAAAATCCGTCTAACCCGTCATAAGAAGCTAAACGCCGTCGCGTAATGCGGCGGCGCTTTTTCGTATCTTAACCCTGAATTTTGGCCTCAAAGCTTTCGCAGTCCACGCAACGGCTCTCGGTCGGCTGAATCTCGTGAGTTCCCACCGAAATGCTGTCGAGCGAGCAGTAATCACGCTCGCCGTTGTGATACTTGCAGCTTTCTACTGTGCATCGGATACACTGGTTGGCAAATGAATTTTTCATAATACTCACCTCGGTATTAATATTTGAAAAATCAAGACAATTATTCCTCACAAAGCTTCAAAACAAAAATAAAATATTGTGAGGTGATGTTATGTATTATTTTTGCATAGCGGTGCTCGCGGTGTTCGCGGTGATAGGAGTGACTCAGGTTTGCCGCGGAATAGTACAGGCGGTGAGCCGTTCGCGCGACGAAAGCGAGATTATACTTATTGAACCAATCAGAAAAAACCAGGAGGACGCGGAGTTTACGCTGCGCAGCGCGGCGCGCAAGGTGATGTGGATGGGAAGATTCGCGCCGGACAGGGTAATCTGCCTCGACTGCAATATGGACTCCGAAACAAAAAAGCTGTGCAGTCTTGTGTGCAGCGAATACCCGTTTATGCAGCTTTGCAGCAAGGAGGAAGTTCACAGCAGGATCGACAATCTTTTATAACAAAGAAAAAACAACAGGCTCAGAGCCTGTTGTTTTATTATGTAAAATAATGTATAATAGCCTTAGGCTTTTTTCCTGATGAGGATAATCGGAGTGCATTCCTTGCCCTGACCGCAGGGGTTGTCCGAAATAAGACCGTGGAGCTCTTCCTCGGAGAGAGTGATGTCGGAAGAATAGCCGAGGACTTCCTGACCGAGGTCGTTCGCGTCAACAATCATCATACTCATACCAAGCTTTTCCTTGATTTCGTCGCAAACGCCGGACGGGTTCTCGGGATTCTCGATTCCGATGTCGCCGTATTCATCCCAAACCTTGTTGTAGAAACCGTCGAGTCCGGCAACATCCTGACCGACGATTTCGTAGAACACGCCTTTCTTTCCGAAAAGCTTGCACACTCCGCCGGCAAAGCTCGCCCAGAGCACCTTCGGCAAGCCGGCCTTGGTGATGGCGTACTGCATCTTGATAGTCTCGCCTACGCCGACTCCGGCAGTCTCGGGGTGAGAAGCGAACTTGGAGAGCAGCTTAGCCCAAAATCCGATTTTTAAATCCTCGCGCTTAACAACTCGGTTCTGGCAGAGCGCGATAATCTTCTCACTGGAGGAGACAATGTCGCCCTCCTGATAAATCGGCGAAACGTACTTTTTGAAAATCTCAACATAGTCCTCGCCCTGCTTTACAAAGTGAGTCTTGATTGCGTGTCTCATATAGGTAGTGCCGTTGACTGTAATCTCAACATTTTTGCCTTCATTTGCAAAAAATTCCATATTATTCCCTCCGGGTTTCAATACTTTATTAATCCGTACATATTATAGCCTATTAATCAGAATTAATCAATCAGCAGATAAACAAACTTTTCGGTGTTTTTACCGAATTTTTTAGGAGCATTTTATGCAAGATAACGAACTTCTGGAGCTTTGCGCAACAGTTGAGACAATTATATACCGCAACGAATCAAACGGCTACACCGTGCTCGAGCTTGACGACGAGGACGAAACAACCGCCGTAGGAATTATGCCCGACGTGTCTCCCGGCGAGAACGTCAGGCTTATCGGCGTGTTCAAACCGCACGCCTCCTACGGAATGCAGTTCTCGGTGCAAACCTACGAAAAAACAATGCCCGAGGATATAGCCGGCATACTCAGCTATTTGAGTTCAGGCTCAATCAAGGGTATCGGGCCCGCGACCGCCGCAACTCTCGTCAGGGAATTCGGCGAGGCTACGCTTGACGTGCTGATGAACGAACCGGACAGAGTCGCGAAAATCAAGGGTATCTCAGCCAAAAAAGCTAACGACATCAGCTCACAGCTCAAGGAAAATTCCGGAATCCGCGAGCTTATGCTCTACCTCAGCGAGTACGATATTCAGCCCTCGAGCGTGGTGAAAATCTACAAGGTTTTCGGCACGCGCGCTGTGCAGGAAATCGAACACAATCCCTACTGCCTGTCCGACGGCGATTTTGGAGTAAGCTTTGAGAAGGCGGACAGCATCGCAATCAAAAAGGGCAAGGCTCCCGACGACCGCCTGCGCGTTCGCGCCGGACTGGCTTATGTTCTGGCGCACAATCTGGGCAACGGTCACACCTGTCTGCCGCAGGACAGACTGCTCGAAACCACCTGCAACTTTCTCGGAATTGACCCCGACATAACAGCCGCCGCGCTGGAGGAAATGATTGCCGACGAAGCCTTGATTCGCTACGAAAACTCCGCGCGCAGCTACATTTTCTCGACCGAGATGTTCGCGTCCGAGAGCTACATCGCCCAAAGGCTTAAAATGATGATGCTATTTCCGGCGGTTCAGATTCCCGACATTGACAAGCACATCGAAGCAATCGAGAACTACAACGAAATAACCTACGCTTCTATGCAAAAGGAAGCGATAACTCAGGCGTTGTCACGCGGACTTCTGGTTCTGACGGGAGGCCCCGGCACCGGAAAAACAACCACCCTCAACGCTATCATCAAAATCCTCAAGGATAAGGGTCAGAAGGTCATCCTCTGCGCTCCTACAGGCAGAGCCGCCCAGCGAATGAGCGAGGTTACGGGCGATGAAGCAAAGACGATCCACCGCTTGCTTGAAGTCGCCTGGGACAAAGACGACCGGCCGGCGTTCAAGAAAAACGAGAAAAATATGCTCAAATGCGACGCGCTGATTATTGACGAGGTGAGTATGGTTGACGCGCGGCTCTTTGAAAGCGTGATGAGGGCGCTGCCTATGGGCTGTCGGCTGATACTCGTCGGCGACAGCAACCAGCTTCCCTCCGTCGGAGCCGGCAACGTGCTCGACGACCTGATTACCTCGGGAGTAATCCCGGTGGTTCAGCTCAACGAAATCTTCCGTCAGTCGATGGAAAGTCTGATTGTTACCAACGCCCACAAAATTGTAAACGGCGATATGCCCGAGCTAAAGGTCAGGGACAAGGACTTTTTCTTCCTGCCGTCTGAGAACAAGGCGGTAATCCGCAAGACTGTTGTAGACCTCTGCTCGACAAGGCTGTGCAAGGCTTACGGCTACGATGTTTTCAACAACATTCAAATCCTCGCTCCGGGGCGCAAGGGCGAGCTCGGAGTAACCGAGCTCAACTCCACCCTGCAATCCGTAATCAATCCCGAAAGCGACGACAAAACCGAAATCACCTCCGGCAAGCGCGTATTCCGCGAGGGCGACAAGGTTATGCAGACGCGCAACAACTACGACCTGCTTTGGGTCAAGGACGACGGCGAAACCGGCGAGGGAATCTTCAATGGTGAAATCGGAGTTATCGAAAGCATAAGCAAGCGTTCGCGCATAATCAAGGTTCGCTTTGACGACAAAACCGCCTCCTATGATTTTGACTTTATTCCCGACCTTGACCTCGCCTACGCAACCACCGTACACAAAAGTCAGGGAAACGAGTTTGACGCTGTGGTTATGCCGCTGTACCGCGGCTCGCCGATGCTCTACTACCGCAACCTGCTCTACACCGCCGTAACCCGCGCCAAAAAGCTGATGATAATTGTCGGAAGCTATGAGATTATTCAGAAAATGGTAGCCAACAACCGCAAGAACAAGCGTTACAGCGGACTCAGATTCTTCCTTACAGAACAAGATGAAGAATAAATTTTTGCGCGCAGTATTGTGCTCGCTTTACCCCAACATTTGCGTATTCTGCTTTAAGCGTTTGCCTTTCGACAAGCTTATTTGTTTCGGCTGCAAAAAACTCTTGCCCGAGACCGTCATCAACAGGCGCACCGCAGGCGGTTATCCCTGCGTGAGTCCTCTGCCTTATATGGACAGGTTCTCAGATTCAATAAAGATGTTCAAGTTCAAAAACTCTCCGCAGCTCGCAGAAACTCTGGCGAAGATTGTTGCCAACAGAATCAAATTTGACGGAATCGACGTTATCACGTACGTACCGATGTTCATAAAGCGCGAGCGCAAAAGGGGCTACAACCAGGCGAAGCTGCTCGCTCTGCGGCTGTCCGAGCTTGTCCATATTCCGTGCGAGGACTTGCTCGTTAAATTCAAAGACAACAAGGAACAGCACACGCTGAACCAAAAAGAACGCAAAACCAACGTCCGCGGCGTATACCGCGCTATAAATCAAGAAAGAATAAAAGGGAAAAGAATCCTGCTGATTGACGATATAATCACCACCGGCAACACTCTCGGCGAATGCTGCCGTATACTTACGCGAGCCAAAGCCGGCAGGATAACCTGCGCCACAGTCTGCGCGAAAATTAAATAAAAGTCTTGAAATACAAAGTTATTTGGAATATAATAGCATTTGTAAACTTCAGATGAGGTAAGGTGTATAGATTGGATATAGCTCTGGATTTAGGCAGCAGCCGCACAAGGCTGTTTATTGATAAAAAAGGAAAGGTGCTCGACGAAGCGTCGGTCGCGGCGTACAACGTTATGAGCAACAAAATCATCGCGGTAGGCGACGAAGCCTACGCTATGCTCGGCAAAACTCCCGACAGCATAAGCGCGGAGTATCCGCTTGCGAGCGGAGTAATCGCGCAGTCTGCGCTGGTTGAGGATATGGTTCATATTCTTATGAAGCACATCTGCACCAGCAAGATAATTATGCCGCGCGTAGTCGCGAGTATTCCGGGCGACGTAACCGAGGTCGAGAAGCGCGCCGTAGTCAACGCGATAAGCGCCTTCGGAGTCAGAAGGGTTTACCTGATTGAGAACACCAAGGTTGCCGCTATGGGCGCCGGACTCAACATTATGGGACCTCACGGAACAATGGTCGCGAACCTCGGAGCCGGAACCTCCAGCGCGGCGATACTCTCGCTCGGCGGAATTGCCGAGAGCAAGTCGATTAAGGTCGGCGGCAACAAAATGGACGACGAAATTGTAAAATACATCAGGCACAAGTATTCGCTCGTTATCGGTCATCCGATGGCTGAAAGGTGCAAAATCGCGATCGGAACCCTCAGCGACGAGCCGGACGACGAAAAGACCTTCCGCGTAAAGGGCAGAGACGCAATCGGCGGACTGCCGAGGTTTGTTGACGTTAAGCCCGGCGAAATCCGCGATGTGATTATAGAAACCGCGACGGAGATTGTCACAGCGATTAAGGACGTAATCGAGAACGCTCCGCCCGAGCTTGTCGGCGATATTTTCGAGGACGGAATCACCCTCACCGGCGGACTCGCGAAGCTCGACGGCTTCGCAAAGCTCATAGCCGACAACACCGGAATCCGCGTAACAGTCGCGAAAACTCCCGAGGACAGCGTAATCCTCGGCTGCGGCGAAGCGATACAGTACATCGCCGAGGTCGAGAAAAACGCGAAAAACGACATCAATCCGCTTATGGCGGCGTATTAATCAGCAAAAACTAAGGTCGGAGACAACTTATCTAACAGATAGTTGTTCCCGACCTTTTGTTATAACCAGTAATCCCAACCGCAATCCTTAACAATAAACTGCTCGAATGAATCTATTCTATCTAAATCGAAATCATGGTACCGAATATAGGCTATTTTCTTTTCTTCCTCATTAATTCCGATAAAGTA
>CADBTV010000093.1 GCA_902797655.1 uncultured Ruminococcus sp.
TACGACGATAACCGAACGTCCGGAGTAGTCAACACGCTTACCGAGAAGGTTCTGACGGAAGCGTCCCTGCTTACCCTTGAGCATATCGGAGAGCGACTTGAGAGCTCTGCCGTTGGGGCCTGTTACCGGACGACCGCGTCTGCCGTTGTCGATTAATGCGTCAACAGCCTCCTGGAGCATACGCTTCTCGTTGCGGATGATGATGTCCGGAGCGTTGAGCTCTATAAGCTTGGCAAGTCGGTTGTTGCGGTTTATAACACGACGGTAAAGGTCGTTTAAGTCAGATGTCGCGAAGCGTCCGCCGTCGAGCTGAACCATCGGGCGGATGTCCGGCGGAATAACCGGAACTTCGGTGAGAATCATCCACTCGGGACGGTTGCCCGAGGAACGGAAGCTCTCGATTACGTCGAGCTTCTTGATGAGTCTGCCCTGCTTCTGACCTGTAGCGGATTCGAGCTCCTCGCGAACGGCTGCCGCCTGCTCGTCGAGGTCAATCTGCTTTAAGAGCTCGAGGATAGTCTCCGCGCCCATACCTGCCTTGAAGTCGTCCTCGTACTTCTCGCGCATATCCATATACTCGTTCTCGGAGAGGCACTGGAGCCTTTCGAGCTCGCGGCAATCGCCGGGGTCGGTAACAATGTAGCTCTGGAAATAGAGCACGCGCTCGAGGTTTCTCGGAGAAATATCGAGAATCAAGGCGATTCTTGACGGAGTACCCTTGAAGTACCAGATGTGCGACACAGGAGCCGCGAGGTGAATGTGGCCCATTCTCTCGCGTCTGACCTTTGCGCGGGTTACCTCAACTCCGCAGCGGTCGCAGACCTTGCCCTTGTAGCGGATCTTCTTGTACTTTCCGCAGTGGCACTCCCAGTCCTTTGTAGGTCCGAAGATACGCTCGCAGAAAAGTCCGTCGCGCTCAGGCTTGAGGGTTCTGTAGTTGATGGTCTCGGGCTTTTTGACCTCGCCGTAAGACCAGGAAAGAATCTGTTCCGGAGAAGCTAAGTTAATTTTAATTGAATCAAAAACGTTGTTTTCCATAACACTTACCCCTCCTTATTAATAATCTTCGCCGTCAAAGTCGAAGCTATCCTCGTCGGATTCCTCAACAATTGACTGCTCGTCAAACATATTGTCCTCGTTGTCGCTGTCCTCATCGAGGGTGAAGCTGTCCAGCGAGGTGGATGTCATTACGTTCTTCTCCTCGAACTCGGAGTTGTCAACCGGAAGATCGTCGTCCTCCTCAAAGTGCTGTTTGAGGTCGATTTCCTCGCCATCGTAGTTGAGCACGCGAACGTCGAGTGAGAGTGACTGGAGCTCCTTGATAAGCACCTTGAACGACTCAGGGATTCCCGGAGCCGGAATGTTCTGACCCTTGACGATAGCCTCGTAGGTCTTAACACGTCCGACAACGTCGTCAGACTTAACAGTAAGGATTTCCATAAGTGTGTAAGCTGCGCCGTAAGCCTCGAGCGCCCAAACCTCCATCTCTCCGAAACGCTGTCCGCCGAACTGAGCCTTACCGCCCAGAGGCTGCTGAGTTACGAGAGAGTACGGGCCTGTTGAACGGGCGTGAATCTTGTCGTCAACGAGGTGATGCAGCTTGAGATAATACATATAACCGACTGTTACAGGGTTGTCGAAATACTCGCCTGTACGGCCGTCCTTAAGTCTTGTTTTACACTCCATCGAGATGCCGTTCTGGCGAACGCACTCGCCAAAGTCTATTCCGGTAACCTCGGAGCGGTCTTTGTAGTCGTCCTTGTCCATCATCATTCGGAAAGCCTCGAAGATGTCGGACTCGTGAGCGCCGTCGAATACCGGAGTCTGGATTTTCCATCCGAGAGCCTTTGCGGCGTAGCCGAGGTGAACCTCGAGCACCTGACCGATGTTCATACGGGAAGGTACGCCCAGAGGGTTGAGCACGATGTCGAGCGGAGTACCGTCCGGCAAAAACGGCATATCCTCAACCGGGAGGATTCGGGAAACTACGCCCTTGTTACCGTGACGACCGGCCATCTTATCGCCGACAGAAATCTTGCGCTTCTGAGCGAGGTAAACTCTGACTACCTTGTTAACGCCCGGCTGGAGCTCGTTGCGGCTGTCCTCGCGTGTGAACACCTTGACGTCAACAACGATACCGCTCTCGCCGTGAGGCACGCGAAGGGAAGTATCTCTAACTTCTCTTGCCTTTTCACCGAAGATTGCGCGGAGCAGTCTTTCCTCGGCGGTGAGCTCGGTCTCTCCCTTAGGAGTTACCTTACCGACGAGGATGTCGCCGGCGTGAACCTCGGCTCCGATGTGGATGATACCGTTCTCGTCGAGATCCTTGAGCATATCATCGCCGACATTCGGGATGTCGCGTGTGATTTCCTCGGGTCCGAGCTTTGTATCACGGGCTTCGGTGTCGTATTCGTTAATATGGATAGATGTGTAAACATCTTCTCTTACAATCTTTTCGCTGATAAGTACAGCGTCCTCGTAGTTGTAACCTTCCCAGGTCATAAAGCCGATGAGAGCGTTCTTACCGAGGGCGATTTCGCCGTTCTTGGTTGCCGGGCCGTCAACGAGGACAGTACCCTTTTTGACTCTCTCGCCTCTTTCAACAACAGGAATCTGGTTGATACAGGTGCCCTGGTTACTTCTGAGGAACTTGATTACGCTGTAATCCTTGACCTCGCCGTCGTCGTAGAGAACTCTTACGTGGTCAGCGTCAACACTTGCGACAACACCGTCGCCCTCAGCGAGCACGCAGACGCCGGAGTCGGTACCTGCGCGGTACTCCATGCCTGTGCCGACAATCGGGGATTCGGTAATCATAAGCGGAACTGCCTGACGCTGCATGTTGGAGCCCATCAGCGCGCGGTTCGCGTCGTCGTTCTCGAGGAACGGAATCATTGATGTAGCCGCGGATACAACCATTCGCGGAGATACGTCCATATAGTCAAAGCGGTCGGGAGCGTATTCTACGAAGCCGTCGCGGTATCTGCCGACTACTCTCTTGTGAAGGAAGTGACCCTCTTCGTCGAGCGGCTCGTTAGCCTGAGCAACAGCGTAGTCGTCTTCCTGGTCGGCAGTCATATATACAACCTCGTCGGTTACTCTGCCCGTCTCCTTGTCAATCTTGCGGAAAGGAGCCTCGATAAAGCCGTATTCGTTAATCTTCGCGAATGTTGCGAGGTAGGAGATAAGTCCGATGTTAGGTCCTTCAGGAGTCTCGATAGGACACATACGGCCGTAGTGAGTATAGTGAACGTCACGAACCTCGAATCCTGCGCGGTCACGGGAAAGACCGCCGGGACCGAGCGCCGAGAGACGTCTCTTGTGAGTAAGCTCCGCGAGAGGGTTGTTCTGATCCATAAACTGAGAAAGCGGAGATGAACCGAAGAACTCTCTGATTGCGGCGGTTACCGGTCTTATATTAATAAGTGTATTAGGAGTCATTGTCTCAGCGTCCTGATTCTGGAGAGTCATTCGCTCGTGAATAACTCGGTCAAGACGGCTGAAGCCTATTCTGAACTGGTTCTGAAGCAGCTCGCCTACGCAACGGATACGACGGTTACCAAGGTGGTCGATGTCGTCAACGTTGCCGACACCCTCGGCGAGGCAGTTCATATAGTTGATTGACGCGAAAATATCGTCAACTGTGATGTGGTTTGGGATGAGCTCTGCTTTTCTTTCGCGGAGCATTTCCTTGAGCTGGTCCTCGTTCTCGGCTGAGTCGAGAATCTCGCAAAGCACTGAGAAGCAGACGTTCTCGTTAATCTCACACTCTGCCTTTGCGTCAAAGTCAACGTAGTTCTTAATATCTACCATACCGTTGGAGATAATCTTGATAACCTTGTTGTCCTTTTCAGGCAGGCGGACGAACACTGTGTTTACGCCGGCGTTCTCAATTTTGAGAGCGAGCTCGCGGCTGACAACCTCGTCGCGGTTAGCGAGCAGCTCGCCTGTTCTCGGGTCGGCAACCGGCTCGGCAAGCATTCTGCCGGAAAGACGGTTGGAGATACCGAGCTTCTTGTTATATTTGTAACGTCCGACTCTTGACATATCATAACGTCTCGGGTCGAAGAAAAGGTTGTTGATGTGAATCTGAGCGCTTTCGATGATTGAAGGCTCGGACGGACGAAGTTTTTTGTAAACCTCGAGCATACCTTCCTCAACAGACTTGGTGGTATCCTTTTCGATAGTAGCCTTGATGCGCGCGTCGTCGCCGAAGTAATCGAGGATCTCAGCGTCGCTGCCGAGTCCGAGAGCGCGGATAAAGGTTGTAATCGGAACCTTTCTGTTTTTATCAATATGAACATAGAAAACGTCGTTTACGTCGTTCTCATACTCGAGCCATGCGCCTCGGTTCGGGATAACAGTGGAGGAGAAGAGCTCTTTACCTGTTTTGTCGTGCTCCATCTTGTAGTAAACTCCCGGAGAACGCACGAGCTGAGATACGATAACACGCTCAGCGCCGTTGATGACGAATGTGCCGCTGTCTGTCATCAGCGGAAAATCGCCCATAAATACGTTATTCTCCTTGATTTCTCCTGTTTCCTTGTTCAAAAGCCTTGCCTGAACTCTGAGCGGAGCGGAATATGTAGCGTCGCGCTCCTTACACTCGATTACGCTGTAGTTGGGGTGGTCAACATCGAGCTCATAATCGAGAAAGTCAAGCACAAAGTTTCCTGTGTAGTCGGTAATACCGGACACATCGCGGAAAACCTCCTTGAGGCCTTCCTCCAGGAACCACTGGTAGGACTTCTTCTGAACTTCGATAAGGTTAGGCATATCGATGACTTCATCGATTTTCGCAAAACTCATACGTTCAGTCTTGCCGAGCTGTACGGGTTTAACATTAACCATAGGCTTATCAACTCCTTCTAAATACGTTTTTTACATCTTGTCGGTTACGAAAATTAATTCCGACAAAAGACTTGACAAATAAAATTTCTTGTGATAATATTCATTTTTATTTTATTTGCCAAAATTTAAAAAGTCGGAAAAATTCCCATTATCGATTAGTTTATCATTTTATTACACTTTTGTCAAAATGTCAAGCATTTTTACGGAATTTATTACAGAATTTATTATATTTTTTTCATTATGGGAATTTATACCCCGAAACACTCGGCTCTGTTGGTAAATATAGAAAGTTTATGAAGTATTAACAAACTTCAAAACCAAAGTTTGTGCAAGTTTTTTGAGAGCATAATAATTCAGCCGTCGGGTTCGACGGCTGTTTCTATTATATATTGCGCTATAACATCAGGCACACCACGCCCCACAGCACCGAAGCCAAGGTTCCGTACACAAACACCGGACCCGATATTACGAACATTTTTGCTCCAAGTCCGAGGACGTAGCCCTCGCTCTTGAACTCAATCGCAGGCGAAGCCATTGAATTAGCGAATCCGGTTATCGGGACCAGGGTGCCGGCTCCGGCGTGCTTCGCAAGCTTATCGTAAAGGTGCAGCGCCGTAAACAAAATACCGAGGAAAATGAGCGTCACCGAGGTCAGGGTTTTCGCCTGCAATTTGCCGAGCTTTAAAAACATAAACAGCTCGCACAGCCACTGTCCCAGCGCGCAGATTGCGCCGCCGACAAGAAAGGCTTTCAGGCAGTTGAGAGGAGTGTTGCTTTTCGGCGAGTTTTTCTTCACGATTTTTGAATATTCCTGTTTGCTTAACATAAAATCACCATTTTTAGATTTCCCAACATTTTTCAAATTAAACTATTTATTTTTTTCATTATATATAGTATAATGATTATAAGTACGCAATTGGAGAAGATAACTTGGAACATTACTTGGACAACAGCGCCACCACCGCGGTGAGCGAAGCTGTAGCAAAAAAGGTATATGAGATTATGACGGAGAACTTCGGCAACCCGAGCTCTCTGCACTCGCTCGGCATAAAAGCCGAAAGCGTCCTCGAGGACGCGCGCGAAACGGTCGCCGACTCGCTCGGAGTCAAAAGCGATGAAATTTACTTCACAAGCGGCGGCACCGAGTCTAACAACCTCGCTATTCTCGGAACGGTCGAATGGCTCAAAAAGCGCGGCAACCGCATAGTCACCACTGCAATCGAGCACAGCTCGGTTTTTGAAACAATGAAGCACCTGGAGGAAAACGGCTTTGAGGTAATCTACATCAAGCCGGACGAATCAGGCAACATCCGCGCCGAACAGTTCGAGGACGCGGTTAACGACCGGACAATCCTCGTCTCGCTGATGGCGGTCAACAACGAGGTCGGCTCAATTCTTCCGATTGACAAAATAAAAAGCGTTATAAATTCCAAAAACAGCCTCGCGCCGCTGCACTGCGACTGCGTTCAGGCGTTCGGGAAAATCCCGCTCAGACTGAGCAAGGCAGGAATCGACCTTGCCTCGGTGAGCGGTCACAAAATCCACGCTCCAAAGGGCGTCGGAGCCTTATATGTCCGCAGGGGACTGCACATCAAGCCCCGTCAGTTCGGCGGCGAGCAGGAGAAAAAGCTGCGTCCCGGAACCGAAGCTCTGCCGCTGATTGCCGGAATGGCTCAGGGAGTCAGGGATTTCAGCCTCTCCGCGAGCTATAAAAAAGTATCCGCTCTCAACAGCTATATAAAGGAAAAGCTTTTGGAGCTCGACGGCGTAACAATCAACTCTCCCGAAAACGCTCTGCCGTACATAATTAACTTCTCGGTAAGCGGAATACGAAGTGAAACAATGCTCCACTTTTTAGCGCAAAACGAGGTGTACGTTTCCTCGGGAAGCGCCTGCGCAAAAGGCAAGCCCAGCCACGTGCTCAGCGCGATGGGTCTCAGCCGCGATACCGCCGACAGCGCGCTGAGGGTGAGCTTTTCGGCGGAAAATACGACAGACGACATCGACGCCCTCATCTCAGCAATAGCCGAGGGTCAGCAAAAACTAGCGAAAAGGTAAGAACTATGAAAGAAATTGTACTTATAAAAATGGGCGAAATCGTGCTCAAAGGCTTAAACCGCCGCCAGTTCGAGGACAAACTCGTCAAGAACATTAAGAAAAGCATAAAAAAGCTCGGTGAGTTCACCGTCAAGGTTGCGCAGTCTACGATTTACGTAATCCCCGAGGACGACTTCATCGACCTCGACGAGGTATGCGATAGAGTCGGCAAGGTATTCGGAATCGTCACCTACTCGAGAGCCGCTGTCTGCGAGGAAAAGAGCCTGGAGTCAGTGCTTAAAACCGCTCCCGAATACCTCGCTGAGCAGCTCAAAAGCGTAAAGACCTTCAAGGTCGAGTCGCGCAGAAGCGACAAAAAGTTCCCGTTCAAAAGCCCGGAGATTTCACGCGAGACCGGCGGCGCGATACTCAGCGCGTTTCCGCACCTGAAGGTTGACGTGCATAATCCCGAGCTCACCGTTATGGTCGAAATACGCGACTTCGGCGCCTATGTGCGCGGAGAAGCAATCCGCGGAGCCGGCGGAATTCCGGTCGGCACCGGCGGCAACGCGGCAATCTTAATCAGCGGAGGACTCGACTCTCCCGTAGCCGCGTGGATGATGGCAAAGCGCGGAGTGCGCCTTACTGCAATCCACTTCGCAAGCCCTCCCTACACCTCTGAGAGAGCCGAGCAAAAGGTAGTCAAGCTGCTAAAAAAGGTTGCTCTCTACAGCGGAGATATGACGATGTACACCGTTCCGTTCACTGAAATTCAGGAAACTATCCGCAAAAAATGTCCGGAGGACTACTTTACATTAATAATGCGCAGACTTATGATGAAAATTTCCGAGCGCATCGCGCGCGACAAAAAATGCTCCGCGCTCATAACCGGCGAAAGTCTCGGTCAGGTTGCGAGTCAGACGATAAACGCCCTCGCCTGCACCGACGAAGCCGCCCATATTCCTGTTTTCCGTCCGCTTATCGGAATGGACAAGCAGGAGATTGTAGATATTTCCTACAAAATCGACACTTACGAAACCTCAATCGAGCCCTATGAGGACTGCTGTACGGTATTCACTCCGAAGCACCCTCGCACTAATCCTGTGCTTGAGCGAGTAATCGCCGCAGAGGAAGCCGGCGAGTTTGAGCCGATGATTGAAACCGCGCTCAACAACCTTAAAGTAACCTACATCAATAATCATTAAGGAGAAAAACCTTGAACATACTCGTTTTATCGCTCGTCAAGCCGGGCAAGGATAAAACTGAACATTCCAACCGCCGAGAGGTAAAAGACCTCCCGTTTATGCTCAGCCGAAGTCTCAAAAAGATTTTGGCTCAGGCTGACGCGCCGGAGCTTATTATAATAGAAAACGCGTTCAGGAAAACAGAGCAGGACTTCCGCGCGAAATTCGCGTTCATAGTCAACAACGCCGAGCGCAGTGTCCAAAACCTCCCGAACACGCGCGCCAAAACGGACCTCAAGGGAATATTCAAAGCCCTCAAAAACCGCGAAAAGCCCCCGTTTCATCAGCCTGAAACCGTTACCTACGAGCGCAAAAAGACTCACATCTTCCCGATTGAGCTCAACTTTGCGACCGCCTACGCGTTCAACGCCGGCAAGAGCAGAATTCTCGCTCTGCCCGAGGGCGCGGCAGACCTCAGCCCGGAGGAGCTCGGCGAGCGCGTAAGCTCAGTTTTCGCCGAGAACAGCGAGCTCTACCCCGACGGTTATTCGCTGCACGACAGAACTCTCAGGGTAACAACGTTTTTCGAGCGTCACATTCCTCTCAAACGCGACTCAAAGAACGAGGTTATCCGAAAGTCCGTAATGCTCGCGGCGATGTGCGTTTTTGTCGCGGCAGGCTATATGCTTATCGACAACCTTTTCCTCGCGCCGATGCAAAACGCGGCTGTCCAGAGCGAAATCCAGACCATAGCATATCAGCAGGAAGGCGGCAAGACGACCTCGGGCAAAAAGTCAGCCAAGCTCAACTGGAAAGGCCTCAAAGCCACAAACAGCGAGATTCGCGGCTGGATTACAATAAACGACACCCAGATCGACTACCCCATCGTCCAGCACAAGGGCGACAACAAGGACTACCAGTTCTACCTGCACCACAACTTCAAAAAAGAATCCTCTGCCTACGGCGCGATTTTCATCGACTACCGAAGCAAAAAGGGTATGAACAGCAAGAACGTCGTAATACACGGTCACAGTATGGACGACGCGAGTATGTTCGGCGACTTGCTCAAATACGGCAGAACCTCGGCGGATATGGGCTTCTACAAAAAAGCCCCCGTCGTAAAGATAAACACTCCGAAAAACGGAGCCGAAACCTACAAAATAATCTCGGTATTCAAATCCAACGTATACACCCATCAGGGCGAGTATTTTGACTTCTACAACGGAAGCTTCAAGAGCAAGGCGCAGTTTATGAACTACGTCTACAACCTGCGTATCCGCTCGCTGATCAACTGCCCCGTAACCGTCAACGAGCGCGACCAGCTTATAACCCTTGTAACCTGCTCGTACGAGTTCCCGAAATTCCGCACCGTTGTCGTCGCGCGCAAATGCCGCAAGAACGAGAGCGCCTCGGTCGATGTCGGCGCCGCAAAGCCGAACGGCTCCGCCGTGTGGCCGCAGTGCTACTACAGCCGCTACGGCGGAACACGCCCGACAATCTCAACCTTTAAAAAAGAACTCAAAAAGGGTAAGATTAAATGGTACGACGGCAACAAAAAACTGCTGAAAGGCTCGGAACAGCTTCCGACCTCGTACAAAATTCCGACCGAGCCCACAACCGCGACCGAAAGCACAACTCAGCCGACAACCACGAAGGCGACTCAAAAGCCCACCATAGACCCCAAAAAGCAGTCCTACACCATACGCGTCAAGAACCGCGGCAAGTACGTGATTAACAAAAAGGTCAAGTACAACACCAAGGTCAAGCTCCCGAAAATCAAGAGCTTCAAAAAGGGCAGCTACACCTACTCCCTGAAAAAGTGGAGGGTCAAGGGCTTCGGCAAGCGCAAGTACATCAGCAAGGGCATCACGAGCGTAATCGTTCGCGGCAACGTCAGGCTCTCGGCTGTTTACAAAAAGACGAAAATCAAAACCGTTTCAAAACCAAAGCCGACCAAGCAGGCAAAGACATCCAAATCCAAAAAGACCGCCGAAAAGGCGACCGAAGCTCCAAAGGCAACCGAAGCCGGGAAAGGAGACGAATGATGAATTGTGAACTGATTTTTTACCTCGCGGCAAAAACCGGACTCTGCGAGAAAGCTCTCGAAAACTCAATAGCCGACACCGACCTCAACTTTCAAACCTCGCTGTTTGCAACCTCGCCGCAAACGCTCGGTTCGCTGATAATCGACGCATTCGACAAAACGAACGTTGTTTTCTTAATCGGAGGCCTCAGAATCAACGACAACAGCGGAGTCGAGAACGTGCTCTCCAAGGCGCTCGCGAACAAATCTCCCGACGACCTCAAAAAGCTCAAAAACCCGGTTTCGGACTACGACGGATACCTGATTCGTCAGGGAGGCCAGCTTCTTATAGTGCTTCCGGATGAGCCCGAGGAAATCACCGCGATACTCTCCGGTCCTGTCAAAAACTACCTCTCGGACTTCACCGGCTTTTAATCCTGTTTTCGACAGATGTAAAACATTATAGTAAACAAAAATTACAGGGTATTTTTATGTATTATTACAATAGAAATATCCCTGTTTTTTTGTTACAATAATAATAGGAATGGATTTAATAATCTACTATAATAATGAAAAGGAGAGATTTCCAATGAAAACATTAAAGAAAAGCCTGGCTGTTCTGCTTGCGGCGCTTATGCTCGCTTCGTTATTCTCTGTAGCGGCTTACGCGGTTGAGCAGACTGACGCCGCGGATGCGGTTGAAGCAGGCTATGCCAGAATCGACATCAACTCAAACATTGCTCCCTCATCCTCAAAAACATACAAGGTCGCTATTCAGGACTCAGTAAAGATTGATTTTGTCCTGAAAACAGACGTCAGCGTAGAGGATTCTCAGGGTGTTCTTACTTATGACCACAACGCGCTCCAGCTCGTAAGATTCGAGCTTCCGAACCTTGCGAACCCGGTTGTCAACACCGAGCTCGTTGACAAGGTTATCTTCAACTCCTCCTCGGCAAACGGCTCCGCAGCGTTCAAGACCGGCGCCGCTCTCGCCAGCGCTGAGTTCAAGCTTCTCGCAGAGGGCGCTACCAAGGTTGAGTTCAACCTCGAGGAGCTCAACGGCAGCAAGGACGGCGCTGAAACCGCTATCGTAACCAACGGCGCTGTGGTTGATTCCGCAAGCACCTTTGACACAGCAACCAGCGAAGCCGCAACAGACCCGACTCAGGCTCCAACCACTCCGGCAAAGGTTGCCCTCAACAAAACATCACTGAGCCTTAAATCCGGCAAGACCGCCGCTCTCAAGGTAACAGGCACAACCGCCAAGGCTGCCTACAAGTCATCCAAAAAGTCAATCGCGACTGTATCAAAGGCCGGCAAGGTCACCGCGCTCAAAAAGGGCTCGGCAACAATCACCGCTACAGTTGCAGGCAAGACTCTCAAGTGCACAGTCAAGGTTACTTCTTCTCCGAAGATTAAGGTTGCAGGCAAGAAGTTCAGCGCAAAAAAGACCTACGCTGTTAAGAAGGGCAAGACCCTCAAAATCAAAGTAACCGGCAAGGCTAAGGCTGTAAAGAATAAGTTCACGTACAGCAAGAAGGGCGTGATCAAGGCTTCCGGCACCGCAACTGTCAAGGTCAAGGCTAAGAAGAAGGGTTCGGTTAAGCTTACTCTCAAAGTAAACAACAGCTCCACCTTCAAAATCAAAATCAAGGTTTCCTAATCTATACGATTAATTGAATCACACCGGCTGTCGTATTCTTGCGGAAGTTTATCCTGCAAAGCGGCAGCCGTTGCTTTATCCCGTAATAAGACCTAAAACCGCGCGAACACAAGATATAGACATTCCGGACGAAGCAACCACTAAAGACTAACATAATGTTTTTTCGCCCTCATTGTTTACGTTAATATGTAACAGCAAACTACACAAAAAATCAATAACAATTTGACTATTTTGCCAATAGCATATTCACACCGACTTATGTTAAAATATATAATGTAAATTTAGAAGGAGGATTGTTTTATGAGAACATCTTTTAAGAAATTAACAAGTATCTTCTTGGCTGTACTTATGCTGGTATCTGCATTCTCTGTAGTTACTGCTTCGGCGGCTGAGACAGGTAAAGCACCTACAGGCGAAAGCAACATTACTGTTGATGTCTCGGGTGCCGACGATCCCGATAATCCTTCAAGCTGGTATGCTTGGACTTGGGATGGCGTAGAAGACCATTGGGTTAGCGGATACGGCGACGACGCAACAGCTGTTCACTTCGACGGCGTTGGCGGCTATGTAAAATTCGTAAGAATGGCTTGGGGCTCAGAACCAAACTGGGATACCGCATGGAACCAGACAGGCGATATCGCTGTTACAGGCTCAAGCCTCCGCTTCTTCTGGACTCAAAACTACGGTGAAGTAGGCTATGAGTGGACCGAAGGCGGCGATGATAACCCCGGCGGCGGTGGCGGCGAAGAAGGCTACAACCCGGGTCCCGGAAACGGCCCTCACACTGTAGTTCTCGACGCTTCAGGCGTTGACACAGGCTACGTTGACTGGCGCGCATGGACATGGGTTGAAGGTTCCGAAGGCTACTGGGTAGGCGCAACAGGCACAGACGCTTCCGACATCACCTACAAAGGTCTTGAGGACAACGTAGTATTCGCTTACTTTACTCCCGGCAGCAACAATGGTTGGGACGGCAAAATCGGTCAGACTGTAAATTTGACAGTAGACGGCAGCACATTCACAGTTACCAAAGCTGAAGCAGGCGACGGCGGCGTTGAAGGTTCATGGTCCGGCTCAAGCGACTTAACAGGCGACGCTACAGTCTACCTCAATCCCGGCGAAGTTACTGGCGATTGGATGGCATGGTCATTTGACGGCGGTATGGACGGTCAGTTCATCTCCGGTTCACAGGACGGAGACTTAATCAAATTTGACGGAGTTTCTTCAAACGTTATTTTTGTAAATACAACCGACGGCGGTTGGACAGGACGAGTAGGTCAGACAGCTTCTGAGTATACTCAGGACGGCGGTACATATACACTTGACGGAAGCGCAGAGCCAACTACAAATGAGTTTGGCGAGTCTTTTGATCAGTACGGCGGTTCTTGGGGAGACGGCCCTCAGCCTGACACTCAGGAGACAGAGCCTGATACTCAGGAGACAGAGCCTGATACACAGGAGACTCAGCCTCAGACAGACGAGACACAGCCTGATACACAGGAGACACAGCCTCAGACAGACGAGACTCAGCCCGGTTCTCAGGAGACACAGGCTCCTACAGGCGATGTTCAGCCTGACACAACAGTACCCGGCGGCGACTCAGAGGACGGTCCTCTTACAGCAGTTATTAAGCTCAACGGAGCAGAAGTTAAGAAGCAGGAAGTTTACGGCGACACACTCAAGGTTACATACAACGTTACTTGCCCTGAGCTCGTAGTTGACGGACAGGCTTCCCTCACATACAACAAAGAAAAGCTTACACTCGAGTCCTGGGAGTTCCCGGTAGTTGACGCTTCCGTAATCGACAACCTCGACGAAGGTCTCTTCAACTTCTCAAGTGTTAAGAAGCCTTACGACTTCACAAAGGGCGACAAGCTCGTAGTTTGTAACTTTAAGGTTACTGACGGCGCAAAGGGCGAGGCTTCAATCAACCTCCAGATCGAAGAGTTCGACTCAGCTGATACAGTTTACGCTGCTAACAGCCAGATCACAGCAGACGGCCAGGCAATCATCGACTCAATGAAGAACGTTGACGTTGACGCAGGCACACCTGCAACACAGGCGACAGACTCTACAGAGCCTACAACAGGCGAAGAGCAGCCTTCCACAGGCGGCGATGTAACAGAGCCAACTACGCAGCCTGATACTCAGGTAACAGAGCCAACTCAGCAGCCTACAACAGCTCCTGTAACTCAGAAGCCGACATCCGCTCCTGCTACACAGCCTGCAACTCAGGCTCCTACAAAGGCTCCTACACCGACTGTAAAGCCTGTAACTCCGGCAGTTAAGCCTGCTTCAAGCCTCAAGAATAATCCGAACGCAGACGCAGCCGTTGCATATGTAAAGGCACTCAAGAACGATAAGGATCCTAGTGGCTCAACATTTAGCAACCTCAAGGCTAACGCTAAGAAGGTTACCAAGAGCTCCGTAAAGGTTACTTGGTCAAAGGTTAAGGGCGCTAAGAAGTACATCGTAATGGGCAACAAGTGCGGAAGTGCTTACAAGCAGCTCAAGACTACAACCTCTAAGTCCTTCACTCAGAAGGGTCTCAAGAAGGGTACTTACTACAAGTATATGATTCTTGCTGTAAATGCTAAGAACAAGGTAATCGCTACTTCCAAGACTCTCCACGTCGCAACTAAGGGCGGCAAGGTAGGCAACTACAAGAGCGTTAAGATTACA
>CADBTV010000094.1 GCA_902797655.1 uncultured Ruminococcus sp.
CTTTGTCAACGCTCACAGCTTCTGCGTATGAAGCAGGCTTTGTCATATCCGTTTCAGCCTTCCGGGGGTCTGTCGTATTTTCTTTATACGGCCATGCTCCGCCGCTGTATACGGCGTTATTTTGTTCAGCTTCTTCCAAAGTTTTATAATATCCATACTTTCCGTCGCCGTAGTAATAAAACCACGCTCCCTTAGCATTCTGTTGTCCAATGCCTTCATATATATCTGCTTGGCAGCAAACAAATATCATCGAGTCAAAATCCTCTGTTCCGTCGGGATAAAAGCCGTATCTATCCTCTCCGGGCAGGTATTTAGTCGCGGTCAGATTAGTTGTCTGCATAGCTGATTTTACAGAGAGCGGGTCGTCATAATCCCGGACAACCGCGTTGTTGAAAATAACAGCCTCTACATCCGACGGAATACGAGCGACAAAAATATTCTCGTCCTTTTCGTCTTTCTCGGTTACTTTGTACCCGTACCAAGCGTCGTCTGCTCCGTAATAATCGAGGCAATTATCAGTACCTGCCCACCAATAAATACCGGCTGCGCAGGATTTAAGACTTCCGTCGAAGCAATCGTTATAGCTGTTCCTCCACTCCTCCGGCATATAGAAGCGCAGTTTTTTGGTTTTTTGCTTATCCTTTACCGCGTCCTTAACGTCAATATGCTCGACCGGTGTTTTCACTTCCACATCCGTTGTTTGTTTTCCTTCTAAAGCCGCAGATTGAATCTCGGGAAGGTCAAGAAGCGTGTAGAGCACCTTGCGAAAGTTCTCTTTGTCTTTTCTGTCAAGTATAACGGAGCCGTGATAATACTTATCGGGATCGTACTCATTTTGTTCGATTTCAGTTTTTTTGATTCCGAGGTTTTGCTCTAACAAAAACTGCTCCGGGTCCAGATTACCGTTCTCAATCTCTCTTGACGCTTGCTCGGTAAATCTCACATATATTTTGGAGAATCCGGTTTCTTTCGCTTTTTCGGGAAGTTCATCCCAATTATACTCGCAAAAATCGAATCTGTCTGTGTTGTTAGGAAACTGAGCGGTTGAGTCAAGTATATACTGAGCCTTCAGGACATTTGCGCTGTTGTGGGTATTCAGCGTGACTTGATATATATAATAATCCTGCGTATAATCTCCTTTTGCAAGGTCGGTTATTTTTTTGATTCCGGGGATCAACTCGTTCAGTGTTTTTTCAACATAGCCTCTGTCGTAGCCGGAATCATCAGAATCAATACCCACACTCAGTTGATTATCGGCAAAAACATTACCGTCGTCTGTATAAAAATCGTCTGTCGCGATAGTTGAGGTAAAGTCTATGTTGTCGTCCTCGTCAAGCGCTTCACAAACCGCAAGCACGTTCTCGCAGCTTTTTTGATTTAGGGTCAGCGTATAGAAGCATCTTTCGTAATCATCATTGTAATCGGTTTTTTCTATTTTGCTGATTCCGAGCTTCTTGTTGCTGAAAAACTTATCGGCGTCAAATTTTCCTGTATAAACCTGCTTTGTTTTTTCCGGCTTGAGCGCCGCGATGAGCCTGCACTCGTCGAAGCTGTACTCCTCCTCTTCGGGATAATACACCTGAAAGGCTGCCTGAGTTGAGTAATCAACATCATACAATACAACAATACGAACAATCGCGCAGTCTTTATCAACCTTAACCGTAATCGCGTTGCCGGAGTTGCAGTAGTTCTTTTCGCCGTCTTTCTTTTGGTAAAAAACCTTGAACTGATATGTTCCCGCGGAAATATTTTTAAAATCCTTATAAAACTGACCGTTGGAGTCTAATTGCAGTTTACATTCAGGGTCGTAATCGTCAACCCAATCAGAGCCGCAAAGTCCCTCGGAGCCTGTAACATAAAAGCCTGTATAACGGCTACGATCAGAATCGGTATAATCGGCATACACCGATTGCGTAAACAACGCGGTTATCAAAACAATTATCAACAAAACAGAAGTACACCGTTTCATACCATTCATATCCTTTCTTAGTTATAATCAATCATTTTTTCCGGCGGAATACACAGCTCCTTTTTTCTGAGCTTCAGACAAGGTAGGATACTCGCCGTACAAGTCATCTCCGTAGTAATAGTACATCCGCGTTTTCACCCGATACGAGTCTTGTGAACCAAACTCACCTCCGTTCGGGTAAGTTAGGACAAAGATTTTGTCGTCACACAGCTTGCTTTTATTGAGGTTATTAAGGAATTGTGTTTTTTTCGACGAATTTTCCTTGCGCGTCACGCACAAGGATTTTTTGTCTTTTTGAACATACGCATAATATATTGACGGATTGTAGTCAGTCGCTTGTAAATCCTCAAAACTATATGACTGATTACTATCTATACACATAAGCTGAACCTTATCGTCAAATGACTCCGGCGTAAAGAAATAGACCGTATACATATCCTCTCTTTCCGGAGCGAATTGCGGATTAGGAGCAGAGGTCGGAGCGGTGGCATTTGTCTCGCTTTGAGTCGCAGGCTGAGTTACGTTCTCTGTCTCGGCAGGATTCGTTTTCTTTGCCGGTTTTTTCGGGGTATTCTCAGCCGGACGCGTAGATTGCTGGTCAGAAGATTTTTTAACAACCGTATTCTCCTTAGCTTCGGTAGCAGACTGAGGAGAAGTATACTCGGTTTCGGAGCGGTTTGTGTTTTTTATTCCCGAATTTGGTTTATTTACCTTCGGGGTTTGGGCGGAGGTTTGTGATGTCTGAAAACTTTGAGAGGAAGCCGAGGTGCTGTCGGACTCTGTCGGGGCAGCAATCGGCGGCTCAATCGGACGTTTATTACTATTTAATCTCAAGCCGGTTACTACTGCGCCTACTACGATAAAAGCTGCCGCGGAAGTCAGGATTCTTGTGCAAAACAGCTTGCGCCGTTTCTGATACTTGCCGATAAGCTCGCCGGCACTTTGGTCAAGGCTGACATCACTCAACGCATCGTCAATCTGACGTTTAATATCATTCATTGTAATCCTCCTTCAAAAAATTTTTCAGCTTTTTCCGGGCAGTTCTGAGCCGGTAATCCACGGTGGTCTCCGGAATTTTGAGTATCGAGCTGATTTGCGCCCGGCTTAGCTCCTGATAATAAAAGAGCAGGACAACCTCCCTGAGTTCAAGCTCGAGGTTTTGGATTGCGTCGGCGATTGTTATTTGGTCGTCAAAATTATCCGTCTTAACAGAATCCGGATAAACATCCTCGCTCGGTATTTCCCGACGCGACTTATGAGCGAGCTGATTCTTGCAAGTGTTGACAACGATTTTTGAAATCCAAGGCTTTATCTTATCGTCGTCGTGCAAGGTGCCCAGCTTTTTGTACACCTTAAAGAACACCTCCTGCGCCGCGTCCTCGGCGAGCTGGTAATCCTTCAGGTACATGAGGGCAAGCTTGAGAACAATGTCCTTGTACTCGGCATAGACGCCCTCAAACCGCCTTTGCTTATCCGTCCGCATATTTACCCCTCCATTATATAGACAAAGCCAGCGAGAGTTTCCATACCGTTTTTTATTCAGAACATAAAAAATATTACGAAACAACCGAGCGTTATTCCGTAATATATTCTCTGACTTTTCTGTACAGGTTCTCGTCTATTACCGCTTCGAGCACGATGCCGTCGGCGGTGTATTCCTCGCTTATCAGGGTTGCCTTGGCGCGGATTTCCGCTGGGATTCCTGCCTTGTCGAACGGAATCAAAAGCTTTACCTTCTTGATTCTGAGGGGCAGGTTTTGCTCAATTATCGAGAGCAGCGCGTCCACTCCGTCGCCGGTTTTGGCGCTGATATGAACGGTGTTTCCGTTATCGGGCGCAAGCTCGAGGGAGCTTAGCCTGTCGCATTTATTGAGCACGTTTATAATCGGCGTGTCGCCGCAGCCGAGCTCAGAGAGCAGGTCGGCTGTAACCTGCATATGAACCTGAGCCTCCGGGGAGCTGGCGTCGCAGACGTTGAGGATAATATCCGACAAGGCGGCTTCCTCGAGAGTGGACTTGAACGCCTCGACAAGCCCGTGCGGAAGTCTGCGGACGAGTCCGACGGTGTCAATGAGCATAACCGTAACTCCGCCGGGGAGCTTCAGCGCTCTGGAGGTCGGGTCAAGAGTAGCGAAAAGCTTGTCCTGAGCGAGGACTCCGGCGTCGGTTAAATAATTCATCAGCGTGCTCTTGCCGGCGTTGGTGTAGCCGACAATAGCTACGGTAATAACGCCGTCCTTGTCGCGTCTTTCGCGCAGTCGGGAGCGGTGGTTTTCGACCTCTTTGAGCTGTTCCTTGAGAGTTTCCATTCGACGGTGAATGTGGCGGCGGTCGGTCTCGAGCTTGGTTTCGCCGGGGCCTCGGGTTCCGATTCCGCCTCCGAGACGCGAGAGCGCGATTCCCTTGCCGCTGAGTCTCGGCAGAAGATACTTTAGCTGCGCGAGCTCGACCTGGAGCTTGCCCTCTCTGGAACGCGCGCGCAGGGCGAATATGTCGAGTATCAGGGTTGTGCGGTCGATAGTGCGGATGTCGGTCTCGGCTTCGAGGGTTTTAATCTGGGTCGGACTGAGCTCGCTGTCGCAGACAATGAGGTCAATCTCCTGCGCTTCGCAGATTTCCTTAATCTCGTTGAGCTTGCCCGAGCCGACAAACGTAGCCGGTTCGACTCGGTCGAGCTTTTGCAGAACCGTAAGCACCGGCTCGGCTCCGGCGCTCTCAACAAGCTCGCATAGCTCGTCGAGGCTGGCTTCGGCGTCAAATTTGCCGGTATCTACGCTGACGAGCAGCGCGCGGGTTTTGGTCTCCTGTGTATCAATAAGCTTCATTATGAACCTCTTTTTCTTGCTTTATAGGAAACTGCTCTGTAACGCTGCAAAACAATAAACTTTTTCACAGGGTAACTGATAATTGCAATAGCATAAACTCCTATAA
>CADBTV010000095.1 GCA_902797655.1 uncultured Ruminococcus sp.
GTTAACGTTCTCACCGGAAGCGATTACGTGGTCAAGACCGCCGAAGCCGATGTCGTAAGCCCAGCCGTCGCCGCCGAAGATCCACATTGACTTCTTAGCGAGCTCGTCCTTGTCAACGAGAGTTTTCTTAGCGAGGTCTGCAACCGCGTCGTCAGCCTGCTCGAGCTCTGCGATGAGGGCGTCTGTAGCCTTTCTGGAAGCAAATGAATCTGTGATAGTATCGAGGTAGTTTTGGCAAGCGTCCTTGAGGCTGTCCTTGCCTGTCTTTTCCTTGATTTCTGTTACATACTCAGCGAGTCTGTCTCTGATAGCCTTCTGGCCGAGAGCCATACCGAGACCGAACTCGGCGTTATCCTCGAAGAGTGAGTTCTGCCATGCAGGGCCTCTGCCTTCCTTGTTAACTGTGTAAGGAGTAGCAGGAGCCGAGCCGCCCCAGATTGAGGAACAGCCTGTTGCGTTAGCGATGAACATTCTGTCGCCGAAGAGCTGAGTTACAAGCTTAGCGTAAGGAGTCTCTCCGCAGCCCGCGCAAGCGCCCGAGAACTCGAGGAGCGGCTGACGGAACTGGCTGCCCTTAACTGTAGAAATCTTGAACTTCTCTTCAACCTCAGGCTTAGGATCAAGGCTTACGCCGTAATCAAATACAGCCTGGTACTTTCTCTGTGTATCAATCGGCTTCATAACGAGAGCCTTCTCACCCTTCTTGCCCGGGCAAACCTGAGCGCAAGCGCCGCAGCCTGTGCAGTCGAGGGTAGAAACTGTCATTGTGAACTTGAACTCCTTGAGTCCGATAGCCGGAGCAGTCTTTGTGTCAACAGGAGCCGCGTCAACCTCGGCGTCTGTGAGCATTACAGGACGGATAACAGCGTGAGGACATACGATAGCGCACTTTGTACACTGAACGCAGTTCTGCGGCTGCCACTCGGGAACGTCAACAGCGATTCCTCTCTTCTCAAACGCCGCGGAGCCCTGTGGGCATGTACCGTCAACGTAATCCATAAATGAGGAAACAGGGAGCTGGTTACCCTTGTAGGAGTTAACCGGCTTGAGCACCTTGTTAACGTACTCTACGAGAGCGCCTTCGCCCTCAGCCTTATCAACCTGAGCGTCGTCTGTTGCATTAGCCCAGTCAGCCGGAATCTCAACCTTCTTGAGAGCTTCCATACCTGCGTCGATAGCTGCGTAGTTCATATCTACGATAGCCTGACCCTTCTTGAGGTAGGACTTCTTAGCTGCTTCCTTCATCAGCTCCTTAGCCTTTTCGGCAGGGATGATGTCTGCAATCTTGAAGAACGCGGACTGGAGAACAGTGTTTACACGGCTGCCGAGTCCGATTTTCTTACCGATAGCGATAGCGTCTACTGTGTAGAAGTTAATCTTTCTCTCAGCGAGGATTCTCTTCATCTTGCCGGGGAGTCTCTTGGAGAGCTCGTCTACGTCCCAAGCGCAGTTGAGAAGGAATGAGCCGCCCTCTTTGAGGTCCTCAACGATTTCGTATTTATCAACGTAAGACGGGTTGTGGCAGGCAACGAAGTCCGCCTTGCTTACGTAGTAGGTTGACTTGATTGGCTTATGGCCGAAGCGGAGGTGAGAAACTGTAAGACCGCCGGATTTCTTTGAGTCATAAGCAAAGTAGCCCTGAGCGTACATATCGGTGTTGTCGCCGATAATCTTGATGGAGTTCTTGTTTGCGCCGACAGTACCGTCCGCGCCGAGACCCCAGAACTTACAGGAGGTTGTGCCCTCAGGAGTTGTGTCGGGGTTCTCAACTCTCGGGAGTGAGAGGTTTGTAACGTCGTCAACGATGCCGACTGTGAATCTCTTCTTAGGTGTAGCGGACTCGGCGTTTCTGTAAACAGCGATCATATCGGCAGGAGTTGTATCCTTTGAACCGAGGCCGTAACGACCTGTGTAAACCTTTACGCCGGCGAAGTCGGAGCCGTTGATAGCAGCGAGAACGTCGAGGTAGAGAGGCTCGCCGATTGAGCCCGGCTCCTTGGTTCTGTCGAGAACCGAGAGAGTCTTAACTGTCTTAGGAAGCTCGGAGAGGAGGTAATCGGCAACGAAAGGTCTGTAAAGTCTAACCTTGAGGAGGCCTACCTTCTCGCCTGCTGCGTTGAGGTAATCAACAACTTCCTCGATACAGTCACAAACAGAACCCATAGCTACGATAACGTGCTCCGCGTCCTCTGCGCCGTAGTAGTTGAACGGCTTGTAGTTTGTGCCGATCTTGGCGTTAACCTTGTTCATATACTCAACTACAACCTCGGGAACAGCGTCGTAGTATTTGTTACAAGCTTCTCTTGCCTGGAAGAAGATGTCGTCGTTCTGAGCTGTACCGCGGGTTACAGGGTGCTCAGGGTTGAGGGCTCTTCTGCGGAAGGACTCAACAGCGTCCTTGTCGAGCATTTCGTCGAGGTCCTCGTAGTCCCAGACCTCAATCTTCTGAATCTCGTGAGAGGTGCGGAAGCCGTCGAAGAAGTGCAAAAACGGAACTCTGCCCTTGATAGCCGCGAGGTGAGCTACGGCTGTAAGGTCCATACACTCCTGAGGACTGTTGGAGCAGAGCATAGCGAAACCTGTCTGACGACAAGCGTAAATATCGGAATGATCGCCGAAGATGGAGAGCGCGTGAGAAGTAAGCGCACGAGCAGAAACGTGGATTACTCCCGGAAGAAGCTCACCGGCAATCTTGTACATATTCGGAATCATAAGCAGCAAGCCCTGAGAAGCTGTGTATGTAGTTGTCAGAGCGCCTGCGGCGAGTGAGCCGTGAACCGCGCCTGCCGCGCCGCCCTCAGACTGCATCTCTGTTACCTGTACAGTTCTGCCGAACAGGTTCTTTCTGCCGTTGGTAGCTTCGTTGTCTGTAACGTCAGCCATAACGGAAGATGGTGTAATAGGATAGATAGCAGCAACGTCGGTAAACGCATAGGAAGCATGCGCGACGGCTGTGTTACCATCCATGGTTTTCATTTTTCTTGCCATTGGATTTTCCTCCTTGTTTTTTACGAATAATGCTGAAACGCGCAAAGCATAACAACACATCATATCACATTAAATAGTAACACTTTTCGACCCAAATGTAAAGTGATTACGGAGAATAATCTCGGATTTTATTAACTTTTTGCCCAAATTTTTGCGGTTATGTTGATTTCGGTATGGTTAGTTTTGACTAACCATAGCGGAAAAAGAAGGCAGCAGGTTCATAATACTAAGTACCTGCTGCCTGAAATGATTATTACTTCACCTTAACCCTCACCGTTTTGGTAACAGACTTCGCGAGATACTTTGAGTTGCCCTTGGCGGTGATTTTTACTTTAATCTTGTAGGCGCCTTTTTTGGTACCCTTCTTGACTGTGATTTTGCCCTTCTTGGTAACGCTCAGCTTCTTTGAGCCGGAGAGCTTTCTGTAAGTCACCTTGCCCTTTGCGTCCTTTACCGTAATTGCGCTTACAGTAACCTTGCTCTTTTTGAGCTTCTTTGCCTTGACGGTTTTTGACTTGGCGGTAACCTTCATCGGGTTAGCCTTTTTAACATCCTTCTTCGGCGTGACAGTCGGCTTGGCGGTTGTAGAATTTAATGAATGCAAATATATATTGGGGGTGGAACATAAAATATCCTCTCTTTGATTTAGTTTTTCTATTGCGTCCAGAACATTCTGCTTATCGTGTTTATCTAAATATAATAATAACATATACATATTCGGGCTGGTATAATCATAAGCTTTTTGTATATCCACAACAGAAACAGCACCTATATCTTTAAAGCTTTCTATGTTGTATTCTATTTTACCTTGTTTGTACAGATTAATGGCATGTTCTGTTAAGTATACTAATACTGTGTTATCATCACCGTCATAGCCAATATCATAACGGTGTTTCAAATAACGCAAGAGTGAGTTCTTTTCTTTTTCTGTTAAATGTTTTTTCTCAAAAATTTCAAGAATCTCCTTATCATATGCTGACGCTTCATCAGCGGTCGCGCTGACTTCTCCTGATGTCGCGTTTACTGATTCAAGAGCACACGCCCAAACAAACGAGCTCAAAAAAATAATTGTTGCTAATAAAACTGCTATTCTTTTCATAAAAAACTCCTCTTTTAAATAAATATATGTAAAAATTAGTAACAATTGCACTAAAAGCCACATATATTTTTGTGAACATAATAAGCTTTTAAAAGACTTCTATATATATAACCCTGCAAAAGGCGTTTTTGTGACATAAATTCAAATATTTTTTATAATACAGCAAAAGGCAGCGTCCGAAAACGCTGCCTTAAATAAACTATTCGTTAAGCTCTTTGATGATTATATCAGCGGCGTCGCTCATATAATCTCCCTCAAAGTTCTCGACTGTACCGTTGTCCACGCTTCTCGCGAGGTCGGGGTCAATCGGGAGCTTGGCGAGCACACGGGTTCCGAATTTTTCGGCGATTTCGTCGATTTTGCTCTCGCCGTAAATCTGATGCCGTTTGCCGCATTCGGGGCACTCGAAGTAGCTCATATTCTCGACAATGCCGAGAATCGGGATGTTCATCATCTTTGCCATATTGACCGCTTTTTCCACAATCATCGAAACGAGATCCTGCGGAGAGGTGACGATGATGATTCCGTCAACGGGAATGCTCTGGAACACAGTCAGCGCGACGTCGCCGGTTCCCGGCGGCATATCGACGAACATATAGTCCTCGTTAGCCCAGATAACGTCCGACCAGAACTGGCGTACCGTTCCGGAGATAATCGCTCCGCGCCAGATTACGGGGTCGGTTTCGTTCTCGAGCAGGAGGTTTATAGACATCATATCAATGCCGGTCTCGGTCGTTACGGGAAAGATTCCGTCGTCGTTGCCCTTGGCGCGCTCGTGAATGCCGAACGCCTTGGGGATAGACGGCCCCGTAATATCCGCGTCGAGAATCGCGGTCTTAAAGCCCTTGCGGTTGAGGGTTACTGCCATTGTTGAGGTGACGAGGCTCTTGCCTACGCCGCCCTTGCCGGAGACAACTCCGATTACCTTCTTGACCGAGCTGAACTTATGCAGCTTGGCGCGGAGGTCCTGCGGTTCGGTTCTGCTCGCGCAGCTCTCGCCGCAGCTGGAGCAATCGTGGTCGCATGCCATTTATAAATTCATCCTTTCTAGTCTGTTACGATTGAGGAGATAACCTCGTCGATGTTTTCCTCGAGAGCGAGGTACTTCTCGGCGGCAACCTCGTCGCTGTCGTCGAACTGAACGTCGGTAGGCGTTACAACGACTACCTTGCGTCCGTCGGACACGCTGAGCACCTTCTTGGCGTTTAGGTCGCCGTAGGAGTTGTCTCCCTTCTCGAACACGTAAATCGACATCAACATTCCGAGTCCGTACTCGGAGTAGTTGTACTTCTCATAGTATGTGGCGCAATTGTCCTTTTTAACCGACTTTGCGCCCTTTTTCCAGTTAGCCGGGAAAGTCACCTTGTAGCCCTTGCCCTTTGGAGCGGCTGTAGTCGCCTCGGTGGGCTTGGTGGTTTCGGTCGGCTTTTTGGTAGCTTTTTCGGTTGCCTTGGTTTTCTTCTCGGTTTCGGGCTCGGTTGTCGGCTGGATTGAGTTGATTCCGAAGTTGTCGAACTCGTCAATCTGACAATGAGCAACCGGGAGGGCATTGTCGCTGTTGAGAGTAATGTCGGTTACGTAGTACACGTGCCCGTCCTCGATTTCGACAATTTTGTCGGTACGGATTTCATCTCCGGTTTTCTGGTAAAAATAAACCTCTGAAGCGTTGGTCGGGAGCTTGCACTCCCACATATTGTCGTATTCCTCGACGATAGCGCAGGTTACGTTGTCCTCGCGGTTGTCAACCGAATAGCACGCCATAACGTCGGCGTCCCAGGAATATCCCTTGCCCTTAGCGTCGCGGAGAATCAGGCTTTTGTTCGGCTTGTTGAAGTAGATGGTGTACTCGTCAGGCTGACCGCCAAAGGCGCCGTTCTGGAAGAATATCGCAACTACCAGCGCGGCGATTCCTGCAATTGCCGCCAGCACAGCGCAGATGATGAGGGTTTTCTTGGAGCTTTTCGGCTTTTTGTCCTCGTCGTAATCCTCGTAGGGGTCAAAGTCGGTAAAGTCCTTGTACTTTTCGCTGTACTCGTTGTTGTACGAGTCGTCGTAGTTATCGGAGTAGTCGCCGGCATCCTCGTTGCCGGTGACAATATCGTCGTCGGAGTAGGGTCTGCGCTCCTCGAGCGGAGTACCCTGAACCTCGTCAAAATCGACGGGAGTTACAAAGTCCTCGTTAGCTTCCGGTTCAAAGTAGACGGGAGCGTAGGTCTTTTGGTTAGGCTTGGTTTCCCTCGGCTGAACGTTGGGAACGCCTATAATTTCGCCGCAAACGTAGCATTCCGCGTCGGTATCGGTCAGATACGCGCCGCAGTTGGGGCAGCGTCTTTTCTCTATCATAATTCATAACCTTTCCGTCCGGTAAACGGACTTTTTCTAATTATCCGGCGGTTGCTTAACCAACCTCAACGGTGTACTTCTGGTTTTCCTCGCCGCTCTGGTCATCCTGCTCCGGAATATCCGGCGGTCCCTCGGTTGCCTTTTTCTTCGAGGAGGATTTTGACGTTGATTTTGAGCTGTAGCTTGAGCTTGAGTTTGAGCTATAGCTTGAGTTTGAATTGCTGTTGTTGTTCGGAACAGTGTTGTAGACGTCGTCGTAGTCCTCGTCGTTGTCCTGCTGCTGTTGCCCGGAAGCGTAGCTGCTCTGGTAGGACTGCTGAGTCGAGGTCGGAGAGGTGGTCTTTTTCTGGGTTTCGGTTTCGTCCTCGTCGTCCCAGTCATCGTCGTCATCGTAATACTCGTCCTCAGTGGTAACCTCGGTAGCCTCGGGCTTTGACGGAGCGCAGACGCAACCCTTGATTGCAAAAGCGCTGACAACAATAATCGAAATCGCGACAAGCGCGACGATTACCAGCATTATCGGCGGCAAGCCGGACGGCTTCCTGCGCGCGGAGGAGCTTGAGCGTCTGCGGCTGTAGGCGGAGTCATCGTCGTGAAAAACATCGTAGTCGTACCTGTCGCGGCGCGAGGAATTTCTCCTTCGGTTTGAGGATGGGCGTCTGTTATAATCAGAATTACGCGAGCTTCCTTCTACGTCGTAGTTATCGCCGTAGTCCTCGAAATCATACTCGTCGTATCCGTCGTAGTTGTTATTTCTCGGCATGGTCAAACCTCCTTGCCATATTTTTCAATTATAATTTTAAATCCAAGGCGATTGTTTGTCAATAGTTATTTTATGTCCTCTTTTGTTGAGTACCCCTTTTTAAAGGGGTGGAAATTGTTACGGACGCAGTCCGTCAATTTCCGGGGATGTCGTTGTTTTCTCAGCGAGGTTGCTATAACAGACCGCTACGCTATCACATCCCCCAAAATTGAAA
>CADBTV010000096.1 GCA_902797655.1 uncultured Ruminococcus sp.
AGCGGAGGGAATCCCTCCGCTTAAACGCTACTTAACTTTTATCTTGACTGTTTTGGTAATGGTTTTGGGGTTGTAAAAGGAATTGCCTTTTGCGGTGATTTTGAGCTTTATCTTGTAGATGCCCTTCTTGTACTTACCTTTTTTGAGAGTTATTGCGCCCTTATTGTTGACCTTTAGCTTTTTGTAAAGTCTTACGGATGTGCCCTTTTTCACAAGCGATACCGCAACCTTGCCCTGAGCGTTTTTGATTGTCAGCGGCTTTACGGTCAACTTTTTAGTCCTGAGTTTTTTAGCCTTGACGCTTCTCTGCTTGGCTGTTAGCTTTACGGGGTTAGCTGATTTTTTTAATACCGGGCAGATTGTAGGCGAGGAATCGGTCGCGTTAGTAGACTTAGCTGACGCTTCTGTCGCCGGAACTGTCGAGGCAGGCAGTTCGGTCGGCTTGGGCAGGGATGAACCGTCAGGGAACGTTATCTCAATTGTTCCGCGCTTGACAAGCTCGGTGTTCTCGAGCAGTTTGACTACTGTTTCGATATTGCCCGAGTTCAGGACTCCGTCCTGCCACGCCTGTTCAATTGTCGAAAACTCACCATTCCTGTAGATGTATAAGCTGAGAGGATAATCCCACTCTCCGCTGCCCCATGTGATTTTGTAATCACTGTAGTTGGTTATTCCCTTGCCCTCCATGTATTGGACGTAGTACAGTTTCCAATCCTCCGCGCCGCCAAGCTCGGTTAAGATTTTTGAGTCGTGATCATTAAATCCGTAGGAAATTCGGCGTTCGGAGACTCTGCTTTCGATGAATTTAAGCTCCAAGGGTGAAAGTTTGGTTATTGACTTTTTATTGAGCTTTTCGACAATCTTGTCCATATCTTCATCGTCAATCACATTTTCGTCGTAGGCATTTTCGAGGAAATAGCACTTGCCGTTGCTGACGATATACAGTCCGAGGTCGTAGGGCTCAGTCTGGGATAAGCAGTCAAAAAGATAATTGCCGATATGAATATGGTAAGCCAAGCAGGTATCTGCTCCTATGGCTGCAGTAAACAAGCAAAAATCATCTATCTCCCAAAAGCTCGTCATATGCACATTATGATAATACGAATTGAATTCTTCGCTGAGCAGGCGAAGGCAATCCTCCGCCCTTTTCCCGAATTTGAACTCAGCGGTGAAGCCGAACTCCACGCCGTCCTTTTCTGCTTTTCTGATATTATCGAGCAGCTTTACTGAATTTACGCCGTAGAAAGCGTATTTCTCCAAGGGATAGACGTTATCTCCGACTACGCGGAACAAGCCGAGTTGGTCGCCGACGGTATGCAGGGAGGATTTGTTGATGTGGAATACAAGGTCCGTCCTTTCGATTTCCTCCGCTTTCTGCTGTAGCTCGTTCTCGTTAGCGGCGTAGAAGATATTGTCTCCTAGGTCAACTACGTTGGTGACGTCATAGCCAAAGGACTTAAAGTGTTCTATGTAGTCCTGCTCGGTCATTTTCTTTGTACCCGGGATCAGCTTCGCGAGCGTTTCGACGCTTATCAATTCCAGCTTTACCGCGTAATCTATATCGTAGATACTGTTAAACCTCTCCTTGCCGGGGTAATAAATATAGTAGCCGGCGTCAGTTTGCCCTGTTTCGGACTTTGGGTCGGCGTAGAACATATATCCGTTTATTAGTTGTTTTGACGGATGATGATTGTCGATGATCTTGAATATAAGACAGGATGAGTCGCTGTGGTAAACGGTTATGTAATCCTTTAAATTGCTCTCGGTAAAGACAATATTATTCTTTTTGTAGTAATAGAATCTATCATATACCGCTTCCTTAAACTCCTTTGTGTACTCGAGGGGAGGAAAAGGTTCGCCCGAAATCGCAGCCTCATCGCCTGAAGCTTCCTTGGCGCCGAAGCTTGCCGCAGGTAGAGCCGCGCAGAGCATAACTATCGCAAGAAATAATGATAATGTTTTGAAAAAAGTTTTCATACAAAAGCCTCCTTAAAAAGTCTTTTATATATATAACCTCGCAAAAGGCAGTTTTGTGACATATTTTTTGAATTTTTCTATAAAAAGCTTCCCGATAGATGGAAGTCATCCGTCGTGAGTTAAACGTTATTTATTCGTCGACCTGTCTACTCGAAGTAAAATACTCCCGATAGATGAAAGTCATCTGTCGGGAGTTAAGCGTTATTTATTAATCAACCTGTCTACTCGAAGTAAAATACTCCCGATAGATGAAAGTCATCTGTCGGGAGTTAAGCGTTATTTATTAATCAACCTATCTACTCGAAGTAAAATACTCCCGATAGATGGAAGTCATCTGTCGGGAGTTAAACGTTATTTAATTATTAACCTGTCTACTCGAGATAAAAGACTCGAAATAAAGGTTATTTGTTGAAGATTGACATAATGTCGTAGAAGGTATCGTCGTCATCGTCGGTGCTGTCCTTATCGGTTGAATCGTCGGAATCAACGAGGATATTGTCGTCGTCAGCCTTAGGCATAGCCTTGCCGTCGGCGTTGAAGCCTGTTGCGATAACAGTTACGCTGATAGCGTCGTCCATATTCTCGTCGATAACGGCACCCCAGATGATGTTAGCATCGTCGGAAACCTTGTCCTTAATCATAGTTGAAGCGGCGTCGATGTCGTCGAGGCTGATGTCAGGCGACGCGGTGATGTTGATGATAACGCCCTTTGCGCCGTCGATTGAGGTTTCGAGCAGCGGACTGGAGATTGCCGCATCGGCAGCCTCTGTAGCCTTGTCCTTGCCTGTAGCGAAGCCCATACCCATATGAGCGTAGCCAGCGTCCTTCATTACGGAGGTAACATCGGCAAAGTCGAGGTTTACCATACCCGGAACGAGGATAAGGTCGGAGATACTCTGAACACCTTGACGGAGAACATCATCTGCAATAGCGAACGCGTTCTGGAGAGTAATCGGTGTATCGGAAACATACTTGAGTCTTTCGTTAGGAACGATAATCAGCGAATCTACGCAAGCCGCGAGCTCCTGAATACCCTGCTCAGCCTGAGCCATTCTTCTCTTGCCCTCAAAGGCAAAAGGCTTTGTTACAACTGCGGCAGTGAGGATTCCCATATCCTTGGCAATCTTAGCAACTACCGGAGCCGCTCCGGTACCTGTGCCGCCGCCCATACCGGCAGTAACGAACACCATGTCTGTATCCTTTAAGATAGCGGCGATTTCTTCCTTGCTCTCCTCGGCAGCCTTCTGTCCGATTTCAGGCATAGAGCCTGCGCCCTTACCCTTGGTGAGCTTTTCGCCAATCTGAATTGTCTGTGAAGCTTTTGATAATCTAAGCACGTGGTCATCGGTGTTGATTGCGATAAACTCAACGTTCTTCACTTCCATAGTTACCATGCGGTTGATGGCGTTGCCGCCGCCTCCGCCGACGCCTATCACCTTTATAACAGGCATATACTCACTTTCCATCTCTAAAGCAAAAGCCATTTTAACGTCCTCCTTGACATTCATCTATTAAACAACAGATTTTTTCATAATACCTTACCATAATAAAGTAACACATATTTTCTTAAAAGTAAATATAAATTAAAAAATTTTAACTAAAAGACGAAAAATGTTACCTATTTATGCGGTTTTTCGGGTATTTCTTACGATATAGTTACCCCAAAACTACTCCTGAACTTCCTGACCCTGTGCTTCAGCCGCCTGAGCCTCGGGAGCTTCAACGAAATATTCGCTTGGATCGGCTGTAGTTTCCTCGGTTGCGATGAAGTTTGTACGAACAGTTTCGGTCGCGGTAGCGTTCGGGTCGGTGGACACAGTCTCGGTTGCGTCTTCCTCGTCGTCCTCGGCGGTGATTTCGGTGAAGTAGGACTTTTTGCTCTCGTTTACTCCCGAAACATTGAGCACGCCGCGGATAGTCTTGGCGTTGTTGGGGTCGAGTTTTTCTTTAATAATAGTAAACGCGGTGCGGAGCTTGTAGTCAATTTTCTCCGGCAGACCGATTTTGATAACAATGCGGTTGTCATATGTAATCGTGATATTCGTAATCTTCTTGATGTTGATTCCGGTAATATCCTGATAATTATGAGCGTTTATAGAATCGTAGATGTCCTGCATCGCGTCGGTGAACTTTTTGTCCTCGAACTCTACCTGCTCTCCGATGTCGGTTGTCTTTAGCTTAGGCGCATTGACGAACATCAATTTCTTGGGCTTTTTCTTGACCATTTCAAGGATTCTGCCCTCCTCGCTGACGAGGAAATACTTGCCGTCGCTCTTAACTGAACTGGTCGGAACCTCGTTTTCGATGTTAATTACGAGGGTATCGGGTATCTCGAATCCGATGTCGGCTTTTTTGACATAAGGCAGGTTTTCGCTGACGTTCTTAGAATTGCCGAACATACTCGCCATAAAGATGTTCTGACCCTCAGTGACCTCAGCGAGTCGGATAATCTTGTCATCCTCATAGTAATTATTGCCGCGAACAACAATTTTTTCGGTTTTAAAGAGGACGGTAAGGGACAATACGATTCCGATTATTATTACCACCGAGATAATCGACACATAGGCGATAATCCTGCGGACGCGTCTCTGCTTGGGCGAAATAGGTTTTGGCTGCGCCTTCATTCGCTTTTTACGCTCCTTGCGCGCCTGCTCCCTGCGAACTGCAACCTCGTCAACGTAGTAGCCGTCCTTATGCTGAGTAGGCTTCATATCGCGTACGCGCTTGTTTGTTTCCTTCTCGATAATATCGGGAACCGTCTTTTTCTTGGGTTTCTTTGGTTTCTTGGGTTTTTGAGGAGGAGCCGGGCGAGCCGGAATCTCAACGACAATGTGAGAATCCTGACCGTTTTTGCGAGCCTGTTTCCGGGCTTCTTCGCGGTAGCGGGCGTCCTTGCGCGCCTTTTTACGCGCAATGTCGCGTTCCCTGCGGCGCTGACGCTCGAGAGCCTGCCTTTCCTTGGGGCTGAGTTCCCTGCGGCGGCGCGGTCTTTGTTCATCCATTCTGCATCCTCCTTTCCTCAGGGCAACAGCCCCTGATACTTACTTCCTGTTTTCTCATATACCTTCAAATTATATTTTCACGACGTCGGCTCCGAGTGAAGCGAGCGTCTGTTCAAAGCTTTCGTAACCTCTCTCGAGGTAGTTTATGCCTGAGAGCTCGCTCTCGCCCTCAGCCGCAAGCGCGGCAACGAGCAGCCCTGCGGCTCCTCTGAGGTCCTGAGCCTCGATACGCGCGCCGTAGAGCCTGTCAACGCCCTTTACAACGGCAACCTTGCCCTCGACATTTATTTCCGCTCCAAGCCGGCACAGCTCGCCGACGTGCTTGAATCGGTTTTCAAAAATATTTTCCACAAAAACGGTACTGCCCTCAGACACTGCCGACGCCGACATTACCGGAGCCTGCGCGTCGGTCGGAAAACCGGGATAAGGCATTGTACGGATTAGCGAGACAGCCCGAAGCCTTTCGGGAGCCTTGAAACGCATACAGCCCTCGCGGCAAACAGACTCACAGCCTGCTTCGTCAAAGACGGAGATTACTGCGCCGAGGTGAGTTTTTGAGATACCTTCGAGGTAAATCTCGGAACCCGTTACAGCTGCCGCCGACATAAGAGTCGCGGCGACAATCCGGTCGGGAATAATAGTGTGCGAAACTGCGCTCAGCGAGCTTACGCCGTTGATTACGATTGTGCCCTCGCCTGCGCCGTGAATGTCGGCTCCGCAGGAGTTCAGATAATCGCACAAGTCGGAAACCTCGGGCTCGCGCGCGGCGTTGGTGATTGTTGTAGTTCCTTTGGCGAGAGCGGCGGCGAGGATGATGTTCTCGGTCGCGCCTACACTCGGGAAAGAAAGAGCAATCGGGGCTCCGATTAATCCGTCTGCGGCGGAACATTCGATGATGCCGTAACGCTCCGTTATCGTCGCGCCCATAGCTCTGAGAGCCTTTAGGTGCAAATCAATCGGGCGCGGTCCAAGTTCGCAGCCTCCCGGAAAAGTGAGAAGCGCCTTGCCGCACCTGGAGAGCAGAGCTCCGAGGAAAACTATCGAGCCGCGCATTTCGCGCATAAAGGCATCTGGAATATCGTACTTACGCAGGTTGCCGCAGTTAACAAGCGCGGCGCCGTTCTGCAATTTTGCCTCGCATCCGAGGTAACGCAGTATTCCGAAAGCCGCCTCGATATCCGAAAGCCGCGGACAATTAAACAAGACATTCTCGCCCTTTGTGAGCAATGTCGCGGCGAGAATCGGCAGGGAGCTGTTCTTGGAACCCTGAACCTCGACCTCTCCGCTGAGTTTTTTTCTACCGTTTATGATATAGCGTGACACCAAAAGCACCCCTTACCGAGTATGTATTACCATACATAATATGGCAAAGGATTACTTTTGTGACGGGTTGTTAGATATGACCCAAGACGCTGCGGATAACGGAGTATATTCTCTCGTTAGCGTCTATGATAGCCATTTTCTTGGCGTTGTCTGTGTATTCTTTGAGCTTGTCGGGGTTCTGGAGCAGGGAATCCGCCTTCTCGATAACAAGCTCCTCGGTGAGGTCTTTTTCCTCGATAATCTCGGCTGCCTTGTTATTAACAAGCGCCATAGCATTGTGATACTGGTGATTTTCCGCAACATTAGGAGACGGAATCAAAATTGCCGGCTTGCCGAGAGCCTGTATCTCGGAAAGTGTAATCGCGCCTGCACGGGAGATTACGAGGTCGGCAGCAGCCATACAGGTTGCCATATTGTCTATATACTCACGCACGTCGAGGTTAGGACACTGACTGATGTCGGTACCCTTCTCCTTTACGAGATCAGGAAACCAAAGTCCGTTCTTGCCGTAGCCGTGGATATGCTGGTACTTCTGATCCTGACCGCTGCGGGCGATAAGCCCCGCGACTCCTTCGTTGATTCGCTTTGCTCCGAGCGAGCCGCCGAACGAAAGTACAACCGGACGGTCGTCAAGCCCGAGAGTCTTGCGTGATTCTTCCTTGTCCGCCTTGATAATCTCGCTGCGAACAGGGTTACCCGTTACTACGTAGTTGCAGTTTTTGTCGAGATACTTTTCGGCTCCCTTGACCGCGAGCATAACCTTCTTCGCGCTTCTTGAGAGCATTTTATTGGTAACGCCGGGATAGGCGTTTTGTTCGTGGATTATAGTGGGGATTCCCATTTTCGCCGCTTCACGGAGCACAGGACCGCTGACGTAGCCTCCGGTGCCGATACAGATGTCGGGCTTGAAGTCCTTGATAATCTGTCTGGCTTCCCTTGATGAAGTAAAGGTACGCTTTACAGTCTGGATATTCTGCTTCAGAGCTTCAAAGCTGATTCTGCGCTGAAAGCCGCTGATTGTGATGAACTGCATATTGAAGCCTGCCTTCGGGACGAGGGTCTGCTCCATTCCTCCGCGGTTGCCGACAAAAAGGATTTCGGCGTCGGGATTCTTCTGCTTTACATATCCGGCAATCGCAAGAGCCGGGTTGATGTGGCCGGCTGTACCGCCGCCGGCAAATAATAATTTCATAATTTTACCCCTTAAAGTTACTGTTTCTCTATATTAGCCGTTCGCGAGATAGAGAGTATGAGTCCCATCTGCGCCAGAAGCATAATCAACGAGCTTCCGCCGAACGAGAAGAACGGCAGTGAAATACCTGTGTTGGGCAGCCAGTCGGTAATAACAAGGATGTTGAGCACAACCTGAATACCAATCTGTGAGGAAAGTCCGATTCCGAGGAGCTTGCCGAAGCGATCCTTGGAACGCAGGCTGAGGGTGATTCCGCGCCATACAAGCAACGCGAAAATCAGCAGGATAATCAACGCGCCGACAAGACCGAGTTCCTCGCACACTACCGCGAACACAAAGTCGTTTTGCGGTTCAGGCAGGTAGAGGTACTTTTGCCTTGACTGACCGAGTCCGAGTCCGAATAATCCACCTGAGCCGATTGCGTAGAGGGAGTTTCGGGTCTGCCATGTAGTCTGCCACATTTCGTCGGTTGTATAAACAAGCGCCTGTCCCCATCCATCCATACGCGTCATCGCGTAGGTCAGGATGCCGGTAGCCCACGCGCCAATCACAGCGACTACGAGTATAACAGCGCCGATTGCAAGGTAGAAGGTTCGCATTCCGGAGACGTAAAGCATTACGACGGTAAGCAAACCGATGATAACGATACCCGAGTAGTGCGGCTCCAGAATCAGGAGTGCGGCGGTTGACGCGAATATCAGAAAGCCGGGGACAACGCTGTACTTTGCGTACTGCATTTTGTCGTAATACAGGCTTCCCCAATGCGCGAAGAAAAGGATTATCGCGAACTTGGTAATCTCAGACGCCTGGATGTTGATTGGTCCGATTTCAAACCAACGGTGGATTTTACTCGGCACTACCAGCACCGCCACAAGGGCGACATACGAAATACCGAGCATAATCGGGGCGAGCTTGTGCAGCTTGTTGTAGTTAAAAAAGGAGATAAGCAGCATTGCCGCAACGCCGATCACAGCATAGATAAGCTGACGGCGGATGTAGTAGTAGCTGTCGTTGATCTTAGGGCTGTAGTAAGCCGTGGGATAGCTCGCCGAGAACATCATAATCATTCCAATTACGAGCAGAACAAGCACGAGGAGCAGGAACGGCAGATCAAGACCCATTCCCCTCTCAAAGATTCGCGAACGAACTCTGCCGCGGCGCTTGCGTTTAGGATCCGGAGCCGGAGCGTTCTGTCGGCGGTTACGGCTTCGTTCTTGTTTTCTATTCAGTTTTTCGTCATAGAGCTTATTAACGTCAGCCTGACGCATTACCTCAACAAACGGAGCCATATAATCCCTCTATCCTATTATTATACTCCAAAGTATACAAGTAAAAATGAAATAATTCCGAACACAACTGTTACCGCTGAGAACACGGAAACAATCTTTACCTCTGACCAGCCGCACATCTCGAAGTGGTGGTGAATCGGGCTCATCTTGAAAAGACGCTTGCCGTGGGTGAGCTTGAAGTAAGCTACCTGGAGCACAACGGAGCCGATTTCGCAGAGATATACGATGCCGAGAGGAAGGAGAAGAATCGGCATATTTACAGCAAATGCCATCGCGCAGACGATTCCTCCGAGGAAGAGCGAGCCTGTGTCGCCCATAAATACCTTTGCAGGATGGAAGTTCCAAACCAAGAAGCCGAGGCATCCGCCGGCTACAGCCGCCGACATAAAGGTGACGCCCATAAAGCTTATAAGACTCGAGATAAGCATAAAGAACAACGCTACAAAGAATGTTATTGATCCGTCGAGTCCGTCGATACCGTCGGTAAGGTTGACAGCGTTGACAACTCCGACGATTACTATCGCTGAAATTATGTAGTAGAACCAGCCGAGGTCAATCTCGCCGACAAACGGAATTACGGTTTTTGTTCCGCAGCCCATAACGCCGAGAACAACGAGGTAAGCGATTGTAACAGCGAACTGGAGAACAAGCTTTTGGATTGCGGTGAGTCCGAGGTTGCGCTTTTTGACAACCTTTACGAAGTCATCCACAAAGCCGATTGCGCTGTGGCCGAGAGCGAGTCCGAGTCCGGCAAAAACAAAGGTAGCTGTTTCGGACGGATCCTCCTGATACACTCCGATAAAGTTTGGCCCGAGGAATGTGTACAGAAGCACGCTGATTATTGTAACCACTACAATTCCTACTATAAACATTATACCGCCCATAATCGGGGTTCCCTGTTTATCCTTATGCCAGGACGGACCGTCCTCGAGGATAGTCTGTCCGAAATTGAGCTTATGAAGAAAAGGGATTAGGAATTTTCCGAGCACTGCCGTGATTATAAACGACAAAAGCGCGGTTGCAAAAGTCCAAATTCCAAAGGTCATTATTAAACATTCCTTTCTTTTTTATATCGAGTAGAAGCCTTTATGAATAATAAACGTCTGTTTCCCGACAAAAGGGAATCCGTTATCGGGGGCGTAAGGTCGGTTTTACACCAACTTGTCTGCTCGAATTAAAATACTAGTCGTGCACAACAGTTCCGCCGCCGAACTTGACGGAGATTACCGTACCTGCCTTTACCTCGGAGCCTTCGGCGATACTTTGCGAAGTCGAAACCGAGTTTGAGCTTGAGGTTACGCCGGTAAAGCTTACGTTGAGTCCGTAATCAGCCGCGAGGCTGTTGACGGTGGATACCGAATAGCCTACGAAGTTAGGCACAGTAACCTTGTTTTTCTTTGATTCTTTGTCTGTATACAATACGACGTTGCCGCCTGTCGGGATTTTTGCCGCGGCGGAAGGCATCTGGTAGATTACCTTGTTGCCGTCGCCCTTGACGGTGGTGGTGAAGCCGTCGCTCTTTGCGGCTGACTGAGCCTTCTTGACCGAAAGTCCGACGTAAGAGCCGGCTACGGTATCGACGTACTTTTTCTCGCTGTCGGAGTATTCCGCCTGAATTTCAAGATAAGGCAGAACCTCGCTCATAATATCTACAAATACAGGAGCCGAGACCTGACTTCCGTAGTAAGACGCGCCGGTCGGAGTATCAAAGAATACGAGACAGGCTACCTGAGCGTCGTCCGCCGGAGCAAATCCGCAGAACGAAGCGATGTAGTCCTTGTAGCCCTTACGGGAGTTACCGATTTTCTCGGAGGTACCGGTCTTTCCGCCTACGCGGTAACCGGCTACGTAACCGTTGTTACGTCCGCCCTGGGTTGTGTTGCGTTCGAGGTAGTCGCACATCTTGCGCGAGGTCTCGGTCGAGATTACCTGCCGCTTGTAGGTGGTCTCTGTATTCTTGACGACGTTGCCGTCAACGTCTGTGATTGTCTGAACTATATAAGGCTGTACAACCTTGCCGCCGTTCGCGATTGACGCGCAGGCTGTAAGCATTTGAATCGGGGTGATTGAAAAGCCCTGACCGAAGGACGAAATTGCAAGGTCAGTTTCGCTCATTTTGTTGTTAGCGAAGAAGAGGTCGTCGGATTCGCCGGGCAGGTCGATTCCCGTTGGCTCGGAGAAGCCGAACGCCTGGTAGTATTTTTTGAACTTTTCGGCTCCGACAAGATTACCAATCTGAATAAACGCCGGGTTACAGGAGTTGGCGATTGCCTGGAAAAAGTTCTGTGAACCGTGACCTGCGGTGTAGTGGCAGTGGATGGTGTGGTCATAGAGCGTCACCGAACCTCCGCAGTAGAACGAGGAATTGTCGTTAACCTTACCCTCGTTGAGAGCCATTGACGCGGTACACATCTTGAATACCGAACCGGGGTAGTAAGTGTCCGCAATCGCTTTGTTTCGCCACATAGCCGACAAAGCCTCGGACTCAGCCTGAGATCGTTTTTTCTCGGGAAGAGCCTTGATTGCGTCGAGGTCGGCGTCGGAGAGGTCGTAGGGCTTGTTAAGGTCGTAGCCGTCGGCGGTAACCATAGCGAGGATTCCGCCTGTGTTTACGTCCATAATAATGCAAACACCGCGCTTTACTACGCTGTTGTTGATAAGACCCTGCTTCATATATTTTTCGGCGATAGACTGGATAGTCTCGTCGATTGTCAGCGTGATGCTGTTGCCGTCCTTTGCCTCAACGTTCTGCTCGTATTCAAACGGCATATCGGTCTGGTTGGCGTTACGGGCGGTGATGACGCGTCCCGGAGTTCCCATCAGGTACTTGTCGTACTGGAACTCGATGCCCTCAAGTCCCTGGTCGTCGGAACCGGTAAATCCAATTACCGAGGAAGCCAAATCCTTGTAAGGATAGTAACGGCGGTAGTCGTCAAAGAGGGTGATAACGTTGCTCATCTTGGCGTACTTTTTGGTAAGCGCGTCAACGAAATTCAAAATCTTCTCACGCTCGTCACTCTCGATTTTTCTTTTGATAACGACATAATATGTCTTTTGTTTTGTTTTCTTATATATATCCTTGTAGTCGAGCTTCAGTATTTTCGACAGATTCTCGGCTACATACTTGCGCTGCTCGTCGGTCTCAAGATACGCCGGAGCGAGCACAACCTTCCACACGGAAGCCGACTGGGCAAGAATCTTTCCCTTGGCGTCGTATATGGTCCCGCGCTTGGAGTTGACGGTTGTGTCAACAAGCTGCTGCTCGACCGCCTTCTCCTGAAGGTAAGGTCCCTGCACAAGCTGAAGAAAGGCAAGGCGCACAGAAATAGCGCCGAAACCTACCACCAGTATCAGCAATATCAGAATTGTAGTTCTGAAACGAAGCAGCTGAAGGACGCCCTTTTCTGAACGTTTTTTGCGATTATTCGCCATATTTTCTCCTTCTAACCATTAATTACCTTATGAAACAAAAAGAGTTAAGACCAAAATCCTAACTCTTATTACATAACATACTTATTAAATTAAACCCAATGTTATGACCAAAGTCCTGTAATAGCGTTTATAATTCTTTGGAAAAAGTTTTGATTCGCTTCTTCTGAGATTTCGGCCTTGTCGCCCTGCGACAATGAAACAAACTCCTTCTGAGCATTTTCAGCCTTACTCATACCGAGGTTTTCTCTTGCGAACTTCTCGATATCGTTGGTTGTGAAGTCAGCCTGCAGTGACATCTGCCTTTGGGTGTATGTACTCTGGGCGTTCTTGAGCTCTGCTTCAGCGGTGATAATCTGCTGATTGAGCTCGGTGAGCTGAACCTGGCCAATAATAATCGCGCCTACGATTGCTGTGATTGCGACACTGGCTACGGTTCCGACAAAAAGCTTGAAAGGGTTGTGTTTTCTTCTGCGGATTTTTACAAGAGCCTCCTGAGGGAGGGTTACGACTTTAGTTTTCTTTTGTTGTTCAGTTTTCTGTTTCTTCTTGGGCAGCTTTTTTGCAGCGTTGTCGCTGAACGTCTCTAAATTATAAGCTGCGCTTCTATTTTCATATGCCATCATATTACCTCAACGGTTATCTATTTTACAACAAAACAGACCGTATATATTTCTAATATGTAAAAATATTACAATTTATTAATTTTTCTTTCATATACCTTAATTCTTCAGCGGAAGATTTTAATATTCTTTGTCAGAATAATACAGAATATTGGGCTTAAAATCTGACTTTGCCACAATTTATTGTGGTTCTCCCACTATTTACAATACTGTTATATTTTACCTTATTTTGTAATGAATGTCTAGGGCAAATCAAGAATTTTCATCAATTTTTTCACAAATTCTTAGTTTTGCACTCCTGGAGCGCGGATTTGTTGAAAGTTCTTGGTCATTTGCTACAATGGGTTTACGAACTACTGTTCTGGCTCGGGGCTTTTTGCCGCAAACGCAAACCGGAAAGTCCGGCGGACAGGTGCAGCCCTCGCACCATTTTGCCATTGCGCGCTTGACGATTCTGTCCTCAAGCGAGTGGAACGTGATAACAGCAAGCCTTCCGCCGACGGATAACAGGTTGAAGGCGTCCTCGAGTCCCGCGGAAAGTACGTCGAGCTCGTGGTTCACCTCAATTCTGAGAGCCTGGAAGGTTTTTCGGGCAGGATGACCGTTTCGCCTTACGCGCTCAGGAACCGAGTTGCGAATAATCTCCGCAAGCTCAAAGGTTGTCTCAATTGGTTTTTCTTCCCTGCTCTTGACAATCGCGGACGCGATAGAGTCGGCAAATTTTTCCTCTCCGTAGGTACGGATAATACGGCTCAGCTCCCTACGGTCGAGAGTGTTGACAAGCTCAGCGGCAGTTGTGCCGGACTGCGACATTCTCATATCCAAGGGGGCGTCCTCATGAAACGAAAAGCCTCGCTCGGCTGTGTCAAGCTGGTGCGACGAAACGCCGATGTCCAGCAGAACGCCGTCAACCTGACGAATACCTCTTTGGGCGAGTAGCTTTTTCATATCACAAAAGTTGCCTTTTATGATTATTGAGTTTTCATTATCAGCGAATCTTTGCTTAACTGTACAGATAGCGTCCGGGTCCTGGTCAATTGAAATGAGCTTTCCGTTTTTGAGACGCTTGAGGATTTCAGCGGAATGCCCTCCGCCGCCCGCGGTACCGTCAACATAGATACCGTTGGGATTAATGTTAAGACCTTCGATAGTCTCGCTGAGCAGGACCGGGATGTGATTGAACTCCATACACTACCCTCTTACAGGCTTAACATTTCAAGAGCCGCTTCAGCGACATCCTCATTGTCATTAAGCATTTCTTCAAATTTTGTCTTGTCCCAGATTTCGATACGGTTATCCATACCGACAACAACGGCTTCCTTTTCAAGAGAAGCAATCTCTCGGAGCTTTTGCGGAATCGGTATTCTACCCTGTGAGTTAGGGGTTACCTCAACCGCTGTGGCGATAATAGAATACTGAAGCGCGAGCGCCGCCTTAGCCGGCAGAGCCTTTATGTTTTTGCGCAGATTCTCGAACTCATCCGCCGAGAGAACCTGCACGCACTTTGAAAAGCCCTTCGCAACGAAGAAGCTTTCGCCGAGCTGCTCACGAAAACGAGACGGCAAAACAATTCTGCCTTTGGAATCAATATTATGGTCTGATGTACCTGAGAACATTTTGCCACCTCCTTGTTTTTTGTAATCATTTATTGCCACAAAAGAAGTAATCATAGCCACTTTGTGACACTAATTGCCACCTTGTAAACATTATATACTATGGGAAACGAAATTGCAAGAAAAAAGTTACATCATTTTTACCAAAATATTGCGGTGGGTTTTGTTGTATTTTACTCAAAAAAGGCTGATTTTGTAATCTTTCGGAGTTTTTTTGAAGGTATATTATAGTAAATGTAGAGGTTACGTCACATTGACTTGCAGGCAAAAGAAAAGGCAGATAAGCTAAAAAGCCTATCTGCCATAGTGTTATTGATTATTTCATTGAGCTCTTGAAGTTCTGGCGAGCCTTGCGAATTTCCTGAGCGCTTGCTGTGATAGCTTCGTCGGTTCTCTTCATAAGATCCTCGACGTAGGAATTAGCCGCACGGTGCATATCCTGGGACTTTTTCTTTGCGTCGGCGATAATCTCGCGAGCCTGAGCCTCCGCAGCGCGCACAATCTCGCTTTCGGAAACCATAATCTTGCGGCGTTCCTCAGCCTGACGGATGATGTCCTCTCCGCCGCGCTTAGCCTCGGCAAGAATCTGCTCACGGTCGGCAACAATGTTTTTAGCCTGGCGAATCTCGGACGGGAGAGTATCCTCCATCTCGTCAAGAAGGTCGAGGATTCTGTCGCTGGAGATTAGAACCTTCTTATCTCTTGAAAGCGGCATAGCTCTGGCGTCGTTTACCATATCCTGTAATTCTAAAATTAAATCGTCTACTCTCATTTTTATTCTCCTTATCTACTGATGATATTGAACTATTTTAACCTGTCTAAAATTTCGTCATGCACACACTCGGGCACAAAGGGGCTGATGTCGCCGCCGAGGGAAGCTACCTGCTTAACAATGCTGGAGCTGAGATACATATAATCCGAGTTACAGGTCAGAAAAACGGTCTCGAGCTCGGAGTTGAGCTTTTTGTTGGTAAGAGCCTGCTGGAATTCGTACTCGAAATCCGACACAGCCCTTAGTCCCTTAACTATAGCGGTGATGTTGTTGTCCTTTGCGTACTGTGCCAGAAGCCCGTCAAAGCCGACAACCTCAACGTTGTCGATTCCATCGAGGGTTTTCCTGAGCAGAGCGATGCGTTCCTCTGTTGAGAAGCTGGGAGTTTTGGCGACATTGTTGAGAACGCCTACCACAACATGGTCGAACATCCTGGACGCTCTTCGAATAATATCGATGTGGCCGAGCGTTACAGGGTCGAAGCTTCCCGGACAGATAACCTTCTTTTGCATATGATTACTTCCTAAATAAAATCTCTATGTCGAAACATAGATACCTTTATTTTACCATAGTGTTTCTGTCTGTCAAGCACAAATTCGCCATAATTTTGCAAAATTTCTTCATTTTCGCTGTTTTCGGCGAGAATTATGCCGGTTTTCTTCACCTTAGAGGACACTTTTTCAAGAGCCTGCTGTAAAAGCCCGGTACCGTAGGGCGGGTCAAGAAAGACGATATCAAACTGACCGGGAGTCATCTCGAGGTACGAAAGGCTGTCGGTATGGAGCACCTTGGCTCTGCTATAGAAGCCTGTGCTGTCAAGATTTTTGCGGACAACCTCGACCGCCTTGCGCGACGCGTCAACAAAAACCGCTGACTCGGCTCCGCGGCTGAGGGCTTCGATGCCCATTTGTCCGCTGCCGGCGAACAAATCGAGGAAGCTCCTGCCTTGTATATCAAACTGAATCATCGAGAAGATCGCTTCCTTTACCTTTGAGGTAGTCGGACGGACGTCCTCGCCCTCAAGGGTGATGAGTTTTCTTCCGCGCGCTTCTCCTGTAATTACTCTCATATTTAATTTTCCTCCTTTGGATGGAAATAATTGTACACCGCAACTGCGCTGTCGTGGGTCATAGACGGACAGTTTTCGAGCTCCTGTAAATCCGCGTTTCGGATATTGCCGATAGTGCGGAAGTTCTTGAGCAGCGCCTTTGCGCGCACTGTGCCTACTCCGTCGATGTCGGTCAGGGAGCTTTTGAAGGTCGCGTTCTTGCGGCGCTGGTGGTGGTAACCAATCGCGAATCGGTGAACCTCGTCCTGCAATTTGCTGACAAAGGTGAACACCGCACGCCGTGAGCTTATGCTAATCTCTCCGCCGGAGCCTGTGATTGCTCTGGTTCGGTGGGAGCCGTCCTTGACCATTCCGAAAATCGGAACCTCGACTCCGTGCTTTTTGAGCACAGGCAAGACCGCAGAAACCTGCCCCTGTCCTCCGTCAAGGAGAATCAGGTCAGGAAGCCTGCCGAAGCCTTCGCCGGTGTCTTTGAGCTCCTCATATTCGGTGAATCGACGGTCGAGAACCTCCGCCATAGAGGCGTAGTCGTCCTGACCTTCAAAGGATTTTATCTTAAACTTACGGTACGCCGATTTGAGCGGCTTGCCGTTTTCGTAAACTACCATTCCGGCTACATTCTCGGTGCCGGCGAGGTTTGAGTTGTCGTAGGATTCGATATACTCGGGAATTTTTTTTAGCCCGAGAATCTCACGAAGCTCCTCGAGAACGCTGTATTCGCGAGATGTCCTGCCCTTTATCTGAGCAAGAGCCTCTGCGGCGTTGTTGCGGCACATAGAGACGAGCTGCTTCTGCTCTCCCCTTTGCGGAGCTGTGATGTAGACTCGCTTGCCGCGTTTTTCGGAAAGCCATTTTTCGAGCGACTCAGAGTCATCGGGCAGGCGGTCAAGGGTTAAATTGCGCGGAACATCCGGGCGCATTGAGTAGTAGCCGGTGATAAACTGGGTAAGCTCCTCCTCGCCGTCCATAGGATTATTAATGATAAAGTGCTCGTGGTCGGTAAGCCTGCCGCCCTCAAACCGGAACACCTGAAAACAGCCGCGGTCGCCGTCGGTAAAATACGCGATCACATCCTGATCCGGCACGCTGACAGCGACTACCTTCTGCTTATCCGCCATCTTTTTGACTGCAATGATTTTGTCGCGAATTTTCGCCGCGCGCTCAAATTCGAGCTCGTCGGACGCCTTCTGCATTTCAGCTTCGAGCTGTTTTATCGACTGCGCGCTGCCGCCCTTCAGAAATTCGAGAGCCTGGTTGACGCTTTCGTCGTATTCCTCAAAGCTGAGTTTGCCCCTGCAAGGCGCCATACACTGCTTAATGTGGTAATTCAGGCACGGGCGCGCTTTGCCGAAATCCTCGGGAAACCTGCGGTTGCAGGTAGGAAGCTTAAAAATCTTGTTGGCTTCCTCAACCGATTGCTTGACGTAGTAGCTGCTCTTGTAGGGTCCGATGTAGAGCGCGTCGTCGTCCTTCTTCTGGAGCTCGTAGGTAATCTTGCGCCATTTGTCGGGAGAGACCCTGATGTAACTGTAGCCCTTGTCGTCCTTGAGGAGAATGTTGTACTTGGGCGTATGCTGCTTAATCAGCGAGCATTCGAGAATCAAAGCCTCGAACTCGCTGTCGCAGATGATATACTCAAAATAATCGACGTTGCTGACCATACGGCGAACCTTTTCCGGGTGGTTATTCTGTGAGCCGAAATACTGCGATACGCGGTTTTTGAGGGCTTTAGCCTTTCCGATGTATATTATCTTTTTGTTTTTGTCGTGCATTATATACACGCCGGGAGACAACGGCAGAGCCATAGCCTTGCGGCGCAGTTCAGTCATTTTGGGATTCATAGTCTAAAAAGTGAAAAAAGACTGCCTCAGAAATCCGAGACAGTCGTGGGTTTGATATTATCAGTCAGCGAAGCCGGACTCAACGAGCTCTACGAGACCGTCAACAGCCTCCTGCTCATCTGCGCCGTCGGCGATAATCTTGATGTTGGTTCCACCGATAATTCCTAAAGAAAGCACCCCGAGTAAGCTCTTAGCGTTCACACGTCTCTCTTCTTTTTCTACCCAGATTGTTGACTTATACTCGTTAGCCTTCTGAATAAAGAAAGTTGCCGGACGAGCGTGGAGTCCTGCCTTATTTTTTACCAAAACATCCTTAACGTACATAAGTGTTACCTCTCTAAACTCTAAATAAATTGTGCTTTCGCAACTTAATTACGTATATATTATAACACGTTTCTTTTGAACGTCAATACGAAAAAATCAATTTTGGATTTAATAACTATTTAGACCTTTTTGGGTATTTTCCCTTTGTGCAACTTAACTAATATCATTTAGCTTGTTAGTGGCACATTGTCTAAAAATTCGTTGAGTATAGCCTTGTCCGAGTCACTGAGCTCCTTTTTAGCGAGCATATCCGGCCGCTTTATTGCAGTATTGATAAGGCTGTGCTCATAGCGCCAGCGGTCTACTTTCTGATGGTCGCCGCTGTAGAGAACAGGAGGAACCTCGAGTCCTCTCCAGACCTGGGGTTTTGTGTACTGAGGATATTCGAGCAAACCTCCCCAATGGCTTTCCTCGGTGAAGCACTCGTTGTTGGAGAGAACGCCGGGAGCCATTCGCGAGAGCGCGTCGATAAACACAAGCGCCGGAAGCTCGCCGCCTGTCAGGACATAATCTCCGATAGAAATTTCCTCGTCGATAAGCGAATCAATTACGCGTTGGTCAACTCCCTCGTAGTGACCGGCAAGCACACAGATATTATCGAGCTCGCTGAGCTCCCTGAGCCTTTTTTGGGTGAGGGTTTTACCCTGAGGAGACATATACACAAAATGCGGCTTGGCTCCTCTTTTTTTGCAGATGCTCTCGTAGCACAGGGCAATCGGCTCGCACTTCATAAGCATACCCATTCCGCCTCCGTAGACTGTGTCGTCAACACGGCGGTGCTTATCATACGCGAAGTCGCGAAGCTGGTGACATTCGACGTCAATCGCGCCGCTCTTTTGAGCGCGTCCGATGATGCTCTCGCCGAGAACCGCCTCGCACATCTCCGGAAATAAGGTTATCAAATCAAGCTTCATCGTCGAACAATCCCTCTATCGGACGCAGGAGAACAAAGCCCTCGTCAACGTTGCGCTCAACAATCACGCTGTCGATTACAGGCACAAGGTACTCCTTGCCGTTATTATTCTTTACTGTATATACGTCGTTGGCGCCGGTTTTGAAAACATCCTTGATTACTCCGTACTCGACGGAGTTGTCGTCGGCGTCAAGCACGCGGCAGCCGATTAAGTCCTGTATGAAATTTTTGCCCTTGGGGAGCTTTATGTCGTCGCGGTTGATATAGAGAATCTTGCCGCGCAAAAGCTCGGCGGACTCGATTGAATCAACACCCTCCGCCTTCGCGAGCACGATGTTCTTGTGCGGATGGCAATTGACCTTTACAGCCGTTTTTCCCTCGTCGAAGTACAACAACTTAAATTTTGCCAAAAAAGCCGGAGAATCGCACCAAGGGTCGATTCTGAGCTCACCGCGAACTCCGTGAGTTCCGACCACCTTGCCGGCTTCGAGAAATTGTTTTTTCATATTTATCACCGAAGCTATTGTAACAGAGTTTCAGCCAAAAGTAAAGGTCGCCTCCGAAAAGAGACGACCTTTTCCAAATAGGGGTTAGTTTAATGGCATTTACCCTTCATCGGGCAGTTTGCGCAGCCCGACGAGCAGGTTGATTTGCCTTTCTTTTTATTAATGAAATGCTTGGCAATTATCAGACCGGCAATACCGAACACGATTACCGCGGTGATAATTGTACCCATATTCTGAATTAACCAGTCCATAACTACTCCTTTACTTTACTTTTACGCTGAGGCGGTCGGCTTCCTTGTAAGGTCTTACGAGCATATACACAGCAAAGGCTACGATTGCCACAGCAAAGATTAAGCCTACGATGTTGAGGTTGCCCGTAAACGCCGAACCAACCTGATAGATTACGAGTGATACACAGTACGCGAGAACGCACTGATAAGCGATTGCGAACGCTGTCCACTTGGCTGAGTTCATCTCGCGCTTAATTGCGCCGATAGCCGCAAAGCAGGGAGCGCAAAGCAGGTTGAATGTGAGGAACGAGAACGCAGCGAGCTGGGTAAGCGAAGCAAAGTCGAGCACGCCGAACACGCCGACAACCTCTTCCTTCGCAACAAGACCCATAATAGTAGCGATTGTCGCCTTAATATCAGCAAAACCGAGAGGAGCGAAAATCCACTGAATCGCGCCGCCGATTGCGCCGAGGATACTGTTCTCGAGCTCAATGCCGGGCTTGTAACCGAACGAAGTTCCGTACCAGCCGAAGTTGGAGCCGAGCCAGATGATGATTGAGGACAGAAGGATGATTGTGCCTGCTTTCTTGATGAACGACCAGCCTCTCTCCCACATTGAGCGGAGCAGGTTGCCGAGAGTCGGAAGGTGGTAAGCCGGAAGCTCCATTACGAACGGAGCAGGGTCGCCGGCGAACATCTTTGTCTTTTTGAGCATAATACCGGAGAGCACGATTGCCGCGATACCGATGAAGTACGCGCTTGTCGCAATCAGCGGAGAGCCTCCGAACAGAGCGGTCGCTATCATTGTGATGATAGGAAGCTTAGCTCCGCAGGGGATGAACGTGGTAGTCATAATGGTCATACGGCGGTCGCGCTCGTTTTCAATCGTACGCGAAGCCATAATACCCGGAACGCCGCAGCCCGTACCGATAAGCATCGGGATAAAGGATTTACCGGAAAGACCGAACTTCCTGAAAATTCTGTCCATTACGAAGGCTACACGAGCCATATAGCCGCAGCTTTCGAGCAATGCGAGCATAAAGAACAGGATAAACATCTGAGGAACGAAGCCGAGTACAGCTCCGACACCTCCGATAATACCGTCGAGGATCAGGCCCTGCAGCCAGTCGGCGCAGTGGATAGCGTTGAGTCCGTCCTCGATAAATACCGGAATACCCGGAATCCAGATTCCGTAGTCGGCGTTCTCGACAGGACAATCAAACTCACCCTCCTCGTCGAGAGGCAGATACTTATTGATGTCATAGACTTTGACTTTTTTATTCTCCTCGCCTTGGTAGAACTCGTCAGCGTAGGAGCCGTATGCTTCCTCAAACGCGCCGAAATCCTTATCATTATAAGCGTCGGCAAGCTCGGAAGCTCCCTTGATGTTTTCGTCCTTGGCGGCTTGAGCAAGAAGCTTGCTTAATTCGTCGTTGTTAAACACATTTTTCTCAGCCCATTTATCGACAGCCTCGTCGTACTCAGCCTGACCGATACCGAAGAGGTACCAGCCGTCTCCGAACACACCGTCGTTAGCCCAGTCTGTTACAACTGTTCCGAGAGAGTCGCCCCAGGGCATCGGAATCGGCATTGAAGCAATAGAGTAAACAAGGAACATAATTACGATAAAAATAGGCAGCGCAAGGATTCTGTTGGTTACTACCTTATCAATTTTATCCGAAACGGTGAGTGCTCCCTTGCTCTGCTTTTTGTAGCAGCCCTTGATTATTGAAGCTATGTAAACGTATCTTTCGTTTGTTATGATACTCTCGGAGTCGTCGTCAAGTTCCTTCTCAGCGGCAGCAATATCTTTCTCGATATGGTCGAGCTTGCTCTGCTCGATGTTCAGCTTCTCGAGAACCTTGTCGTCACGCTCGAAAATCTTGATTGCGTACCAGCGCTGCTGCTCCTCGGGCAAATCGTGAAGCGTGGCTTCCTCGATGTGAGCGAGCGCGTGCTCAACCGCTCCGCTGAAAGAGTGTTGGGGGATAGTCTTTGTCTCAGCGGCAGCCTTGACAGCGACCTCGGCGGCCTCTGTGATTCCCGTACCCTTCAGTGCGGAAATCTTCACAACCTTGCAGCCAAGCTGTCGGGAGAGCTCGTCGATGTTGATTTTATCGCCGTTTTTCTCGACAACGTCCATCATATTAATCGCCACAACAACAGGGATACCGAGCTCGGTGAGCTGTGTTGTGAGATAAAGGTTACGCTCAAGGTTGGTACCGTCAACGATATTGAGGATAACGTCGGGGCGGTTATCAATGAGGTAATTACGTGCTACAACCTCCTCAAGTGTGTACGGAGAGAGCGAGTAGATTCCGGGCAGGTCAGTGATGGTGACGTCGTTGTGCTTTTTGAGCTTGCCCTCCTTTTTCTCAACCGTAACGCCCGGCCAGTTTCCAACGAACTGGTTGGAGCCTGTGAGCGCGTTAAACAGAGTCGTCTTGCCGCAGTTTGGGTTACCGGCAAGCGCGATTTTGATACTCATACAAACTTTCCTTTCTGTAAGTTAGAAATGTCTAACTGAGATTGCGTTTTAAAAGCGGAACCGCAGTACCGCTTATAGTTTCGGGTTATTCAACCTCTATCATTTCGGCGTCGGCTTTTCTGAGAGAAAGCTCGTAGCCTCGTACGGTAACCTCAATCGGGTCGCCCAGAGGAGCTACCTTGCGGATGTAGACCTCGACCCCTTTGGTGATACCCATATCCATAATCCTGCGCTTAACGGCTCCGACGCCGTTGAGCTTTTTGACCTTGACGGTCTCGCCGATACGGACCTCTTTCAAAGTTTTCATCTTCTGCTCCTTTCAATGTGCGGTTATATCATAATTTTCCTAGCCATTTCCTCGCTGATTGCGACGCGAGCGCCCTTGACGTTGACAATTACGTTTCCGCCCAGAGCGGAGATTACTGTAACGTCGCCTCCGACAACAAAGCCGAGGTTTTCGAGGTGCTTTTTGACCTCGGGGTTTCCTCCGACCTTTTTAATCATATTCACTTCGCCCGGATCAGCAAGCATAAGCGGCATCATAAAACTACACTCTCCAATAGTTAGCAAACGCTAACTTTTATTATAAAAAATAAATAGTTCAGGTTAGATTATTCTAACCTCGAGCTATTTTAAAAACGGACTTCAGTCCGCTCTCGTTAAAAACTTAACATATTATATTATACACAAATTCAAGATAATGTCAATAGGTTTCGAAAAAATAATTAGTTACAGCTAACCGCTTAGGCAGAAAAAAGACCGCTCTCGCGGTCTTTTCCTGAAAATCAAATAATTAGTCGATTTCAACCATTACCTTCTGCTCTGTTCTAACAGCAGCGGAACGGGCGATAGTACGGATAGCCTTGGCGATTCTGCCCTGCTTACCGATGATACGTCCCATATCGTCCTCGGCAACGTGGATGTGATAAACTGTAACGCCTTCCTCGTTAGGAGCGTCGGCAGTTACGTTGACTGCGTCGGGAGCCTCTACGAGACCCTTAGCGATGATAGTCAGTAATTCCTCCATAATTAAATTCCTTTCTGATATTTTGTGACTAAGAAAACTTAGTCGATATAGCCATTCTTTTTGAGAAGTGCCTTGACTGTGTCTGTCGGCTGAGCGCCGTTAGCAATCCACTTCTTGACAGCCTCGCCGTCTACCTTGAACTCTGATGGGTTCTTGAGGATATCATAAGTACCGATTTCCTCGATAAAACGACCGTCGCGAGGGTATCTTGAATCAGCGACAACCACGCGGTAGAAAGGAGCCTTCTTGGCGCCCATTCTTCTGAGTCTGATTTTTACTGCCATTTGTTTCACCTCCAAGAGTTAATAAAGTTAGTGTATATATTAACCAACGAGTTATTGGGTTAATAACCTTTGGTTATAAACTGATAGCTTAAAACAGCATTCCGCCGGGTCCGGGCATACCGGGCATTCCGGGCATACGCATAGCGCGTTTTTTCTTACCTTTGCCGCCGAACTGGCGCATCATCTTCTGCATATCCTTGAGCTGCTTTAAGAGTCGGTTAACTTCCTCGACGCTTCTGCCTGAGCCTGCGGCGATTCTGCGCTTGCGGCTCGGGTTGATGAGGTCGGGCTTTGCTCGTTCGGCAGGAGTCATCGAGAGTATGATAGCCTCTGTCCAGTCGAGAGCGCGTTCGTTGATGTCTACATCGTCGAGCTTATTGCCTACTCCCGGGATTTTAGAGAGGATGCCTTTGATTGGTCCCATCTTTTTAATCTGCCTGAACTGATCAAGAAGGTCATTGAAGTCCATCTTATTCTGCATCATCTTCTTGGCGACTTCCTCGGCCTTTTCCTCGTCGAGCTTTTCCTCAGCCTGTTCAATCAAGGTGAGTACATCGCCCATTCCGAGGATTCGGCTCGCCATACGGTCGGGGTGGAACTGCTCGATGTCGTCGAGCTTCTCGCCTGTACCGGCGAACTTAATCGGGCAGCCTGTGACCGACTTAACGGACAGCGCCGCACCGCCGCGGGTATCGCCGTCGAGCTTTGTGATGATTACGCCCGAAATTTCGAGCAGTTCGTTAAAGCTCTTGGCAACATTGACAGCGTCCTGACCTGTCATCGAGTCGATAACGAGGAGGATTTCGTCGGGGTTGAGCTCCGCCTTGAGGTTTTTGAGCTCGTCCATCAGCTCCTGGTCGATGTGAAGTCGACCAGCTGTATCTATGATAACTACGTCGTTGCCGTAGTCCTTGGCGTGTTTAACAGCTTCTTTGGCAATTTTTACGGGATTGCCCTGACCCATTTCAAAAACGGGAACCTCCGCTTTGCCTCCGACAACCTTGAGCTGGTCGATAGCCGCCGGACGGTATACGTCGCACGCTACGAGAAGCGGACGGTGGTTCTGCTTTTTGAGCATTTTTGCAAGCTTGCCGCTGTGGGTAGTTTTACCGGAGCCCTGCAAGCCGCACATCATAATAATTGTCGGCGGCTTTGACGCAAATTCAATGCGCGCAGTCTCGGAACCCATAAGGGCGGTGAGCTCCTCGTTGACGATTTTGACAACCATCTGAGCCGGAGTAAGGCTCTCCATAACATCCGCGCCGACAGCGCGTTCGGTAACTTTGTTTGTAAATTCCTTGGCAACCTTATAGTTAACATCGGCTTCGAGCAGCGCGAGTCTGACCTCGCGCATAGCTTCCTTAACGTCAGCCTCAGTAAGCTTGCCTTTATTTCTCAGGCGCTTAAACGCACCGGAGAGCTTCTCGGAAAGTCCTTCAAATGCCATAACGCCACCTCTATTCGTGTAAAGATTTCGCGGTGGAAATAATCTCGTCCGCGATTTTGGGGTCGTAATTCTCCTTCAGGCTTTGCGCGAGCGACTCTATACCGGCGAGCCCCTGCTCTGTTTTGCGAAAACGCTCCAAAAGCCCGAGCTTCGTCTCGTAAGTAAAGAGCTGAGCTTCCGCGCGCTTAATCGAATCGCGAACGCCCTGACGGGTTATGCCCATTCGTGAAGCGATTTCGGCAAGAGAGAAATCGTCGTTATAATAAAGAGAAACCGCCTGTGCCTGTTGCTCTGTAAGAAGCTGACCGTAAAAGTCAAAGAGCAGGGAGATTTCCATATTCTTCTCCAATTTCGATTCCGCCTTTGCTTTAAGCTGTAAAGAGATTTACTTTACAGACCGAATTATAATATAATTTTCGGTGATTGTCAATACTAATAACGCGGATTAGTTTTGAGTTCAGCAATATTTGGCTATAATAATAAAAAACAACTCATATTCTTTGGAGAAAATGTTGGATATAAGCAAAAATCCGACACCAAATTTAACGTTTTTAACAAATTTTTTTGAACAGTAGTTATTTTTCTACAAACATCGTGACAATTAATATATAATATGGTATAATATTCGACGTATTTGGAACAGAAGGAGTTTTTGATTACGGACAATTCTTTCAGCATAGGCAGAACGGAACACGCGGTCGCGCTGTTCGGCAGCTTTGACGAAAATATAAAGCTCATTGAACGCGAGTTTTCCGTAAGGATTACGGTACGCGACGACGAGCTGAAAATCAGCGGAGACGACGAAAACGTCTTTAAGACGCACAAGGTGCTCGAAAACCTTATGCACTTTATCAACCGAGGCGAAACGCTCAGCGAGCAGAACGTAAGGTACTGCATAGCTATGGTAAAGGAAGGCAGCAGCGAAAACCTTACCCAGCTTGCCGACGACTGCATTTGCATTACAGCAAAGGGCAAGCCTATCAAGCCCAAAACAATGGGTCAGAAAAAATACTGCAAAGCAATCGCCGATAACACAATCACCTTTGGCGTAGGACCTGCCGGAACCGGCAAGACCTACCTTGCCGTAGCGATGGCGGTTACGGCGTTCCGCAGCAAGCAGATTAACCGAATCATCCTCACGAGACCTGCTGTCGAAGCCGGTGAGAAGCTCGGATTTCTGCCCGGAGATTTGCAGAGTAAGGTTGACCCCTACCTCAGACCTCTGTACGACGCGCTGTTCGATATGCTCGGAGTCGAAACCTACCACAAATACGTAGAGAAAGGCAACATCGAAATTGCTCCGCTCGCGTATATGCGCGGAAGAACTCTCGACGACAGCTTCATCATTCTTGACGAAGCTCAGAACACAACCAAGGAACAGATGAAGATGTTTTTGACCCGTCTGGGCTTTAACAGCAAAATGGTCATCACCGGCGACATCACTCAGATTGACCTGCCTAACGGTCAGAAAAGCGGACTCAAGGACTGCCTTAGAATACTCAAAAACATAGATGACATAGCTCAATGCCGTTTCAACGAAAAGGATGTTGTAAGGCACAGGCTTGTTCAGGATATTATTAAAGCGTACGAAAAACACGAGGTGCATAAAAATGAACGAAAATAAACTCAGGGTTATCATCAACAATAACCAGAAGGCGGTAAAAATACCGACAGGTATGAGAATGCTGATCAGGCGCTGCTGTCACGCTGTTCTCGAGATGGAGGAGTTCAGCGACCCTGCTGAAATCAGCGTTACATTCACCACCAACGAAGAAATCAGAAAGCTCAACGCGCAGTACAGGAACATAGACTCAGAGACCGACGTACTCTCGTTCCCGATGGGCGAGAACGGAGTTTACGACACCAACCTCGAGACAGGAGCCAAGATTCTCGGCGATGTTGTTATATCAATGGAAAAAGCCGCAGAGCAGGCTGACGCGTTCGGCCACTCGCTTCAGCGCGAGGTAGGCTATCTTACCGCGCACAGCGTACTCCATCTGCTCGGCTATGACCATATCGAGCCGCTCGAGAAGGTCAGAATGAGAGAGAAAGAGGAGCAGGTTATGGAAGCGCTCGGGCTTCCGGCTTCATCGAGCTACATCGCTCAATGAGAAAACAGCTAAAAAGCTTTGCCGCCGCGTTCAGGGGATTTTTCAGCGCGATAGCAACCGAAGGTCATCTGAGGTTCCACCTTGTTGCCGCGGTGTACGTAATCGCGTTCAGCTTTTTCTACGAAATGGACGCGGTAAAATGGGCTGTAATCGTTATTCTAATCTCGCTGATTATCTCGGCGGAGCTAATCAACTCGGCAATCGAAACGCTTTGCGACCGAGTAACGCGCGACTATGATGAGATGATAAAAACCGTCAAGGATATTTCTGCCGCGGCGGTGCTGGCGCTCAGCGTTGGAGCGGTGGTTGCGGCGTTTCTGTTCTATTTTGACTTAGCAAGAATAAACTTTATTTTCAATTACTTTACAGGCAATCCTTTGGTATTGATTTTATTTTTAATATCGCTTATAATATCAGTATTATTTATCGTACCGGGACCAGTGAAGATTATTAATCATTTTAATAAACCTAAAAAATAACTGTCTCGGTAATCTGAGGCAGTTTTATTATGGAAGATATTTTTGACTACATATCAAATTACGGAGAGCTCAGCTTTGCTGAAAAGGAGTTTTGCGAAATTGACGCGCTTGTGCTTGCGCAGCTGGCTTATATTCCGTTTGACGGAATAGCCGGACCGTCGCTCAGAAGCACGCTTACAATCGGCAGAGCCGCGCACAGGTTCTTTGACAACGGGAATTTTTCCGGCGTAATCTGGAAAAACGACCCCAGACTCTTATCCGCCGCCGCGGCAAGCAAGCGGTTTAAGAGCATTAAGATTTCGGGCTATGTCAACGAGATTGACGAGAGAGAAAAAAAGCAGTTCTCCGCTGTGGTTTTTACGCTTAAAAAGGATTTGCGATATATCGCTTTTCGCGGCACCGACCATTCCTTTGTCGGATGGGAGGAGGATTTTCTCTTTTACAGCCGCTCAACCATTCCGTCTCAGAAGCGCGCTATGAACTACTTTAGCCGAATCTCAAAGCTTATAAAGGGCAGATTTATTCTCGGCGGTCATTCAAAAGGCGGAAACCTCGCGCTGTACATCTACGAGCACTGCGGCGATGAGCTCAAAAAGCGGATCAAGGCGGTTTACAACTTTGACGGACCGTCGCTCAACAAGGAGCTGAGATGCGACTTAATCCATACCTTTGTGCCACAGTCGTCGGTTTTTGGAATTATGCTCAATCAGGGCGAGGATTTTTCGATTGTAAAGTGCAAGAGTACGCGCTTTAATCAACACGACATTACTGCCTGGAGGATTGAACGGGACGACTTTGTATACGCGGCTCAGCGTTCCTCGATAAGTCACTACGTTGAAAGGGCGCTGGACGACTTTGTAAGCAGGCTTACGCTTAACGAGCGCGGTGAATTTATACACGCGTTGTTCAAGGTGTTCAGAAATACAGGCAAGAATGATTTTGACGATATACTGAAGAACCCGACCGTAGTAATAAGCTCGTTCTTACGACTTAACAAGCGCAGGAGGCGCGTACTGCTGCGCACCTTCGGCAGAGCTCTCAAAAGCGCGGGCTCTAAGATTTTTAACAGGAGACATTATGGATAACAAAAAATCAGCGTTTATAGCAATTGTAGGCAGACCTAACGTCGGAAAAAGCTCGCTCTTGAACCGGCTGCTCGGCGCAAAGGTCGCGATAGTTTCGAGCAAGCCGCAGACCACAAGAACACGAATCACCGGCGTGCTCACCGAGGGCGACACTCAGCTCGTGTTTGTTGACACACCTGGTATGCACAAACCGAAGAACTCGCTCGGCAAGTATATGGTTCGCTCGGTAAGCGAAAGCGTCAGCGGAGTAGACTGCTGTATGCTGGTTGTTGAAGCCGGCAGAGAGGCAGGTCACACCGAGCTTGGTCTTATTGAAAAGTTCAAGGCGGCGGATATGCCGGCGATTCTCGCGATTAATAAAATCGACACACTCAAGGACAAGGAGGAGCTGATGAAGCAGATTCTCGCCTACAGCGTGCTTTACGACTTCAAGGCGGTGGTGCCGGTATCGGCTCAGGACGGCTCGGGACTCGGCGAGCTCAAGGACGAGCTGAACGCCTGCGCAATTGAGGGCGGTCATTTCTTTGACGACGACACCCTCACCGACCAACCGGAAAAGGTAATCGCCAGCGAGATGATAAGAGAAAAAATCCTCAGGCTCTGCGACAAGGAGATTCCTCACGGAATCGCCGTAGTAATCGAAAAAATGCGAATGCGCGAGAACAAGGAGATACTCGACATCGACGCGACGATATACTGCGAGCGCGAGACGCACAAGCGAATCCTTATCGGCAAAAACGGCAGTATGCTCAAAAAAATCTCGACCTACTCCAGGCAGGATATGGAGAGGTTCTTCGACTGCAAGGTATATCTCCAGACTTGGATAAAGGTCAAGGAGGACTGGCGCAACAGCATTCAGCAAATGCGCAACTTCGGATATAACGAAAAAGACTTTAACTAAATTTTCCATCATTATCCGCGCCGTTCAGGGAACAATAACAACGGTGATTAGGATGAATGAAATAGACGCTTGGAACGCGTTTTGGTTCAGCGGAAGGATTTACGACTATTTGATGTACAAATCCGTCCACAACGACTTGACAGATAATCCTGTTCCGGAGAAGAAAAAGAAAGATGAAATTTATAACGAACGCTCTGATAGTGAAAGAACAGAATATCGGTGAGAAGAACAAGCTCGTCACAGCGCTGACAGAGAGTCACGGGATTATCAAGGGATTTGCCCACGGCGCAAAGGACATCAAAAGTCCAAAAAGCGCCGCCACCGGACTGCTGAGCTACTCCAGGCTGACTCTGCATAAAAGCAGAGACAGCTACATAATCGGCGACGCAAAGGCTCAAAAGATTTTCACCGGATTGAGCCTTGATATAGAGAAGATGTATACAGCGCAGTATTTTTGCGAGCTGGCGCTTTTCATCTGCCCCAAGGAACAGGAAGCGAGTCAACAGCTCCGGCTGATTCTCAACGCTTTGTATCTGCTGTCGGAAGGCAAGCGCGAGCCCGCGCTGGTAAAGCCCTGCGTAGAGCTCAGGCTGATGTGCCTTGCCGGATATATGCCGGATATTATGATGTGCCGCGAATGCGGAGAATACGAGAAGGAAAGCATGTGCTTTTTGCCGCAAAACGGCCAGCTTGTGTGCCGTGATTGCTACGAAACTCACGGGCTTACGGACAACAGAATCCACCTCAACAAAAGCGTGCTCAAAGCGCTGCGGCACTGCTGCTACGCGGACGGAGACAAGCTTTTCTCCTTTTCTATCCCAAGCGGCGACTTAAAGACGCTCAACTTCTGCTCCGAGGAATACATTCGGATGATTTTGGAGAGAAGATTTAAAACACTGGAATTTCTTAAATCACTTACAGGTTAATTATGGATAAACACTACAAAGCTTTAGAGCTTGACAAAATACTGAATATGCTTGCCGAGAGAACCTCGGGCGACGAAAGCCGCGAGCTTGCGCTCGGACTCAGCCCCGAGAACAACCTCGAAAAAGCGCAAAAAAATCTAAAGATGACCGACGACGCTTATGTGTTGACGGGCAAATTCGGCGCACCGTCGTTCGGACACCTGCGCAATGTAGCAAACGAGCTGCGCCGCGGCGATGCCGGAGGAATGCTCACAATCAGAGAGCTGCTCAGAATTGCCGAAACCCTGCGTATAATCCGCGGAGTCAAGCAATGGCAGTCCAAATGCGAGGGTCAGAGAACCTCGCTCGATATGCTGTTTCAGGGGCTGGTCGCTAACAAGTTTCTGGAGGATAAAATACATAACGCGATTATTAACGAGGAGGAGATTGCAGACACAGCCTCCCCTGCCCTCGCGGACATTCGCCGAAAAATCCGCACGGCTTCGTCAAAGGCGCGCGAGTCGCTCGACAAAATTATACACAGCAGCACATACCAAAAGTATTTACAGGACACAATCGTCACTCAGCGCGACGGGCGTTACGTCGTTCCCGTTAAGGCTGAATGCCGCGGAAACGTACCCGGACTTGTACACGACACCTCGGCGAGCGGACAGACGGTGTTCATAGAACCGATGGGCGTTGTGCAGGCTAACAACGACATAAAGCTTCTTGTATCCAAGGAAGAAACTGAAATCGAGCGGATACTCTTTGAGCTTTCCGCGCTGGCAGGCTCCTACGCCGACCAGATTATCGGCAGCTACGAGTGTCTGTGCGAGCTCGACCTTATCTTTGCCAAAGCCGACCTCGCGTATAATATGAAAGCGAGCCTGCCGATACTCAACAACAAGGGCAGAATCAATCTCAAACAGGCAAGGCATCCGCTTATTGACAAGTCAAAGGCTGTGCCGATTGACGTAAACCTCGGCAACGAGTTTGACACCCTCGTAATCACCGGTCCTAACACCGGCGGTAAAACCGTCACGCTGAAAACCATCGGACTGCTCACGCTTATGGCGATGTGCGGAATGATGATTCCTGCTGCGGACAACAGCGAGCTTTCTGTATTCAGCAGGGTTCTGGTTGATATTGGCGACGAGCAGAGCATCGAGCAAAGTCTTTCCACCTTCTCGGCGCATATGACGAACATCATCGGAATTCTAAAAAGAGCTAACTCCTCGTCCCTTGCGCTGATAGACGAGCTCGGAGCAGGCACAGACCCTGTCGAGGGAGCCGCGCTCGCGATTGCGATTCTCGAAAAGCTGCGCGGCAAGGGAGCCAAAATCGCAAGCACAACCCACTACGCGGAGCTGAAGGAATTTGCGCTGCGAACCGACGGAATCGAAAACGGAAGCTGCGAGTTTGACATCAAAACCCTCAGACCAACCTACCGACTGTTAATCGGAGTCCCCGGAAAGAGCAACGCGTTCGCAATCAGCCAACGCCTCGGTATGGACATCAATGTTGTAAACCGCGCCAAGGAGCTCGTAAGCTCCGACAACAGGCAGTTTGAGGATGTAGTGCAGAATCTCGAAAGCCGAAGGCAGAGCCTTGAAAGGCAAATTGAAAACGCTCAGCGTCTGACCCAGAAGGCAAACACCGAAAAGCAAAAGGCTGAAAACGAGCTTGAAAAAGCGCGCAAGCGAGCCGAGAGCGAAATCGAACGAGCCCGAGAAGAAGCGGAGAGAATCGTGTCGCGCACTAAGGCGCAGGCGTACGCGCTGATGGACGAGCTCGACAAAGCAAAAAAAGCCCGGGACGACTCTGCCGAAACACGCGCAAAGCTGCGCCGTTCTCTCAACGAGATCGAGGACAGCTCCAACCCTGTGGACAACAAAAAGCCGGCAGAGGAATATACGCTCCCAAGACCGCTCAAGGTCGGCGACAATGTTCTGATTTACGATATAGACAAGGACGCAGTAGTGCTCGAGCTTCCTGACAAGGACGATATGGTACTTGTTCAAGCAGGAATAATCAAGACCCGGGTTGAGCTCAAAAACCTCAGACTCAAAAAATCCGAGCAGAAAAAGGTGCAGTCCGATTACAGAAGCAGGCGCAGGAATATGCCGTCTAACGTCAACATCCGTCCGCAGACCGAGATAGACGTGCGGGGACAAACGGCGATTGAAGCGATAATGGCGGTTGACAGCGCAATCGACAGCGCGATTCTCAGCAACGTCGAGCACCTGACTATCATTCACGGAAAAGGCACCGGAGTGCTCAGAACTGAGATTCAAAAGCACCTGCGCACCTCAAAATACGTCAAAAGCTTCCGTCTCGGAAACTTCGGCGAGGGCGAGAGCGGAGTGACAATAGTTGAATTAAAATAACGCAAACATCTTGATTTTTAAAATAATTGTGTTAAAATATCAGAAAAGATAAAACGGAGGTAATCAAAATGACAGTAGACAAGAACTCAATCATCGGCGACGTACTCGACGCTTATCCGCAGACTGCGGCTGTATTTATGTCAATCGGTATGCACTGCCTCGGATGCCCTGCGTCAAGAGGCGAAAGCGTAGCTGACGCTTGTATGGTTCACGGCGTGGACGCCGACGAGCTTATCGCTGAGATTAATAAAGTAATCGCAGGTTAATGGAGAAGCTATTCTCTCTTGACGAGCGGCTTTTAAAATGCGCAAGCCTTGTGCCCGACGGCTCAAGGCTTGTTGACGTTGGTACCGACCACGCGTACCTCCCGGTATGGCTGCTCAAAAACGGCAGGATTCCGTTTGCGGTTGCGTCCGATATAAACAAAAAGCCGCTTGAAAGCGGCAGGGCTGTCGCCGAAAAGTATCACGCGGAAAATATTGAATTCAGGCTCGGCTCCGGACTCGAAACCATAAGTGACAAAGACAATATTGACTGCGCGGTAATTGCCGGAATGGGCGGCGAGGTTATTGCTCAGATTATAAAAGCAAGTGAGCTCGCGGAAAAACTGGAGCTTGTTCTGCAGCCGATGACAAAATCGGACGAGCTGATACGGTTCTTGTGCGAAAACAGATACGAAATCACGGAGCAGAGCTGTGTGTTCTGCCGCGGAAAGTTCTACACCGTCATCAAAGCAAGCTGCGCCGGAGAAAAGATTGACTTTGACGAATGCTTCCCCTATACCGGCAAGCTCGATTTAACCGATGAAGCGAGCAGGAATTTCCTGCAAAACCAAATCAAAAACCTCAAAAACAAAAGCAAAGGCGACGAAACACTGTTGCCGCTTATCGCAAAACTAGAGAGGAAATTATGAAGATTAAAGCTATAATAGATTACATAGACAGCTTCGCTCCGATGAGCTCGGCGATGGATTTTGACAACGTCGGACTGCTAATCGGAAACGAAAACGACGAGGTTGCGCGTGTACTCTGCGCGCTCGACATCACAGACAGCGTTGTTGAGGAAGCAAAGGAGAAAAACTGCGGACTGATTATCAGCCATCATCCGATTATTTTCTCTCCGCTGAAAAGAATTGACTCCGGCGACGTTGTGCACAAGCTGATTGAAAACAACATCGCGGCGGTGTGTATGCACACAAACCTTGATTTGAGCCCTGTTTTCGGCGTGAACACCTGCCTTGCAAAGGCGGTCGGAGTCAGGAAAACCACCGGCTTTGTCGATGGCGAATGTCTGTACATCGGCGAGCTCGATAACGAAATTACAAACCGCGGCTTCGCACAGATTGTAAAGGACGCGCTCGGCTGCAAGGGCTTGCGCTATACGCTCGGCGACAAGAAGGTACAGAGGGTAGCGATATGCTCCGGAAGCGGAGGCGACCTCGCCCCTCTTGCAAAGGAAAAGGGAGCCGACGTACTGCTCACAGGCGAGATTAAGCACCACGAAATTCTCGACGCGAACAGGCTCGGCATCGCGATTATCGACGCCGGGCACTTCAAGAGCGAGAACATTGTGATTCCACCGCTTTGCGAAAAGCTTCAGGAGGAATTTAAAAACGTTCAGTTTATTCCCTCTCAGACCTGCGACGACTTAATTGAATACCTGTAACGACAAAGGCCGGCTCGAAATGAGCCGGTCTTTTTAGAAGAGTTCATATTTGATTTTATACTTCTTTGCGTATTTATACGCTGCGGAGTTTTTCTTGCACCTGATTATAGTGTTCTTGTTTACGCCGCCGTTGGAGCCGCATTCGCCGTAGAGTATTCCGATTGCCTCCTTACCGATTTTCTTGACCGTGGGATAA
>CADBTV010000097.1 GCA_902797655.1 uncultured Ruminococcus sp.
AAGAAAATGTTATTATTTTATGCGAAAAATCGCACCAATTACATTTTAACAATTGATTTTAGTCGTGTTATGTGATTTAATAATACTATTTAGAAGTAATACAAAAATGAAAGGAGTTTTAATGTGAAAAATCTGGATTATGCCGAGGTCTCATCGGCAAATGTTAAAAAGCTTTTGGAGCTCAACAGAATGTCGATACGCCATATTTCGGAAATAATTGAAGTCGCGCCTACAACGTTGAACGATTCTTTAAAAAGCAAAAAGGGAATATCTATTGATAACTTAATCAAAATTGCGGATTTCTTCAATGTTACTGTGAACGACCTTTGTAATCCGGAGTTTATCAGTCATCACAGCGATGATGTTGTCAGCGCTGATGAACTGATAAACAAATTCGGATTAATCGACGAATATGGCAAAGTATTGGTTTCTTCAGTTCTTGATTTGGAATACAAGCGCTGCAAGGACACAGAACAATATTCAACATAAGAGAAAACAGGGCTGACCGATTGGTCAACCCTGTTTTCGTTTATTGTAAACTTACGTGTTAAATTGTTTGCAGCTTAATCTCGCCGTTTTCGACGGTTGCGTGAATCGCGGCGATTTCGCCGTCGCGGTGAGCGATCAGCTCATTCGTCACCATATCCTCGACGTTCTTGCGGATAAAGTTGCGCAGGTCTCGGGCTCCGCTTGTACCGGAGCCTGCTTTCTCGGCAACGAAAGAGCAAACCTCGTTATCGTAGGTAAACTTGATTCCCTTTTCGCCGAGCGGCTCAACGTACTCGCTGAGCATAAGTCCGGCGATTTTTGTATAATCCTCTTTGTTGAGCGAGCGGAATGTGATAATCTCGTCAACACGCGCGATGAACTCGGGACGCAGGAACTCCTTGAGCCCCTTCATCACCTTTTCTTTGATTACGTCGTCCTCGCGCTTGCCGAAGCCGAGAGCGTTCTCGCTCCTCTCGGAGCCGGCGTTTGAGGTCATAACGATGACTGTGTTCTCAAAGTTTACGCTTCTGCCGTGGGCGTCGGTAACTCTACCCTCGTCAAGAATCTGGAGCAGGATGTTGAGCACGTCCGGGTGAGCCTTTTCAATCTCGTCAAAAAGCAGCACCGAATACGGACGGCGGCGAACCTTTTCAGTTACCTGACCGGCTTCGTCGTAACCAACGTAGCCCGGAGGCGAACCGATGATTTTGGAGACTGAGTGCTTCTCCAAAAACTCGGACATATCGAGCCTGATCAAGGTCTCGGGAGTGTCGAAAAGCTGCTGTGAGAGCACCTTGACGAGCTCGGTTTTTCCCACGCCGGTCGGACCCACGAATATGAACGAAGCAGGTCTCCTGCGCGGAGAAATCTGAACTCTGCTCCTGCGGATTGCGGCGGCGAGAGCCTCGACAGCTTCGTCCTGACCGATGATTTTTTTCTTCAATTCGCCCTCGAGGCCGGCGAGCTTGCTGAGCTCGTTCTCGCGGATACGGCTCGACGGGATTCCTGTCCAAAGCTCAATTACCTTGGCGATGTCCTCCTCCTCGACCGGAGCGTTCACCTTTTCCATATCAATCTCGGAGAGCTCCTTGTCCACCCTTGCGATTTTGGAGCGGATGTCAGCTATGCCCTCGTAGTTCTTCTCGTCCTCGTCCTCGAGCTCGGTAAGCTGCGAGCCGAGCGCGGACTTAGAGAGCATAAGCTTGTCGTAGCGCTCCATCTCCTTGTTTCTCAGCGCGGCGCAGGCGCAGCTCTCGTCGAGCAAATCTATCGCCTTGTCGGGCAGGAATCTGTCGTTGATGTAACGCTCGGAGAGGACTACAGTCTTGCGGACGATGTCGTCGTTAACCTGCACGCGGTGGTGAGCCTCGTAGTAGCCCTTGACGCCCTTGATGACTTCAATCGTCTCGGCAATAGACGGCTCCCCTACCTTGACCGGCTGAAAACGACGCTCAAGAGCGGAGTCCTTTTCTATGTACTTTCTGTATTCGTTAAACGTGGTCGCGCCGATAACCTGAACCTCGCCGCGCGAAAGCGCCGGCTTCAGGATATTGGCGGCGTTCATAGTGCCTTCGTTGTCGCCTGTGCCGACGAGCGAGTGAACCTCGTCGATGAAGATGATGATATTTCCGGCTTCCTTAATCTCGGAGATGAGCCCCTTCATTCGGCTCTCAAACTGTCCCCTGAACTGTGTCCCGGCAACAAGCGAGGTGAGGTCGAGCATATAAATCTCCTTGTCGCTGAGGCGCAGAGGCACGTTGCCTGCGGCGATTCTCAGCGCGAGTCCCTCGGCGATAGCGGTTTTACCGACGCCGGGCTCGCCGATTAAGCAGGGGTTGTTCTTACTGCGGCGCGAAAGGATTTGAATAACGCGTTCAATTTCCTTGTCGCGTCCGACGATGTTGTCAATCTGACCGTTCTTTGCCTTGTCGGTGAGGTTTTCGCAGTAGAGGTTGAGGTGCTTGCGCTTTTTGTCGTTCTTGCTGCGCTTTGAACGCCTTTCCTTACGCTCCGAGCCTGAGCTCTCGCCCTGCTGCTGGTTGTTATTATTCCCGAAAAGGTTGTTGAAAAACGGGAAGGTAGGCGCTCCGCCCGGAGTGAAATTGCCGTTGTCCTCGTTCTGCTGCTGGAACTGCTCCATCTGCTCGGCGAGGTTGTCAACGTTCATCGACTCCATCATTTCCTTCATCGAGTCGTCGTTCATCAGGTTGTTCATCTGGTCCTGAACCATTTCGAGGTCGTCGTCGGAAAGCCCCATCTTGCTGATTAAATCCTCGACAGGCTTGATTCCGAGCTCCTTTGCGCAGGTCAGGCAATAGCCCTGAGTAGGCGCGTCGGAGCTGTTGTTTTGTGATACAAAAACCACTGCCGGTCTTTTTCCGCATTTACTGCAAATCATATATTACTCCTTTAAAATTACTCTGATTTATTCTTAATAAGCTGCCAAAAAATCATTCCGTAACGCACAAGCGCAAAGAGCATCATCGCGGTTGTAAGCGAGAGGAGGACGATTGACAGGATGTCGTTTTCATAATTAAACGCCGCCTTGAGGAAAACTATCAGGCAGACAGAAACGTAGAACATAAACGTGCCTGCCTTGCCGTACCACTTTGCGGCAGGGGGCGCGATTTTGCGCTTTATAAGCTGAGAGCCGCCGATCAGCATAAGCACGTCCTTGACTATCAGCACAATCATCACCGGCATTACGACCGGAGTGAGGATTACCATACACACCATTATCGCGAACAGGGTGAGCTTGTCTGCGATTGGGTCGAGAATTTTGCCGAGCTGAGTCACCTGGTTAAAACTTCGCGCAACAAAGCCGTCGAGAGCGTCGCTGATTCCCGAGAGAATAAGCGCTGCTGCCGCAAGAACATAATTCTTTTGCAGAAAAAAGATTACAAACGGCACAATCAGAACTATTCGCAAAAAGCTCAAAAGATTCGCAAATGTAAAAATTTCCTTACTGTTAAGTTTTTTCATAACATACCCCTATGTAAATTACCCGTTGGTCACTGCTTCGGTTGCCTGCTCGACAAGAGAATCCGCAGGCTGAGCTCCGGAGCCGAACACAAGCGCGACAGCGTTGATGAAGTCCGAGTAGTACATCGCCTTAAAAACAACGCTCGCGTCGATCATTTCGGGCGTAATAATCGGCTGAGCCGAAAGCGGCAGGATTATCCTGCACACCAGAATACCTATGTAACAGATTGCGGCTCCTTCCAGCAGTCCGAGCACTCCGCCGAGCAAACGGTTGAGCGAGTTAATCACCGGAAGCTCAAACACATGCACGAGCTTGCGCGAGATAAACTTGCACACAATCAAGAGTATCACGAACAAAAGCACAAACGAAAGTACGCTTAAAACCGCGGTGACAACCGGAGCTATTGTGTTGTCAACAGTCTGAGCGATAGCGCCTGAGCTCTCGGAAGCCGCCTTTGCCGCTGAGCCGGCAAAGGAATCGGGCTGAATTCCGAACGTGCGCAGGAGCGCTTTGATAAACTCGGGAAGCTGGTCGATAGCCTCCTGAGAGATTATCTCCGCGTTCCGGGCAGAGCCGGAAACTGTGTCGGTAACGCTTTTGGTGACGGTTTGCGAGACATAGCTCGAGTAAACCCAGTTGGCGGCAATCTTGCTTACGAAGTACGCGAGCACTCCGGAAACCGCCACGCTCAACAAATTGAGCAGGGTTCTCGCGATGCCGCGCCGTATGCCGATAATCACTAACACCGCCGCAATTGCAATCAGGATTATATCTAAAATCATTTTTACCTCTTTAATTATGAAGCTGAAAGCTTACGAATTTCGTTGATGCCGAGCACGTAGGCGTTGTCGGTGTTTTCGAGCCGGACAGCCTTTGCGCCGGTTCCGGCGTCGGTGCTGCCGTAGGATTTGCCGTCGGTGTCGTACATATAAAGCTTGTTGGAATCAAGCACAGCGACCCTGTTTTTGTACAGGCTGATTGAAGTAATCGCGCGCTTGGTATCGTTGACGCTGACAATCTCGCCGTTGATGTTGACGTAGTTGATTGAGCATTTTCTTCCGTCGGCAGAACGCGAGAGCGAGAGCACAAACGAGTTGGTGTCGGGATTGATGTCGTAAGCGGTGAGCAGCTTGTTGCCGTACTCAACCTCGGTGAGCTTTCCGCCGCGGATGTCGATTGTATACGAGGCGTCGGAGCCTACAACACACACGGAATTGGAGTTAAAATACTCGCACTCATAGGCGGTAGTTTCATCCAGGTTAAACGTCGCGACAGGCTCCTTGCTTGAAAAGTCGAGCACATACGCGATCCCGAGCAGACTGCCGTTGTCGCCTGTTACTCCGCAGGCTACGCAGCCGGTGCCGTTCGGGTTAATCGAAACCGAGTTGACGTAATACTCGGAGAACGAATAGGCGTAGAGCTTTTCGCCGTCCTTGTTGTAGACGTGAAGCTTCGAAAAATAGCCGTCGGTCTGAGTTACAACGCAGTAAACGCCGCTTGCGTTGATGTCGGCGGTGATGACGTAGTTGTCGGTATCCTTGATTTCGCCCAGCTTATCCTTTTTGCCTACGACGTAGCCGTTGCCGCCGAGGTTGTAGATGATAACGTTTTCGCCGGCGGTTTCGAGCACGGGCTTTGAGAAGCTGTGCTGATTGTAGCCGACCTCGTTACCCTCCGGACTGATACTGGCAAAGGATGTGTCGGAAACGTAGCTTACGCCGGAGTCACATTTGAAGTTGCCGTCGGTCACGTTTGAGCCGATTATCTTAGCCGGGAAGCCGCTGTCCGACGAACCGATAAGGTCGTACTTGACCCAGTTGCCGAGGTTGTCGGGAGTGAGCGCGTCGCGGTTTGCGACGGCATAAATCACAATTCCCATCACAACAATCACCGCAACGATAATCAAAATCCGTTTTACGGCTTTTTTGTTAATCTGAGTGCGTTCGTCGTTATATTCCTCCAGAGGAACGTCCTCGTAGCTGAGGACAGTTCTGCCTGATTTTTTCTTTTTATCAAGGTTATCGGCGCTGTGCCGCCCCTTATTCCATTTCCACATTTTTTAATTCTCCTCATCAAACGTTGCAGTCCCTCTCTGAGCACTTATCTCCCCCTCACCTCGTACCATTGTCAGGTTTTGGAGGCTTGTGCAACGTTTGCTTTTTATATCTCCACGTCAGATTCAATTGACAATTGACAATTAACAATGATGGTCGTGTAGATAGCTTGATATAAACTAATCTTTTCTGCCCGACCGAATTTTTTATTTTTCATTCATCATTCATCATTCATCATTCATCATTCTTCACTCTTCACTCTTAACTCTTCACTTTTCACTCTTCACTCTTCACTAAATTCTAAATTCTCAATTCAATAAAACACCTTATTCAAATACAGTCCGCACGCGGGAGCTGTTGCGCCTGCGGCGGCTCTGTTTTTTTCTTCAATAATACCTGCAATCGCGTCGGGAGCGATTTTGCCCTGATTAATCTCGAGCAGGGTTCCGACCATAATCCGAACCATATTGTACAAAAATCCGTCCGCCTCAACTGTCATTGTGACGAGCTCGCCCTCGCGCTTTACGGAAAACATCCTGACGTTTCGGACGAAGTCGCCCTTTTCCCTTTTGTCGAGAGTACAAAATGAGATAAAATCGTGCTTGCCGACGAACGCCTGCGAGGCTTTGTCGAGCAGCTTCTCGTCGAGCTGATACCGGTAATGCAGGGCGTAGCCGTTCAGAAACGGGTTGCGCGTTTGACTGTTCCAGATTTTGTAAACATACTGCTTGCCCTTGCAGTCGTAGCGCGCGTGAAAGCTGTCATCAACCTCAACGCAGTCTATGCAGACTACCTCATCCGGAAGATAGCTGTTGAGCGCGTTTTTGAGCCTGTGCGCCGGAATAGGATGCGAAAGCTTCACGCTCACGCAGTACATAATGGCGTGGACTCCGCTGTCGGTACGGCTGCAGCCCTTCAGTCCTGAGAATTCCCCAACCACGCTTTTGAGCGCATTTTGAAAGACCTCCTGCACCGTCAGCGCGTTTTGCTGAATTTGCCAGCCGTGAAAGCTTCTGCCGTCGTATTGAATTGTCAGGAGAAGATTTCTCAGATTACCGAGGTCAGAAACACATTGCATACTATAATCCCTGCTAATAAAATACATTCAATCAATACCGCAAAGTAATCCAGCGGCATAGCGCGCAGGGTTTTCATCCTGGTTCTGCCGTCGCCGCCGCGGTAACAGCGGCACTCCATAGCTACCGCGAGCTCATACGCTCTGCGGAACGCCGAGACAAACAGCGGAATGAGCACCGGGGTCAGCGCCTTTACCTTCTTAAAAAGTCCGCCGGATTCCATATCCGCTCCCCTTGCCTTTTGAGCCGACATAATCTTGTCGGTTTCTTCGAGCAGAGTCGGTACAAACCTCAGCGCAATGGTCATCATCATCGCGATTTCGTGCACCTTGATGTGCAAAACCTTGAGCGGACTCATCAGTCTCTCAATCGCGTCGGTGAGGTCTGTGGGCGAGGTGGTGAACGTAAGCGCTGAGCTGATGAGAATCAGCAGGATAATCCTAACCGAGACGAACACCGCCCTGAAAATGCCCTCGAGCGTTATCTTGATGAACCCGAGCTGAAAAATCGGGTCTCCGCTGCCGTAAAAAATATTGAGCAGCGAGGTGATTATAACGATAATCAAAACCACCTTCAGGCTCTTGACGTACATCTTGAACGGTACGCCGGAAATCAAAATCAAGCCTATCGTCGCCGCGGTGACAATCCCGAGCGACGCAAAGTTAAATGTGCAGAAAATCAGCACGATATGCGCGATTAACAGCACCATCTTGAACCTCGGGTCGAGCCTGTGAATCAGGCTTTTGCCGGGGATAAACTGTCCAAAGCTAACGTCGCGAATCATCGTTTGCCCTCCTTTTTCAGGAGGTTGACTACTTCCTCAAACGCCTGACCGACTGTCAGTATTCCGTCCGAAAAGTCGTAGCCCTTTCCCCTTAATATAGTCATAATACGCGTAATCTGCGGAACCCTCAGTCCCATGCTCTCGAGCTCGTCAACGCGCGAGAACACAGCTCTCGGGGTGTCGAGCATTTCGAGCCTGCCGTGGTTGAGCACCATTATTCTGTCCGCGATTCGCGCGACGTCCTCCATACTGTGAGAAACGAGGATAATGGTGTTTTTTCTCTCCTTGTGGTAGCTGATAATCTGCGAGAGCAGAACGTCTCTGCCCTTTGGGTCGAGGCCCGCGGTCGGCTCATCCAGAATAAGCACGTCCGGGTCCATCGCGATTACGCCTGCGATTGCGGCTCTGCGCTTCTCTCCGCCGGACAAGTCGAACGGCGATTTGCCGAGCAGCTTGTCATTCAGCGAGACGAACTTTGCCGCGCGTCTTACTGTTTCGTCTATTTCACTCTCGCCGAGCCCCTTATTCCTCGGACCGAACGAGATGTCCTTGTATACTGTTTCGTCAAAAAGCTGGTACTCCGGGTACTGAAAGACCATTCCGACCTTAAATCGCACCTTGCGGATTTCCTTGGGCTTTTCCCAGATGTCCTTACCCTCGAGCAAAACCTGTCCGCTGCTCGGCTTGATTAAGCCGTTGAGCATTTGTACAAAGGTGCTCTTGCCCGAGCCGGTGTGCCCGATCAAGCCGATTACCTCGCCCTGCTTTATGCTGAGGCTGAGGTTGTCCACCGCCTTTTTCTCGAACGGAGTATCAACTCCGTAAACAAAGCTCAAATCCTTGACTTCGATTACGTTCATCCGAGCACCTCCTCGAGAAAGCTCACACATTCCTCAACGTTCAAGGGCATATCCGTAAACCTTACTCCGGCGCCGATGAGCCTGTACGCAAGCTCGGTAGCCTGCGGAACGTCAAGACAATGGCGCTTCAAGGTCGGAACCTCGCTGAAAACCTCTCTCGGGGTTCCCTGCAACAACACCTTGCCGCCGTCCATAACAACGACTCTGTCGGCAAGCACTGCCTCGTTCATATAATGCGTGATCAGCACGATTGTGATACCCTTCTCCTTCAGGGCATTAATCGCGCGCATAACCTCTTCCCTGCCGTTCGGGTCGAGCATTGCGGTTGGTTCGTCGAACACAACGCAGCTCGGCTCCATAGCCAGGATTCCGGCAATGGCCACGCGCTGCTTTTGACCGCCTGAAAGCTTATGCGGAGCGTGCCTGCGGTACTCGTACATTCCCACAGCCTTCAAGCTCTCGTCAACTCTCCTGCGGATTTCCGAGGGCTCGATACCGAGGTTCTCGGGGCCGAACGCAACGTCCTCCTCGATGATGCTCGCAACGAGCTGGTTGTCGGGATTTTGCAGAACAAGCCCGACCTTGGAGCGGATTTCGTAGGTCATTTCCTCGTTTTTTGTGTCGATAGAATCAACCACAACCACTCCCTCGTCCGGAGTGAGCATACCGTTGAGCAGCTTTGCCATTGTGGATTTGCCGCAGCCGTTGTGACCCAAAAGCGCGACAAACTCGCCTTTTTCTATTGTAAGGCTGACGTCGTTGAGAACGTTTTTGTTCTCCTCGTCATACGAAAATTTTACATTTTCTGCCGATATAAAACTCATTTATTTCTCCCAGATAACAGTGGAGCCGCACGGCAGACACATTCCCGTCTGCGTTACTCTGAGCCCGATTTCGTCGGCAAACACCCTGCCGCCGAAGCGGTTCTTCAGCTCCATGTTTAGCAAATACTCCATAACTGCCGGCGACAATCCCGTAGTGTAGGAATTCAACACCAAAAACGAGGGATTATCGCTCATTACCTTAATACATAATTCTATAAGAGAATAAAGCTCTTCTTCAATCTTCCAAACTTCACCGCCCGGACCTCTGCCGTAGGACGGCGGATCCATAATGATTCCGTCGTAGTGATTACCGCGGCGGATTTCGCGGTTGACGAACTTGACGCAGTCGTCAACGAGCCATCTCACGGGCTTGTCCGCGATGCCGGAGCTGCGTGCGTTCTCCTTTGCCCAGTTGACCATACCCTTGCTCGCGTCAACGTGGCACACCTTTGCGCCTGCTTCCATAGCGGCGAGCGTAGCGCAGCCTGTGTAGCCGAACAAATTGAGGATACTGAGCGGCCGGCTCTCGCTGTGAATCCGGTTTTGAACCCAGTCCCAGTTAACCGCCTGCTCGGGAAAAACTCCCGTATGCTTAAAGCCCATCGGCTTTACGTTGAAGGTGAGGTTCTTAAATTTTACGCGCCAGCTTTCGGGAACCTTTTTGTACATTTCCCAGTGACCGCCGCCCTTGTTGGAGCGGTGGTACCTTGCGTGGGCGTTACGCCAGAGCGGATTTTTCTTACCTGACGACCAGATGATCTGAGGGTCGGGACGAATCAGGATAACATCGCCCCAACGCTCCAGCCTTTCGCCGTCGGAGCAGTCAATCAGCTCGTAGTCTTTCCAATTATCATAAACACGCATTGCGCACAATTCCTTTTTAATCAAATAGAGTCGGCTGGCCGACCTTTACTCCGCCCGGGAAGCTGAGCCCGAGGTGTTCGCACGCGGCGGCGGTGATGCACCTGCCGCGCGGAGTACGGCTCAAAAAGCCAATCTGCATAAGATACGGCTCGTAGACGTCCTCAATCGTGACGGCTTCTTCGCCGATTGCAGCGGCGAGAGTTTCGAGTCCGACGGGGCCGCCGTTGTAGAATTTTACAATCGCTTCAAGCATTCTGCGGTCGTTGTTGTCGAGGCCGAGCTCGTCAACGCCGAGCCGCTCAAGAGCGATTCGGGCGGTTTCAAGAGTGATAACTCCGTCGGAGAGCACCTGCGCAAAGTCGCGCACACGCTTCAAAAATCTATTCGCGATACGCGGCGTACCGCGCGAGCGCGAGGCAATCTCGACCGCGCCATCGTGCTCGATTTGGATACCGAGAATCGACGCGCTTCGCTCAACAATCCGGGCGAGCTCGTCGGTGGTGTAAAGCTCGAGCCTGAGCACTACGCCGAACCTGTCGCGAAGCGGAGCGGTGAGCTGTCCGGCTCTGGTTGTAGCTCCGACAAGCGTAAACTTCGGGAGCGGAAGGTGGTACGAAGTCGCCATCTGACCCTTGCCGGTGATAATATCAATCGCAAAATCCTCCATCGAGGGATACAAAATCTCCTCGACCGACCTGCTCAGGCGGTGGATTTCGTCAATAAACAGCACGTCGCCCTGACTCAGGTTGGTGAGCAGCGACGCAAGATCGCCGGGCTTTTCAATCGCCGGTCCGGAGGTAATCCTGACCGAGACTCCGAGCTCGTTGGCGATAATCGCGGAGAGCGTAGTTTTGCCGAGTCCCGGAGGGCCGTAAAGCAGAACGTGGTCGAGCGATTCGCCGCGCTGCTTTGCCGCGTCAATGAACACCCTGAGGTTTTCCTTGACGGTCTCCTGCCCGATGTAATCGTCGAGAGTTTTCGGGCGCAGTGGATTTTCGTTATCTCCGCTGTCCTCGGGAATCTCCGACGTATCAACTATTCTGTTTTCAAAATCAAATTCATCCGAAAATTCAATACTCATTTTTTTATATCTCCACGTCAAGCTCAGTGTACCTCTGTCGGAGAATGTCTATCCCCCGTACCGTCGCGCCCTATCAAGGTCTGCTGCGAGAGGTCACGTTCATCTTTTTATATATCCTCGTCAATCAATGCAGTCCCTCTAATTCAGTTGACAATTGACAATTGACAGTTGACAATGATGGTCGTGTAGATAGCTCGATATAATAATCAATCCTCCTGCCCGACCGAATTTTTATGCGCTTCGCGCAAGCGAATTACTAATACATTCGGGAAGCAAAGGCTTATCACAGAAGTATCTATCTGCTCGACCACAATTTTCAATTTTCATTTTTCAATTTTCAATTGACTATGAT
>CADBTV010000098.1 GCA_902797655.1 uncultured Ruminococcus sp.
GGTCTTGAAAAAGTCTACGATGAAGATGAAACCGTTGTTATTATGGGTTACAAGGTAACCGAAAATAAAAACAAGGCGCTTTACGACATAAGCCTGCTTCATATGGACGACGGTTACCAGATCAAAGACTACGCCGAGGCAAACGAGGAGATGGAAAAATCCAACACAGGCGCGGCTGAAACAATGTACGCGTCCGCTAATGAGTTTGCTTTTAACTATAAGAAGGGAAGCCCAAAGGCTAAGGAAGCTTACGAGGGACTTAATCTCTTCAGCATTCCCGAGGCAGGCAACGCTAAGCTCGGCGATTACATAATCAGCAAAAAGGCCAGCGTGTCCTTCTTTGCCAAGGTTATCACCCGCGCGAGCGCAGGCGCCGTAAACGCTATAACGAATTTCCTCGCCACCGGACTTACTCCGATGAAAAAGGCAACCGACGAGGAAACAGGCGAGAAGGTTGACGTAACCTGGGCTACTAAAGTAAAGGACAACAATCTTTGGGAGGTTCTCGAGGATGAGAATACAACCAAGGACGAGTTCGACAGCTTTGACAAGGATTATCGCGACGAAGCTGACGCGTTTTTCAAACAGCTCCAGCAGTTCGCTACCAACTACGAAAACGGTAAGGCTTCTTTTAATGCGACTAAATACGTGAACAGCGTAAAAGGCGCCGACGTAGAGGACGTAGTTGAGGACCTCGATAAGCCCAGCGACGCTGATAACGCGATGATTTATGTAAACGCGTATAAGTTCTTGAACGAGCACGAAGCCTTTGAAGGTATGCCGCTTTGCGAATACCTCGTAAAAATCGGCAAAAAGACAAGCGAAGAAGTTGACCTTAGGAGACTATATCCCATTTTGGATTCAATGAGCAGCGCTCAGAGAAAAATGGTTGGTATGTCCGGAATACTGTCGGCTATTTCTTCGCTCGGAGAAAACAAAAAGGTTGAAGAAGCCGAATCTTTAGTCGATAAAGCCAAGAGCAAAATGAAAGAGTTAATGGACGTCGAATCATTCTCTATCTGGATAAACACAAATCCCGAAATGGCTGATAAAAAGGTTGCTTTTACCTCCGACGCTATCCGCCTGCAAGGCGCGGGTAAGCTGGTGAACGCTGCCGCTAGGGATAAATGGGATGACGCCAAGAAAACCATTCAGCAAGTTATGAACTGGATTAACGTCGGCAGCTCTGTTATTACCGTAGCTACCTGGCTTGCCGGACAGTACGGTATCGCCGGAGCGATTGTTGCGGCGAAGGCGTCAACCTCTATTATAAGCGCGACTGCAGCCGCTATCGCCGGTAAAGCGATTGCTTTCTCAGCGGTAGTCAGCAGTTGGGCAGGAATATTCTCTTTGGTACTCCTTGCTTTGACTATTATTTTCGCTATCGTAACGGCTATTATCGATTATATCAAAAAGCACAAGGCGAAAGAATACACCGATATGCCTGACTATACGATTGACACAAGGTCTGTAAACGGAAAGAACGTCAACTTAACCTACAAGGCGGTCAAGGATGACCACGGGCGGATTGCCGACCTTAACGCCTATAGGGCTCAGACAGGTTGGGTATGTATGTATGCCACCGACGACCCGAAGGCCGGCAGTGCTATCCGCGCGGATGAAAACGGAAATGTATTTAACATTGTTTACGGCGACGCTAACAACCAAGCCGGTTATGACTGCGCGAGCTATTTCGGACAGATTACACCCGGTAACTGTAACACAGGTGCCAAGAAGGACGAAGTAAACGGTATCTATATCAATTATTATACCGAGAATTCGCTCAAAAACCGCCCGAACAGTACCCAAGCGAGCACAGAGAAAACCGATAATACCGAGGTTAAAAAATCCGACAACACAAACAAAAAGTTGTATTACTCGGATTTAGTTGTCGTGTCGGGAAAGAACCCCGAAATCGTAAAGAGTAAAATTGCCAAAAAGAAAGGCGATTATAAATTCTACGACCAGAACCTATGTCCCGACGCCAGAAGGGTAAAGCTGGACGAACCCCAGTACACCTATATCGGTTATCAGACTACTACAGATCCCGACGAGGCGATTCGTGATATTAGGGTAGGAACCTTCGCCCAGAAGGGTAATCTTACCTTCGGAGAGTTATCCTACGCTTGGGCAGGGCACCTGGGCTATCCCGCAGATAAAAAGGATGAGGATAAAGAGCTTCCCGAGGATTTAGACGGCTTATTCTATACCATAGACAAAAACGCGGGAACGCCTATCGAGGTCGGTAAGCTGCATCTGGTGTCAAACAACAGCGACGCCAAAGCCGGCTGGGAACCCGTTACCACCTTCAGCGGACTGCCCTATAACTTCGCGACCAGCCGTTACAGCGGCGCCGCAGAAGACGCATCGTCCAGATTTATAGTCCGACCCTACAGCTATACAGGCTATATGACCGAAGATGATAATAAATGGGAAAACCAGAAAGCCTTTTTGTATTATGAACCCGAGGAAAAGTACACCTCAGGTACAAAGTACCTCTCGGGCGTGTTCTTTGCATTCGGTACGGATTCGGAGACGGGTCCCTTTTACTATGAAGCGACCGAGGCTAAAATCAGTGATTTTTACGACACGCTTTCCGCTATACCTTTTGTCGAGGAGCCGGGCGCGTCCAAGGGCGTAAACCTCGCCCAACCTTATTTCTACAAGGGTTATATTGTAGACAGTAACCAAAAGTATCTCCGTATGTATTATACCTGGAGTTACAACCCCCACCGCGCGCTTACAGACGTAAAGGCGTTCAGAGGAGTGCCGTATCTCTCCAACCTTCCCTATACAATCAGCAAAGCGGTGGCGTATTCGGATAAACCTTCCGGCAGCGCGAGCAAGAGCGCAAGCTACGCGGCTGCTACGGTAGCGGTACAGCGCTCGGTTGGCAATAAGGAATATGTTATTAGAGCCGTTGCTCAGCAAAACGCTTATATGGCTCCTGACGGACTTTTGGGTAATACCAGATTTGACGAAGCGCACGAAGGCTTTACGAGAGAATCTCAGGGCGGCTTCAACTTCTCTAATAAACCGATGCCGCTGCTCCCGACGAACCTTTATGTTACGGGTTATGTAGAGAACAGCCATCCTCTTACGCTTGACGATGTTGTTATCAGCAAAACCAAGCACGACGCAACGAACAACAACGGAACAATCACCTGCAACGTTTCGGACGAGACTACGCTTGGCGGAAATAAGCCCAAGGGCGACTTCTCCTCGATTCAGGATTTAAAGGATCCCCACTCTACAACGGCGTTCAATATCGCTTATCCGTCGTGGACGGATGACGACGGCGATCCGGACGATTCCGATGAGAAAAACGGAAGCCATTTCCATAAAGCGAGCACCACCCTCTATATGTACATCAAGCATCCGAACGTTAAGGCAAGATATATTTCCAGAATCTTTGTCGGCGCTGCCGCAAGAGATACCCTCAACAAAGAGGATAACAAGGAGCTCACCGACGATGAGATGGAAAATAACGACAGACAGGTAGACTTAGCCGCTATTTCATCGGCAGTGTCCGCTGCCTCCGACGAGATTATTCATTATGATGTAGCCGGTGACCCGACAAAGTCATGGTATAATCAAGTTAAGGCAGGAAAAGAAGCCAAGCCTCCAAAGAAAGGCGATCCGGCAGCCTATGTCAGCGTTGCGAGAACCGACGATCCTGACGAAGCTGTAAGAAGTATCCTACTCTTCAAGTCTGACAATAAAACTGTCGCGGATCAGATTCGTGTTGACGGCGCGGTTTATTACTGCGCTTCCGCTAAAACGCCGATTAAGATGTCCAACGGCAAGCAGTACTTTCTTTATTACTCTCATAACCAGGGTACTGTTCCGGGTAAGCCGTTTACCGAGCTCGACATTAGCGAGGATGTGTTTATTTCCGGAAGAGCTACGGCTCTTGTGGTTGACCATGCTGACGTCACCGAGTATAATGTAGATGAGGGCAAGACTGAAACAAAAACATACGCAAAGCCCTACGGCGATCCCACAATGCAAAACTTTATCCACGGTAAATATGAGGCGCAAAACGTTTATTACAATAAGATATTTACCGCGTCGGCAGATACCGCCAAGGAGGCTCAATTAGGCTTGCTCGAGCAGGGCTGCACAGAATTCTGCAACATTGACCTCAATAAGGGTGCCGGCGGAAAGTGCGTGTATTTCGGATACAGAGGCTTTACGCTCAACCAGGACAAGATTAATTCTAATTCGACTGCTGAAGCCAGAGCGCTGGAAGAAGAAAACCAGCTTCAGGAAGCGGTCTACGATATTATCTGTACTGTCGGCGAGGAATTCCACCCCGAGGGTATACTGTCGGATCGTTATCAGATATACTACGCTCCCGTGGCAATGCAGAACGATAACAATAATCTTGTGGGAACAGATCTCAATGACGGAACTACAGGTCCAAAGATTTATATGTACTACACCACAATGCACGTCGCAAATAAATACAATAAGACCGCAAAGAATGATCCAGGCAAAAAGCTTTCCGCAATGCCAAAGGACTATCTGCATTCTCCTTTAACAAAAATCGGTTTTGCTCTTAACGACTACGTTCCATATTCCAAGGACCTCGAGGCTTCGTCCTCGGGAGCTAAGGAACAAAAGGCTTGGGAATTTGTTATGAACAGCGATAACAAATCTCACCTCGACTTAAATGAGGGAGCCGTGTCGTTCGACAGCGACCATATGATGACCGATAACCGTATCACGATGTTTGCTCAGCGTGAAGACGGAAGCGTAAAGAAATCCGCGGAGATTACAGGCGGCTACTCTACCGCTTTAATCACTGAAAACAAATTATATCTTAACAAATAAGATAACCGAAGCAGGGCTGTCGCGGCAGCCCTGTGAAATGCTTTAAAGTAAATTTGTCAGTACAAAAAGGAGGTACATTTGAGTATGTATTTGATTGCAAACATAATTGTTTGCGTATGTGCTCTTACGGGCTTTATCTACGGAGGAATAAAATTCTTTCGCCCCAGAAAAGCTCTCTACGCGCAGATGATTACCCTTTCCCTCGGTTGTATAACCTTCGGAAGGCTGTTTTACATTGTCCGCCTTTTGACCGGCGGCAACATTTCGGATAGCTTCCAGCTCGGATTTTTGGGACTGATAGGAAGCTTGATGTTTTTCTTCTCGTCAAACTTCGGAACTGTCAATTCCCTTCTTGATGATGGCTCCAAGGCGTTCGGAAAGTACAGGCTGATTGCGCTTGCCGCTCCTTTGGCTGCTGTGATTATGTATGTCGCTTTGTTCCTGTTGAGCGATGTTTCGCTTTTGTGGAAGATACTGGGAGCGGTTCTGACTGTGTTTGTTATGGAGGCGTCCTATTTCAATTTAAAGCACCTTATCTTCCCGGATGTTGATTTCGGTGTAGTAAAATGCCTGAGGCCCTACAATTTGCTTGCATTGGTTTATTCAGCGGCTATTTTTGTGGAATGCTGTGCTCTGAGCCGCGGCAACGAGCTGCTTACGCTCATCTGCTGTTGCGTTACGGGTCTTACCGCTGCGGCAATGATGCCGACGATTGTAAGGGGGATTAAAAAATGGAAAACATGATTTATATCCTGTATATTTGTATGTTTGTTCCTTTGCTGCTCAGTCTTCCGCTGATTCAGAAGGCTTCGCGCGGAATTATGGTTTTCATTCTAATAGGTATAAGCTCCGCGCTTTTTGTTTCCGAAGTCAACGGGATTATGCTGAAGACTTTAGGGTATAACACGCTCTACGTCACCACTACCGTTACTCCGGCAACGGAAGAAATTATTAAAGCGCTTCCAATCCTTGTTTACGCGTTTATTATCACAGATAACCGCGACAAGCTTCTCGCGGCGTCGTTCGCGCTTGGTATCGGTTTTGCCTTGTTTGAAAACACCTACATTCTCGTGACAAGCGTAGACAACGTGTCTATAGCGTGGGCGGTTGTCAGAGGCTTCTCCACCGCTCTTATGCACGGTATCTGTACAGCGGCAGTCGGCTACGGTATGAGCTTCGTAAAGAAAAAGAAGAAGCTTTTCTACTGCGGTACATTCTCACTTCTGATGCTGGCGATTATCTACCACGGTATTTTCAATATGCTTGTTCAATCCGAGGAGCTGAAATACTTCGGTTTCCTGCTTCCGATGGCGACGTATATTCCGCTGATTATAGCGTTGGTATTCCGCGTCAGAAACAAGAAGAACAAGACTTAAACAGCAAAAGACGGCTGTGCTCTCCGGAGTACAGCCGTTTTTTGCTTTATGTCTCTTGACGATAACCGTTCTTTTGCGATATAATCATAGAAGCCGCATAAGGAAGGAGAGTTTTTAAAATGAAAGAATTTTATGAACCGATGTTATATATGTCCTCGCCCGAACACCCCAATACGATGGGGGTGATTGTTCAGTTAAAAGAACAGATAGACGGAGAAATCCTGCAAAGTGTTGTGCAGGAGCTTTCTGTACGTTATCCGTATTTTTATGTAAAAGCAGTTGTGAGGGACAACGATGTTTACCCTGAGCCTAATCCGCTCCCGATGATTGTGCGAAACAATTGGGAGCCCATCAATTTCAATACGCAAGAGTCGAATTATCATCTCGCGGCGTGGAAATATGAGGGCGCGCGAATGGCTTTTGAAATCTCTCATTCTTTGACAGACGGCGCCGGTGTATTCCCTTATATTAAGAGCGCGTTGTATCTCTATCTTTCGCAAAAGACAGGCAAAACTCTCGATTCATCCGGAGTGCACCTGCCGGGGGACGAGATACCGGAGTCTGAGATTAAAAACCCGTTTGCCGATTTGGATATTGACTCGGCAGAGAAACCGCTTTACCTAAAACAGCCCATAGAAGATTTTTTCCGGGTGAAGGTAGAGGGGAATACAAAGCCTCAGGTGCATTATATAAAGCTTGCTGAGTCGCAATTGATTCAGTATTGCAGGGACTTTGACGGAAGTCCGAACGCTTTGGTTTCGGTTATGCTTGCAAGAGCCGCCAAAAAATATGACCCCGACAACGAAAAAACCGTCAGCGTATCTGTCGCCATTGACCACAAGGCGATGCTCGGAGTTCGTGAAAACTATAGAATGTTCGCGAATGTTATCGAGTTGGATTTTCCTAAGAGCAGACCGCTTGACGACCTTATGAAGTCTTGCACAATGGCACGCGGACAGATGATGCTGCAAGCGCAGCCGGAGAACTCCCTCTGGGCAATGAAGCAGCGGAAGCTTACATACGCGAAGCTGGGTCAGTTGCCTTTGGAAATCAAAACGGGCGTTATCGCCAAGTCTGCCGGAAACGCGCGCTGGACTTTTTCCGTTTCTTACACAAACAGCAGATCTATGGGCCCGGCTGATCCGTATATCGAGACGCTGTATGTTGTCGCGGAGCCCGGGGTGTTCGATGTTGGCGTTGAAATCGCCTGTGTCAACCACAACTTCTACCTGACGCTTATCCAGTCTTTTTGCGCGGACAGGTTTATAGATACATTCCTCAAGGAACTCTCTTCTGTCGGAATAGAATATGAAGTCATACGCAAGGAGCCTCTCCGCTTGTGCGGAATAGGGCCGTATAACAGCCCGGAAACTGCTGAATAATTCCGCTTAGTCAAAGCTCTTGTCATATTCTTTCAACTATGATAAAATAGTTTCGGTGATTTATATGGCTAATTTTACCGAGAAAGCAATCAAGCAAACCTTTATGAATATGCTCAACGACAAGCCGTTGAGCAAGATAACCGTCAAGGATATTGCCGCCGAGTGCGGAATCAACCGCAACTCGTTTTACTACCATTACAACGATATTCCCGATTTGCTGGAAACTATCCTGACGGAAGAAACCGGCAGACTCGTGCGTTCCGAAACCCGTACAGGTACCTTGTACGAGCATATACTTTACGCGGTGGATTTTGCTATTGAAAACAAAATCGCGGTATATCACATCTACAACTCCGCCAACCGCGAAATTTTTGAGCAGTATCTCGGCAGAATTTCCTACAAGGCGGTTCGTGATTTTATGGACACAACCAAGAAAACCGCCAACATCAGCGCTCAGGATAAGGAGGTCATAATTCACTATTACAAGTGTCTGCTCGTCGGTTTCGTTATCGACTGGCTCGCTTCCGGAATGAACTATGACCTGCGTAAAAAGCTCGAAAGAATCTGCCTGTTGTTTGACGGAGCTATGGAAAATGCCATAAAAATCTGTGAAAAAGAGTTTGAAAACAATAACAAATACTAGACAAATAATTGTGTGTGCCTAAATTTTAGGCACACTTTTTTTAGTATCTATTACATTTTTCACGTTAGTTTTGTATAATATCTATAATTGTTAGTATAGACTAATCGAAGGGGATAGATTCTATGAAATTTGGAAAAGCGGTTGTCAAAAGCCGCATTGTAATCCTCGTCGTAGCGATTGCGCTGATGGTTCCGTCGTTGTTCGGAATGATTTTCACGCGTGTGAACTACGATATGCTCAACTACCTGCCTGATAATCTCGAAACCGTCAAGGGTCAGGAATACCTGCTCGACGAGTTCGGCAAAGGAGCTTTTTCTTTTTTAATTGTCGATAATATGGAGCCCAAGGACGTAGCCGAGCTGGAGGACAAAATCAGAAAGGTTGACCACGTTGACACCGTGCTCTGGTACTCTGACATCGCTGATTTGTCAGTGCCGATTGATGTTTTGCCGGAAAAAGTCTACAACGCCTTTAATTCGGGCAATTCGACTTTGATGGCGATATTCTTTGATACCTCAACCTCTGCCGACGAGACTATGGACGCAATCGCCAAGATAAAAACGATTGCCGGCGAGAAATGCTTTGTGTCCGGAATGTCGGCAATGGTCAGCGATATGCGCGACCTTGCGGAAAGTCAGGAAGCAATCTACGTCGCGATTGCGGTCGTGATGGCGGTTGTTGTTATGATGATATTCCTCGATAGCTGGATTATCCCGTTTGTGTTCCTCGCGAGTATCGGAATGTCGATTCTTCTCAATATGGGTACCAATATTTTCCTCGGCGAGATTTCGTACATAACCAAGGCGCTCGCCGCGGTGCTGCAGCTCGCTGTTACGATGGATTATTCAATCTTTTTGTGGCACAGCTACGAGGAGCAAAAGCTTAAACACACCGACCACAAAGAAGCGATGGCTGTCGCGATTAAGGAAACAATCCGTTCCGTAGTCGGTAGCTCGGTTACAACAATTGCCGGTTTTATCGCGCTGTGTTTTATGAGCTTTTCGCTCGGACGCGACCTCGGCATAGTGATGGCGAAGGGCGTTGTGCTCGGCGTGCTCGGTTGTGTAACAACCCTTCCGGCGTTGATTCTCGTGCTTGACAAGCCGCTCGAGAAAACCACACACCGTTCGCTTATACCAAACACACGCAAGATTTCCAAGGGGATTGTCAAGATCTTCCCTGTGTTCTTAATCATATTCGCTCTGATTATTGTTCCTGCGCTCTACGGTTATCAGCAGACCAACAACGAGGTTTACTACAATTTCTCGCGCAGTCTGCCTGATTATATGGACAACATCAAGGCGAACACCAAGCTCGAGGATGACTTCGGAATCGGAACAACACATATGGTGCTTGTGGATTCCAACCTTGATTCAAACGCCTCTCACGAGATGTGCTCTGAGATGGAAAAGGTCAAGGGCGTTAAGTATGTGCTCGGAATCGAAAGCCTGATAGGTGTTCGTGTTCCGCAGGAGTTCCTCCCGGACGAGCTTGTTTCGAAGCTCAAAAGCGACAAATACGAGCTTATGCTCATCAACTCCGAGTTCAAGCCGGCGACCGACGACGTTGCCGCGCAGATCAACTCGCTCAATAAAATCATTAAGAAATACGACAGCAGGGGTATGCTAATCGGCGAAGCCTCCTGCGTTAACGATATGATTGACGTCACCAACGTTGACTTTAAGGTAGTCAACATTATCTCGATTATCGCGATTTTCCTGATTATCCTGTTTGTTGAAAAGAGTATCTCGCTTCCGATTATACTCGTTGCGGTGATTGAGCTCGCAATTTTCATCAACCTCGGGCTTCCGCATTTTCTCGGCGACCAGCTTCCGTTTATCGCCCCGATATGTATAAGTACGATTCAGCTGGGCGCGACGGTTGACTACGCGATACTTATGACCACGCGTTACAAAAAGGAACGCTCCCTCGGCAATGAAAAGAGGGAGGCGGTTGTAACGGCGCTCAGCACGTCGATTCCGTCAATTATAGTTTCGGCGCTCGGTCTGTTCGCAGCAACATTCGGAGTCGCCTTGTATTGTGATGTCGATATGATAGGCTCGCTGTGTATGCTTTTGGCGCGCGGCGCGATTATCAGTATGTTCTGCGTAATCCTTATCCTGCCGGCAATGTTTATGCTGTTTGATAAGATAATCGCAAAGACAACAATCGGCTTCTTACCAAAAAAGGAGGTAAAATAAATGAGATTCTTCAATAAGGTTACAATCAGAATTATTGCCGCTGTGCTGTGTATGCTGATGATTTGCGGCGTAGTCGCGATTGCGGCGTATTCGGCAGGCGCGGACAGCGCGGTTAAAAAGGCTGAAACAGAAACTACCGCCGAACAAACCGACTCCGATAACTCCTCCGACGCTTCCGGAGTCAGCAAGGACGAGACAGTCTATGTTATGGCGGATTCCAAGGGCGCGGCAAAGAAAATCATAGTCAGCGATTGGATTAAAAACTCCGATAAGCTCGCTTCAATCAAGGATAAAACCAATCTCCAGGATATAAAGAACGTTAAGGGTGAAGAAAAATACACCATCGACAAAGACAACCTCTGCGTATGGGACGCTCAGGGCAAGGATATTTATTACCAGGGAACCGGCAAGGACGAAATCCCGGTTGACCTCGAGGTAAGCTATACTCTCGACGGCGAGAGCATCTCTCCCGATGAGCTAAAGGGCAAGAGCGGAGAGGTTTGTATCCGCTTTGACTACAAGAACAAAAAGTACGAGTACGTAAGAATCAACGGCGTTAAAACAAAGATTTACGTTCCGTTCGTTATGCTCACCGGAATGATTCTTGACAACGAAAAATTCGAGAATGTTCAGGTCAGCAGCGGCAAGGTTATTAACGACGGCAACCATACTATCGTTGCAGGCTTTGCGCTGCCGGGCGTTGAGGACAGCCTCGGACTTGATACCAAAAAGCTCGACATTCCCGACTATGTTGAGTTTAAGGCTGATGTGAAAGACTTTGAACTCAGCACAACTTTGACTGTTGCTACCAATGACGCGTTCAGCGACATTGACTTCACCGACGCGGACAAGGAGCTCGACAAGCTCGACGAAAAACTCGATAAGCTTACCGACGCTACAGACCAGCTTATCAACGGCTCGTCACAGCTTTACGACGGAATCTCGACCCTTCTCAATAAATCCGGAGACCTTGTTTCCGGCGTAAAGGCTCTCGCGTCCGGCGCTGAGAAGCTCGCCGGCGGCGCCAGGAAGCTCGATTCCGGCGCAGGTACTCTCAAAAAGGGCGCAGGCACGCTCAACAGCGGAGCCGTTACTCTCAAATCCGGTACAGAGGAGCTCGAGAACGGCATTAAGCAGCTCTCTCAGGGACTCGGTACATTATCATCAAACAGCTCAACCCTCAACTCAGGAGCCAAGACAGTGTTCACAACCCTGCTCTCCACCGCAGACAACTCGATTGCCGCTGCCGGAATTAAAGCCGAAAAGCTTACAATCACCAACTACAGCAAGGTCCTTTCCGGTGTAGAAGAATCACTCACTGACGAAGCGGTGAAGAAGCTTGCAACCAATAAGGCGCGTGAAACAGTAAGCGCTTCGGTAAGAGCTCAGGAAGAGCTTGTCAAAACTCAGGTAACTGACGCTGTCAAGAAGCAGGTGCTCGAGGGTGTGCTCCAGAAAGCAGGACTCTCGATGACTGCCGAGCAGTACGAAGCTGCGTGTGCGGCGGGTCAGGTTTCTGAAGAAGTTCAGGCTCAGATTACCGCCGGCGTTAACGCTCAGATGAAAACCGACTCAATCATTGCCACAATCGCTCAGACAACCGAGCAGAAGATTGAGGAGTTAATCGACCAGAATATGAAGAGTGACGCAGTTCAGTCTCAGATAAAGGAAGCTCTCGAAAAAGCCAAGGCAGGCAAGAGCGCGATTTCAGAACTGAAAAAACAGCTTAACGACTACAACAAGTTCTACCAAGGCGTGCTCAGCTATACAGCCGGAGTTGACAAGGCAAAGGCAGGCGCGGGCAAGCTGGTTACAGGTTCATCACAGCTCAGCAGCGGAACCGCAAAGCTTGCAAAGGGCACCAAGACCCTAAAGAGCGGAACCAAGGAGCTCAAAAAGGGAACAAAGACTCTCCGCAAGGGAGCCAAGACTCTCTCCGGCGGACTCAATGATTTGCTAAAGGGCACAGGCGTACTTATCGAGGGTGTTGAAAAGCTCGACGACGGCGCGCTCAAACTCAACAAGGGACTCAAGCAGTACAAGGAGCAGGGAGTCGATACAATAGTAGACGCGGTAAACGGCGATGTTAAGTCGCTCGTAGAACGCTTGAAGGCTATATCCAAGGTTTCCTCCCGTTATAAGTCCTACGGCGGAATTGCGCCGGATATGGACGGCAAGGTAGATTTTATCTACAAAACAGATTCAATTGAAAAATAACGTTTATTCGTTTGTCTAATTCTTCCTTTTTGGGAGCTGCCGGTTTTGGCGGCTCCCATTTTCCTTTTGAAGTCAAATGAATAAAAAACAAGCCTCTGCCAATACTAACGGCAGAGGTGATTTTATGAGTATATATAATCAGAAGCCGCCGCGGAGCAAACGTGAGAAAGCCGGCTTCTACGCCGCTTTGTCGGTGTGTATCATAGCGGTCGGAATGGCGGCGTATTCAACCTATACGAGCCTTTCCGGGTATTTTGACGATGATTCCGAGTCAACCCTCGCCGTTGAGCGAGTTGTAACCGGAGTCACAGAGTCAGAGACTGAGACGGAGTCGATTGAGGAAACCGAGACCGAGGCAGAGCCAACCACTGCCGCGACCGAGCCTACCGAGCAGGAAACCGAGACCGACGAAACCGCTCCAAAGGAAACAAAAACCGCGCTGGAGACTATGCTCTCGGTCAACACAAGCCTGTCTTTTCCTCTTGATAACGCAAAGGTGATTCAGGAGTACAGCGAGGATAGTGTTTACAACAAAACTCTCAACCAGTGGGACGCTCACCCGGGAGTTGATTTTCAGTGCGCCAAGGGCGACAACGTCTACTCTATGGGCGACGGTAAGGTTACGCGCGTGTACGATGACGATATGCTCGGTAAAACCGTCGTAGTTAAGTCCTCGACCTACACGTCCTATTACAGCGGACTTGGGGATAACGTAAAAGCTCAAAAGGGCAGCGCCGTCAAAACCGGAGATGTCCTCGGAACTGCCGATACAGTACCGTCCGAGGCTTTGGAGGGTAATCATATTCACATAGCCGTCAAGGTTGACGGACAGTATGTTGACCCACTCTCTCTGCTTAATAACGACGAGTAGGATGAAATATCGGGCAACTCTACGCGCAAATCAAAACAGGGCAGACTTTTTGTCTGCCCTGTTTATTTGGAATTAAATCAGAAGTAATCGTAACCTGCGAGTTTGTACTGAATAGCTGTAGCGTCCTTGATGCTTACTGTAGCGTCTGAGTTGACGTTCGCAAGCTTCATCTGCTCGTCGTCGAGCTCTGCAAGCTTAGCGAGCCATTTCTGAATCAAAGTCGCGTCCTTGATGCTTACACGACTATCACGGTCAACATCACCGAGCGGATACTTTGACGGAGCATCTGTTACTGTTTCTGTAGCCGTAGCGGTAACAGATTCTGTCGGAACAGTAGTGCCGCCCTGAGTCTCGGTAGGCTTCTGAGTTTCTGACGGCCTTTCGGTAGCCGTCGGAGTCTCTCCGCCGCCCGGGAAGTAAGTAGGCTCTGTAGCGGAGTTGGATTTCTCTGTAACCTCGTAGATGTATGTGCCGTCGGCGTTCTGCGAGCTGCTTGACTTGAGAGTGTATGTCATCGAGCCTGAAATCGGGATGTCCGCTGTCTGCCTTTTGTTGTTATTGTTGTTGAAGATAATTCTGTCGAATGTGTTCGGGATAGTTGCGGTGTAGGTTCCGCCGGAGCCTGTCATCTTAACTCCCGGCCACTTCGCGTTGTTGACCTCTGTCTCGCTGTTCCATGCGTAAAGGCAAACTGTAGTCCAACCGCTTACGTTGTTGGAGATAAAGGTGATTTTGTACTCTTTTTCCTGAGTCGCCTTTGTGTAAGTGTAGGTCTGTGTTGTCGCAACAGCGCCCTTAACATAACCCTTAAGTGTTACCTTGTAAGTAGCTCCGGGCTTATCCTCGGCTGAACCGAGTGTAATTGTGCTGCCGCTATCGAATTTTGTTGCTGCTGAGCTGTTGTACTCGTATGTTGCGTAGTCAACGTTCTTGCAGTTGAGCTTGATTGAAAGTGTATCTGTAAAATATGTGCCGCTTTCTGTAGCAGAAACTGTCGGGCCGGGCTCGTTGTAAAGAACAGCAACGCCGGTGCTTCCGATAGAGCCGGAAATCTTTCCGCTCTTTACTGTGAAGTTTGTTCCGCTTACGCGATCCTTATATGTGCCGTCAGCCATTGTATTAACAGTGAGGTTGGATACGGTCTTAGTTGTGCCGGAGCAGTTTACGAGAACCGCGCCGCCTTCCTGAGTCTTGCTTCCGCGTCCGATTACGGCAACACCGCTTGCGTTCGAGAGGTACTCTCCCTGACCTGCGAAGTTGTTGTTAAACTTGTTGATTTCAGCAACTTCCTTCTTTGTCCAGTCTGTTTCCGAAGCGACGCCGAGCTGCTGAGTAAGGCTCTGCGGACGAGCGAGGTACATCGAAGTGATTCCGCTTCTTGCCGCGATTGCAGCCCAAGTCTTATTTCTCTGAGCAGTTCCGAAGTTCTTGGACTCGCCGTCCATGTATGTGTCGTGAGACTCGTTCCAAAGAACTGTCTGAGCCTTTGTTCCGTTAGACATATTCTGAGGAATAGCGCTTGAAGCCGAGCCGTTGATTACAGCCTTCTGAACCTGACGGTAGATAGTTGAGTCTGTAACCTTCATAAACGGGAAGTAAGCGCTGTACTTACGGTTGTATCCGCATGTGTTGAGAATCTCACCGTAGGAGAGGAGGTCCTTCTTATATGTAGTGGAAGCGTAGGTCTTAACCTTAGTAACTGTGTTCTTCCAGAAATCCGAGCGATATTTAGCGAGGTCGTTCGGAGTCTCGATGTGCTTAGCAGCGTCAAAACGGAAGCCGTCAATACCGCAGTCAACCATTTCCTTGAGGTAGTCGTAGATTGCGGACTGAACTCTTGCGTCCTCTGTTTTAAGGTCGGGAAGTCTGGATGTACAACCTCTTGTAAGGTCGTTTGTACAGGTGTCCTCCGGACCGTCCCACTCGTATTTATAGGTCATATTGAACCAAGGCGAGTGAAATAGCTTGTTGTTGTAAATCTCCGGCTCAAAGGTCTTTGCCTTAGGAGTAACGTGCTGCATCGGGTCGGAGGAACTGATATTATCCTCGCCGGAGCATGTTCCCATATGGTTGATAACGGAGTCGGCGATTACGCGGATACCGTTGGCGTGAGCTGTTTTTACCATATCGACGAGCTCAGCCTTTGTTCCGAGCGCGTTGTCCGTGCTTTCGTTAAGCTGGAAGCCTGCCGGCTGGTAGAACATCCACCAACCGTTGTTGGTTTCGCCGGTTACCTTGTGGCCTGATGTGCCTTCTTTGATTTCGTTCGGAGGAGAAATCTGAATTACGTTGAAGCCCTGCTCTCCGATTTTCTTGATTTCTTTCTTGATGTTAGCGTAGCTCCAGTTCCATGCCTGGAGGATAGTCGCGTCATCGTTGGAGTCAGTCATTCCGTAAGGGTTCGCGCTGATTGCCGAGTATGTCTCCGGCACAGCCGCGGTTTCAGCCTTAGTTGATGAAGCAGCCGACGCTGTGTAGTTGGCAACAACAAAGCACGTCATCAGCACACAAACTGCCAGAACAACGGATAAAACTCGCTTTTTCATAAATTTCAAAACCTTTCCGCTCACAAAAGTAGTAAAATTCTTGATTCCCCTCACGTGAGCCTATGAGAGCTGAATCTTTGCACACTTATAATTTTACATATATAATGATAAAGGATTTTACGCTAAAAAACAATTCGTGTTTTGTACAAAATTTGTACTGCCAATATGTGTATAATGACGTTAGAAAAGGCTGACGGATTTAACCGGCAGCCCTGTTATTCTGATTTATTAAATTGTCAGCGTTATCTTTCGCTTTCATACCACTCATCATTACCAAAGATAAAGTCATCCAAGTCGCCGTTATCTGTGAAATATCTGAATAACATTATTTAGCACCTCCTTCGTCTTGATCAGGCGAGGGGTGTATTCTCAGATTATACTCAAGTAATCCTCGATTACCTTTACCGCCTGCTCGTCGCTGAGCCTTGTGCGGTTTAAGCAGAAGTCATAGTTCTCCGGCTGACCCCATTTTTTGCCTGAATAATAATTATAGTAATTTGCTCGTGATTTGTCTGTTTTTAAAACAGCCTGCTCTGCCTTGTTCTCGTTGATTTCCTTTTGCTCGACAGCCCGCTTGATTCTGTAGTCTAAATCCGCGCATATATAAATAGATACAACGTCCCCGCGGTCTCTAAGAATATAATCCGCACATCTGCCTACAAATACACACGGACCCTCCTGCGCAATTTTCTTGATAATCTTATGCTGTAAAAGGTAGAGCCTGTCATTTACAGGTAAATTGCCCGTGTCGTAAGAGCTTCCGAATGAAAACAGCCCCATCGACAACGAGTACAAAAGACTGTTGGCGGCTTTCTCGTCAACAGAGTTGAATACCTCCGGGTCAACTCCGCTTTCCTTTGCGGCAATGGAAATGAGCTCTCTGTCGTAACATTTTATCCCGAGCTTATCAGCTAAAGCCTCTCCGATAGCGCGTCCGCCGCTGCCGAATTGTCTGGCAATTGTGATAATATGTTTACAAGCCATCCTTTGCGCCTCCAACTTATAATTCTTTATTGTAATATTATATGCAAAATAAACTAAAAAATCAAGTCTTTTTGAAATATTTGTTTATTGTCCACAAAGCAAAGCCCTTTGTTTTGTATAATATATCCCTATACAATTTATATTTGAACATTTTTTACCATAATATTCTGGTATATAAAAAAGTTTCGTAACATATTACTCAACCGGAATAATTTCTTAAAAAAACTTAAAAAAATTTGCTCAAAAGTATTGACATTCTCGTCGTTTTACCATATAATACATATTACGCTGTTGCGAGGAAATTACATACAGTTTACATTATGTAACACGCTTGTAATTTATTCGTGAAAGCTCAAGAACCTTGAAAATTAAACAACGAAAGTACAGAAACCCGTGATGACTTTGAGTAAGAAAAGCCGAGGCTCGGAGCCCTCGGATAA
>CADBTV010000099.1 GCA_902797655.1 uncultured Ruminococcus sp.
AAATGGCAATTAAGCCATCGCTCGTGCGCACGCAGCGCGCAACTGAGCGGGCAATATCAATTTGAATTAGTGTGAACTTTCACACTAAATCCTCCTGAAAAGATAATGTTCGGTCTCTGACCTTGATTACATTATAATTTTTCGGAAAGGTTTTTGGTCGCCTGAGAAGCGACATTTTTGTTTGCGCAACAGCAAAGCGGCAAATAATTTCTTGACTTAACCGAGCGTATTCGTTACAATATACTTAGAAACAACACCGCTTTTATCAAGCGTTTAAATAGCCAAAAGGGGATATATATGAATAACACTGAAACAAAGAAGTCCGAGGCAGTCAAGCAAAGCGCGGCTCCGCCAAAAAACGCTCTCAAGGACAAAAAATCCGACTCAACCGCCAAAAGGCTCGAAACTATCGTCGCGATTCTGCTCGGCATCACTACTCTGCTCTCGGCGTGGGCTACCTGGATTAGTTCTCTGCACGGAGGAATCCAGTCAATCAACTTTACAAAAAGCAACCACGCTTCCTCCGAAGGAACCGCGGAATACAATATGAGTATGCAGCTCTACCTCTCCGATTATATGACCTGGAACACCATCAAGGAATATAACTACGACCTTGAACTCGCAAAGTCGGACGGAGATAAAGAAAAGATAAAGCTCATAAACAACAAGATTAAGTCGTTTAAAGAGAGCAACGTCGCCGGCATTCTGTCTGAGGCTATTAAGTGGATGAAGGATAATAATCAGGACAATCCGTTCAGTATGCCCGGTATTACCCAAAAGTATTTTGACGCAGCGGAGAAAAAGATTAACAAGTCACAGGAGCTGCTCGAGGAAGGAATGCTCGATAACAAAAAAGGCGACTCGTACCACCTTGTAACAGTCATATACTCGCTTACGCTTTTCCTGCTGGGTATAATCGGCACGTTCAAAAATATGCCTAACCGGATAACAGTGCTGTTATTCGCAATTGCGGCTTTGGTATTCGCCGCTGTTTATATGTTTACTATACCGCTGCCGACAGGCTTTGAGATTACATCGTTCTTTGAATTTAAGTAAAATAAACCTGCAAAACTATGAAGCAACAGTTTTGCAGGTTTAAATTTTATTGAACCGTTCCCCGGCTCAGATAGTATGCGCCTTTCGCCATATACATAGCCCGGTCGGCTTTTTTGACGAGTTCTCCGGCGTTCAGTTCGTTGTAATTCCCGGCGCGCGCATAGGCGGCGGAACTGTGGTCAAGGTAATTATTCCGAAAAAGTAGCAATTATTTCTGCTCAACCATCTTGAATTTTACGCAAGTTTGGGTTACACTTTAATCATAAGCTGATTAATCAGAAAGGAGAACTCATATGGATTTGATACAGAGCTTTTCCGTAGATCATACCAAAATCATCCCCGGAATTTTTACAAGCAGGGTGGATAGCGTGGGTCAGGATACGGTCACAACCTACGACATCAGGCTAAAAAAGCCGAACAGAGAACCTGTAATCGACGTTGCGGCAATGCACTCGCTCGAGCACATCATCGCAACCTTCCTCAGAAACGACGCCGACTGGAAGGACGAAGTTATCTACTGGGGTCCGATGGGCTGTCTCACAGGCTTTTATCTGATTTTAAAGGGAAACCGTTCTCCGAGAGAGATTTACGATTTAGTATTAAACGCCTTTAAATCGGTAGAAGCCGCCGACGAAGTCCCCGGAGCGGCTCCGGTAAACTGCGGACATTACCTTATGCACAACCTCCCGATGGCAAAGTGGTACGCTTCGGAATTTGCCGGCTATCTTGAAGAGAACTCGGGCAACGGAAAAATCTTCGAGTATCCAAAGGCGGAGAGACTCGTAACCGACGACGGCAAGCACTTCTACGATTCATAAACAAAATAAATTAAAGAGAGGTAAATAATATGAGAACCAAACTAAGCTTAACAGAAGGCATCTTCCCAATGCCGGTGCTGATGGTCGCGACCTACAACGAGGACGGCAGCGTTAACGTTATGAACGCCGCCTGGGGCACAATGCAGTCGAGAACCACCGTAGCTCTAAAGCTGACGGAGAGCCACAAAACCGTCAAGAACATCAAGGAGCGCGGCGCGTTTACCGTAAGCATTGCGGACGCAAAGCACGTTGTCGAAGCCGATTATTTCGGAGTTGAGTCCGGCAACAACGCCGCCGATAAATTCGCTAAGAGCGGACTTTCCGCCGAGAAGGCGCAGTCCGTTGACGCGCCGGTAATCAAGGAGTTTCCGCTGTGTCTTGAATGTGAGTTTGTTGAGTATCAGAAAAACGAGTACGGCTGCGGCGTAATCGGCAAGGTTGTAAGCGTTACGGCTGACGAGAGTGTTATGAAGGACGGCAAGGTTGACATCACCGCCGTTGACGCAATTGCGTTTGACCCGTATACTCACGGCTACTACAAAGTCAGCGAGCGTGTTGGCGATGCGTTCAAGGACGGCTTAAAGCTTAAATAATCCACAAGAAAGCGCGCGCAATCAGCGCGTCCGCTTTCGTATAGCCATCGCTCGTGCGCGCGCAGCGTGCAACTGAGCGGGCAATACAA
>CADBTV010000100.1 GCA_902797655.1 uncultured Ruminococcus sp.
AAAACGATGTCAGTATGTTGCTTAATCTTTATTATTCTGCCTTAGCACGCCGTTTTTGTGCTGTCTACACAATTTGGGGCGGTTCAAGCTGACCGCCTTTTATTATTTAGTTCTTCCTATATCCTTGCGGAAGTGAGCGCCCTCAAAGTTAATCTTTGAAACCGCGTCATACGCTTTATCAAGCGCTTCATCAAGTGTATCAGCCTTAGCTGTTACTCCGAGAACTCTGCCGCCGTTGGTAAGGAACTTTCCGTTTTCAAGCTTAGTTCCGGCATGATAGACAATCGCGCCGTCAACACCGCCTTTTTCGTCAAGACCTGTAATCTCGATTCCCTTTTTATACGCAAGAGGGTATCCGCCGCTTGCCATTACAACGCAGGCAGTAGCGCCATCGTACCACTCTACGTCAACATCAGCGAGCTTCTCGTCGATTATAGCTTCACAAATATCAACCAGGTCAGTCTTTAATCTCGGAAGCACAACCTGAGCCTCAGGGTCGCCAAAGCGAGCGTTATACTCAATAACCTTGGGACCGTTCGGGGTAATCATAAGTCCAAAGTACAGGCAACCCTTGAACGGTCTGCCCTCTGCCTTCATAGCCTTAATTGTCGGAACGAAGATTGTGTCGTAGCACTCCTGAGCGATTTCATCGGTGTAATACGGGTTCGGGCTGACAGTGCCCATACCGCCTGTGTTGAGACCCTCGTCGTTATCATAAGCACGCTTGTGATCCTTGGAGCTGACCATAGGCTTAACAACGTTGCCGTCTGTAAACGCAAGAACACTGACCTCGGGGCCGGTTAAGAACTCCTCAATGACGATATTATTGCCTGAATCGCCAAACTGCTTGTCCTCCATAATGGACTTGATGGCAGCCTTTGCGTCGTCAATTGTCTGCGCAATGATTACGCCCTTTCCGAGCGCGAGTCCGTCAGCCTTGACAACAACGGGAACTGTATTTTCCTTTTCAACATACTCAATAGCCTTTCTCGGGTCATCAAACACCTCATACCTGGCAGTTGGAATGTTGTACTTCTTCATAAGATTCTTGGAGAAAACCTTTGATGCTTCGATAATAGCCGCGTTAGCGTTTGGACCAAATGCTCTGATTCCTGCATCTTCCATAGCGTCAACCATTCCGGCGGCAAGCGGATCATCCGGAGCAACGAACACGAGGTCAATTGCGTTATCCTTTGCAAACTTAACCATATTATCCTTGTCCATAGCGCCGATGTTTACAATCTCAGCGTCCTTTGCGATTCCGCCGTTGCCGGGGGCGCAATAGATTTTCTTGCATTTATCAGATTCAAGCAGCTTTTTGATGAGTGCGTGCTCACGACCGCCGGAACCAATCATAAGTATTTTCATTACATATTCTCCTCGTAAAAACGAATCAATGATGGAAAAGTCTGATTCCTGTGAACGCCATTGTCATATTGTACTTGTCGCAGGTCTCAATTACGTTATCATCTCTGATTGAGCCGCCGGGCTGAGCAACATACTGAACGCCGGACTTTTTGGCTCTTTCGATGTTATCGCCGAACGGGAAGAACGCGTCTGAGCCGAGACTTACGCCGGTGTTCTTTGCGAGCCACTCCTTCTTTTCCTCATCGGTAAGAGGCTCGGGCTTAACCTTAAAGAGATTCTGCCATGTGCCGTCGCGGAGCACATCCTCGTACTCGTCGGAGATATACACGTCGATTGTATTATCTCTGTCAGGTCTGCGGATATTGTCAACGAACTGAAGTCCGAGTACCTTCGGGTGCTGTCTGAGCCACCAGATGTCCGCCTTGTTGCCGGCAAGTCTTGTGCAGTGTACGCGAGACTGCTGGCCGGCGCCTACACCGATAGCCTGTCCGTCCTTTGCGTAGCAAACTGAATTAGACTGAGTATATTTAAGAGTGATAAGCGCAATAAGAAGGTCGCGTTTTGCCTCGGGAGGCAGCTCTTTATTCTTTGTAGGAATATTAGCAGTAATCATTTCCTCGTCAATTTTGAGTTCGTTTCTGCCCTGCTCAAATGTAATTCCGAATACGTCCTTGTGCTCAATTGGTTCGGGAGTATAGTTCGGGTCGATTTTTACAACGTTGTAATTACCCTTGCGCTTTGTTTTGAGAATTTCAAGCGCTTCTTCTGTGTAATCAGGAGCGATGATACCGTCGGAAACCTCTCTCGCAAGCAATGTTGCTGTCTGAGCGTCGCAGGTGTCTGAAAGAGCGACCCAGTCGCCGTAGGATGACATTCTGTCAGCTCCTCTTGCCTTAGCGTAAGCTGAAGCGATTGGAGAAAGCTCGAGATCATCAACAAAGTAAATCTTCTTCAGCGTATCGGAAAGCTCTGTAGCGACAGCAGCGCCGGCAGGGCTTACATGCTTGAAGGAAGCGGCAGCCGGAAGTCCGGTAGCAGCTTTGAGCTCCTTTACGAGCTGCCATGAATTAAACGCGTCAAGAAAATTGATGTAACCGGGCTTGCCGTTGAGCACTTCAACAGGCAGCTCGGCGCCGTTCTTCATAAAGATTCGAGACGGTTTTTGATTAGGGTTACAACCGTATTTCAAAGAAAGTTCGTTCATTTTGATTCCTCCGATAAAATTACTTGTTTTTATTGATAATTCTTGAAGTGGCTTTGTTTGTGGCGATGTCGATATAACGTACAAAAAGGCTTACCTTATTGTCTGCGTCGAGAGCGTTCCATACTTTCTCGGCAAATGTGTCGATATCGTCGTTATTGATTTCAACGAGAGTCGGCTCGCCCTCAAAGCTCGGGAGCGGATTGCCGTCGCCCATATAAGTGTGAATAAAGTGACCCTCGCCTGCAATTGGGTGAGCATAGTCAAATGTAAAACGCTGGCAGCACTTTGGATTACCGTTAGCGCTTTTGAGGATGGACATTGTGTAGGATAGCTTCTCACCTCTGGCGTCGGATTCGGTACGGCAGTTTACAATACCGCTGATACGAGGTGTGTAGTTAGGAGCGTCAGGCTCAAACTCACGCGCGCTCAGGCTCTGCTCAAAGGTTTTACCACAGGACATAAGAGCGTAGATTGTATCAGTCTGGTCTCCGTTTGTGACAATTGTGCTCTCCGCAAGAGTACGAACCGGAGCATAAATGATGAGACTCGGATCCTCGAGCTTGCTCTCGTCAAAAGCTTTTGTGCGGATTCCGTCGCCATCCTCAACAAAAACACGGTTGCGGCTGTTTTCGCTTCTGCCCATAATGAAGTAAGCGATAACTGCGTTAGCGCCGTCGGCAGTTCTGCCGAGTACGATTCCGCGTCCGGGATAACTGGTTGAGGAGATTTCTTTCTCTAACGATACAGGTTTCATAATGTACCATCCTTTCATTCGCTGATAACAGCGTGATTATCAATTACTTGAATTTTATCCTGACAGAACAGCGATACAGCCCTGGGCAATATCTTCCATTCTGCTTGTTCCATAATACGTTTTTGTAAGACTTCGGGAGTATCTCCGTTCTTAACCTCGACAGCTTTCTGGAGAATGATCGGACCTCCGTCACATTCTTCAGTAACAAAATGAGCTGTCGCGCCGGAAAGCTTAACTCCCTTTTTGAGCGCAGCTTCGTGAACCTTTAGTCCGTAAAAGCCTTCGCCGCAAAAACTGGGTATAAGAGCCGGGTGAATATTGATGATTCTATTCTCAAAGGCTGAAATCACCTCGTGACCGAGGATAGTAAGGAATCCGGCAAGCACTACCAAATCCGCGTTCTTATCCTTTAAAAGCTGAGTGAGCGCCTTATCATATTCGTTAAAATCATCAAAATCCTTGCGACTGATAACAGCAGAATCAATATCATTATCCTTTGCTCTCGTGAGCGCGTAAGCGTTTGGATTGCTTGAAATAACACAAGTGATTTTACCGTTTTCAATAAGTCCGGAATTTTGCGCGTCGATAAGCGCCTGGAGGTTGGTTCCGCCGCCTGATACTAAAACAACAATGTTCTTCATCACGCGAACACTACCCCTTCATCGCCCTTGATAACTTCACCAAGCACAACAGCGTCCTCGCCGTTGGCTTTGAGCGCCTCAAGAGCTTTATCAACGTCGTTCTTGTCCACAGCCGCAATCATACCAACGCCCATATTAAAGGTGTTGAACATATCGTGCTCGGAGATACCGCCAACGCGCTGAATAACATTGAATATCGGAAGCACAGGAACAGCGTCCTTGTTTATCTTAGCTGTGAGTCCTTCTTTGAGCATACGAGGAATATTCTCGTAGAATCCGCCGCCTGTGATATGCGACACAGCCTTGACCTCGATTTCTTTCATAAGAGCAAGAATCGGCTTAACATAAATCTTGGTAGGAGTCAGGAGGGTCTCGCCGAGCGGCTTGTCGAGCTCGTCATATGTATTGTTAATTGTATTTTCGTCAATTCCGAAAACCTTTCTTACAAGCGAGAATCCGTTGGAATGTACGCCCGAGGAACGAAGTCCGATAAGCACGTTACCTTCCTCAAGCTTTGAGCCGTCTACAATCTTGGGTCTGTCTACAATTCCGACGCAGAAGCCGGCAACATCATACTCGTCAATCGGGTAGAATCCGGGCATTTCCGCGGTTTCTCCGCCTACAAGCGCGCAGCCTGACTGAACGCATCCGTCAGCAATTCCCGATACAATATCAGCGATTTTCTCGGGAACGTTCTTGCCGCAGGCGATATAGTCGAGGAAGAACAAAGGCTGAGCGCCTCCGCATACAACGTCGTTTACGCACATTGCGACAGCGTCGATACCGATTGTGTTGTGTTTGTCAAGGAGGAACGCAAGCTTAAGCTTTGTGCCGACTCCGTCTGTGCCCGAAACAAGCACAGGCTCCTGCATACCGCTGAGGTTTGGAGCGAACAATCCGCCGAATCCGCCGATACCGCTGACTACGCCGTCAATTTTTGTACGCGCAACGTGGCTTTTCATAAGCTCAACCGCTTTGTATCCGGCAGTTACGTCAACTCCGGCTTCCTTATAACTTTCACTAAAACTCTTCATACTTTCCCCCATTAAATCTTATTGATTTTCTTTGCAAATCTATCAACAAATTTCATCTTAGGCTTATCGGCGTGATACACACCGGTAAAGCAACCGTCGCAAAGACCGATTTTGCAGCCCTCTGCAATTGAGTGAAGTCCCTCAATACTCAGGAACGCAAGACTGTCCGCGCCAATTTTATTTTTTAATTCTTCTACGGAATATTGATTGCTTATCATATCCTCACTCTCGGGAAGGTCAAGGCCAAAATAGCAAGGATGCACAAACTCCGGAGAGCTTATTCTCATATGGACTTCCTTTGCGCCGGCGTTTTTGAGAATTTTTACAATATGCGCACTGGTGTTGCCCCTTACGATACTGTCATCAATAATAACGACACGCTTGCCCTCAACAACATTTTTGAGAACATTAAGCCGCATATTGAGCAAACGCTCTTTTTTATCATTACCGACTCCCTGAGGAGTTCTTCCAATGTATTTGTTCTTTAAAAACGCGGTTGTGTAAGTAATTCCCGAAGCCGCCGCGTAGCCTTGCGCCGCGTCAAGTCCCGAATCCGGAACACCGCAGACAATATCGGCTTCAACAGGATTCTCCCGATACATAATTTCTCCGGCCTTTTTACGGGCAAGATTGACGTTTACGCCGTCAATCACCGAATCCGGTCTCGCTACATAAACGTACTCGAACAGGCAAAGCGAGGTTGTTTTCTTTTTGCTGCACGAATAGCTCTTTAAGCCGTTCTCGTCAATAACAATCATCTCTCCGGGCTCTACGTCACGGATAAATGTTCCTCCGATTGATTCAATAGCACAGCTCTCAGATGAGATGATGTAGCTGTTTTTGAGCTTTCCGAGACACAGGGGCTTGAAGCCGTGAGGATCTCTGAGCCCGATGAGCTTTCTCGGCGAGCTAATTACCATAGAGTACGCGCCCTTCAAGTCGAGCATAGTTTTAAGAATAGCTTCCTCAATATTCTTGGTTTCGATAATATGCGTTGAGATAAGAAAACCTATTACCTCAGCGTGAGAGTTGGACTGGAAGATTGAACCGCCCTGCTCCAGCATATTACGAATCTCAGGAAAGTTTGTTATCGCGCCGTTATTCGCAAGGGCGAGCGAACCCTCGATGTACCTCATAACCAGCGGCTGAGTTGCCGCTCTGTCAAGATAATCAGAGGATGTGTACCTAACGTGACCAACTGAAATCTTGCCGTTAGGCAGCTTTGAGAGGTTTTGAGAATTGAACACAGTTGATACAATTCCCAAATCCTTTACGGAATATGGTTCCTCGTTGTCGATTACGGTAATACCGACGCTTTCCTGTCCCCTGTGCTGGAGACCGTAAAGTCCGTCGTGAGTAAGAGCGACAATATCGATGTCGTCGTCATTTTTATATAAGCCGAAAACTCCGCATTCTTCATGAAGCTTGTCGAGCTTGTAATCAATTTCTATACTACTCAAAGTTCCATAGCCTTTCTTTGCATATCTGCATCCTTCTTAGCGACGCCCTGAGCCATTTCAAGCTTCATATCCTCGAGCTTTTTGTCAAGTGTATCGTCAGAAAGAGCGAGCATCTCAACAGCAAGGATTGCAGCGTTAGCCGCGCCGTCAACCGCAACTGTTGAAACAGGGATACCTGTAGGCATCATAACAGTAGCCAAAAGCGCGTCCATTCCGTCAAACGCCGCGGATTTAATTGGAATACCGATAACCGGTAAGGTGGTGTGAGCAGCAAGCACACCTGCAAGGTGAGCAGCCATTCCGGCGGCGGCAATGATTACGCCAAATCCGTTTTTCTTCGCGTTTTTGGAGAACTGAGCCGCTTCATCCGGAGTACGGTGAGCACTCATTACGTGAACCTCATACGGAACCCCGAACTCCTTCAGTTTAAGGATAGCCTTCTGAACAACCTTGAAGTCGCTGTCAGAACCCATAATTACTGCAACTTTTTTCATATTCAATCTCCTTTAACATAGATATAAAAACACACATATATTATACCTAAAAACGACATATTATTCAATAGAATTGAGGGAAGTTTAAGGATTTTATGATAAAGCTTGATTACTTTTGAATTAATCAAAATATTTTGTAAAATATAGACAAGAAATGCGCGCTTTGCACGCATTTCGCTACTCATCGCTCGTTGCTGCGCAGCAGCAAACTGAGCGGAGAATATAAACTTTTTTGCTTTATAGGAGTTTATGCTATTGCAATTATCAATTACCCTGCGAAAAATTTTATTGTTTCGCAACGTTACAGAGCAGTTTCCTATAAAGCAAAATAAGCCCCCGGGCAGTTCTGATAAACGCTCAGGGGCTCAGAATATTATTCTTCTTTAGGAGTATCGCTGTCCCAAATTGCTTTAAGAGAGGATACATAGCCTGCCATATTCTGAATGTCAGACGGTATAATAATCTTGGTCGCCTTTCCGTTTGCAGCCTTTGCAAACGCTTCAAGGCTTCTGATAGCAATAACCTGGTCGTTCGGACAAGCTTCGTTGAGCATTTTAATTGCGTCGGCGTTTGCTCTCTGAACGGTGAGAATAGCCTCAGCTTCACCGCTTGCTTCACGAATCTTCTGCTCTCTTACAGCGTCAGCCTTGAGAATTGCGCTCTCCTTCATACCTTCGGCAACGAGTACCTGGCTGCGCTTTTCACCCTCGGCGTCAAGGATTCTGGCGCGTCGTTCACGCTCAGCCTTCATCTGCTTCTCCATTGCGTCTTGAATCTCACGCGGAGGGAGGATGTTTTTGAGTTCAACACGGATCACCTTGATTCCCCACGCGTCGGTAGCTTCATCAAGGATGATTCTGATTTTATCGTTGATTGTATCACGGGATGTGAGCGTAGAATCAAGCTCCAAATCACCAATGATATTACGAAGTGTTGTTGCGGTAAGGTTCTCGATAGCCGCGAGCGGATTCTCTACGCCGTAGGTGTAGAGCTTCGGGTCGGTAATCTCAAAATACACAACGGTGTCAATCTGCATAGTAACGTTATCACGTGTGATAACAGGCTGAGGCGGAAAGTCTACGACCTGCTCTTTGAGAGATACTCTCTTTGATATACGGTCGATGAACGGAATTTTAAGATGCAGACCGGTATCCCAGGTTGTATAAAACGCACCGAGACGCTCGATTACATATGCGTGAGCCTGCGGAACAATCTTAATATTTTTAACAATTACAATGAGTACAATTACAGCGATAACCGCAATAACAATAATTTGACCCATAATTAACCATCCTTTCTTAAACTACCTCTACTACAAGCTTAACGCCCTCGATTGAACTGATACGAACGTTAGCTCCGCTTTTGATTTCACGGTCGTCAAAGCTCTTTGCGCTCCAGACCTTGCCGTCAACATTAACCTGACCCTCGCCGAGCTTGTTGACGATGTCAACAGTCACAATCCCGACTCTGCCGATAAGGCGGTCGGAATTAGTCGGCTCTTTTTTGAGCTTCATTTTTTTTACCAAAGGTCTTGTTGCGATTAAGCACGCCAATGATACTACGATAAAAACAATCGACTGAATCAAAATGTTGTCCGTAAACATACAGCTAAGCGCCGCGCAGGCTCCGCCTATTACGAACCAAATCGACACAAGCTGAGTTGTCAAGGCTTCGCAGATAAGCATAAATACTGCGAAAGCAATCCAAACATACACAATATAATTTCCCATATACATCACCAAAGTTATAATAGCACCTAAAATTACTTTAGTCAACAAAAAATACTATACATTTTTGTAATAATATGCTAAAATATAAAATGAAAGATGGTGATGATATGGCATTTGATACATTTGACGAAGGTATCAACTACGGCGGAGTACGTTCCAAGAATGAGATTCGCACGCTTATATGCTACCTTTTCGACTCAATCGGTAAGCCGATGGAAAAAAGCACAGTGGTAGAGGTTATACAAAACAAGGGGCTTGCCAACTATTTTGAGACGAGCTCGTGTTTTGATGACCTTATTGCTCATAACAACATCAAAGCCGTTGACGAAAACAATAATTTCTACTGCCTTACAGATAACGGAACGATGGTTGCCAAGCAACTCGAGAACACGCTTCCCCTATCTGTTAAAGAAAAGGCGTACACCTGCGCGCTGGAGCTGATGGAGCAGAAGCGCATTGAAAAGGAAAACGCCGTGACTATCTCAAAAACCGACAAAGGCTACAACGTAAACTGTAAAATCTCCGGCGGAGACGTTGACCTCGTTTCGATAGACATCTACGCTCCCGACAGCAAGCAGGCAAAGCTTATCAAAAAGAACTTTCACCACAACCCGGAATTGCTCTACAAGGTAATTATGGCGTCAATGACACAAAACGAGGATATGATTGACGACAGTTTGAGCGAACTAAAAAAAGAGATTCAGCGCAAGAAGCGCGCAAACGCCGGGTATACCTCCGAGAGTTGACGCGATAATTGCCGCCATACTGAACGGAATTGTAACTCCCGTAAATACTCCGGAGATATTCACCGCGATTAGCGCCAAAAATCCTGATAACATAGACAAAAAGGCTCGTAGTACGGGTCTTTTGTTTTTACTTAGTTTATGTATAATCGCAAAAATTATCAGAGCAATTATAAAGACAACAACATAAATCATACAAACACCTGAAAATAATAATAGACCATAGGACAACCTATGGTCTATAATTATGTTGTTATCTAAAATTTTAGAACTATGCTTATGAGAAATAAGCAAGAACGTTAAGTCCGATTACAGCGAGTACGAATACCGCAGCAAAAACCTTAGTCCAACGAGATAAGAACGCATCAATTGAACGAGCCTTATTCTTTGAGAAGAATGTATCGGCACCGCCGGTAACAACGCCGACTCCCTGCTGGTTACCTTCCTGAAGAATAATTACGATGATAATAGCGACTGACATTAAAATCAATAATGCGCCTAAAACGATTTCCCAGATTCCCATTTTATATCGATCCTTTCGATTACGCAAAAGCGTTAAATTTCATTAGCCTTATAATAATATCATATGTTTTATGATTTTGCAAGAGTTTTTTTCATTTTTATTAAAGAATACTCAACTGCTCGCTGGAATCCTCCGCAGACGGCAAAGCTCCGAGCGCCGGAAGGCTGCGCGTTCTGTAGCGCGACGGCTTGCTGAATGTACCCTCAACATACTCTTTAATACTGAACAGTCTGTGTCCTTTTTTAAGTCTTAACACCGCAACGCCCTGCGTACTGCGAGATGTCTTGAGGTTTAACACTCCCGAATGCAGAAGTAACATTCTGCCTGCCGAGGATGAAATTACAAACTCCTTGTCCTCCAAAGAGAAAGCAATATCAGAAAGCGGAAACTTGTCTGAGTAAGCCTTGGTGAGTTTTTTGCGGTTGGTTTTTGTAGCGTAGGATTCAAGCGGAACCTTAGCGATTTTACCATTTTCAAAGCCAAAGAGCACAAAGCCCTTGTAATCCTTGGTGGCAATCATCTTGACAGCGAGTTCTCCCTCGTCCATCTGGAGCTTAGCAGGAATGTAGTCGCCGAGAACGCTGGCCTTTGTATCGCTGAACTCATACGCCTTAGCCTTGTAGCACTGGCATTTATTCGTAAAGAACAACAGATCGCAATTATTCGTAAATTCAAATGCCTCGGTGATTTCGTCGCCGTCCTTGAGCTTATGCTCTCCGCTCATTCTCAATGACTGAGGAGTGATTTTCTTGAAGTAGCCCTCCTTGGTAAAGAACAAATGAACCGGATAGTCGGGGATTTCTTCGATTTCTTCTTCGTCAACGACATCGTCATTGTAGATAATCTCGCACTCTCTGTCCTTGCCGTATTTGTCGGCAACCTCTTTGAGTTCCTTGACGATGATAGTCTTGACCCTGGCTTTACTTTTGAGGATAGCTTCGAGCTGTTCAATCTCAGCTTCAAGCTCCTCAATATCCTTTGTTCGTTTAAGAATATACTCGCGGTTGAGGTGACGCAGCTTAATCTCAGCAACGTACTCAGCCTGAACCTCGTCGATTCCAAAACCAATCATAAGGTTTGGAACAACCTCGGCTTCTTCGTCGGTCTCGCGAACAATCTTGATAGCCTTGTCAATATCAAGCAGGATTTTTTCGAGTCCCTTCAAAAGATGCAGCTTGTCCTTTTTCTTGTTAAGGTCAAAGAAAGTGCGTCGTCTTACGCATTCGATTCTGAACGCAATCCATTCTTCAAGCAAGCTCTTGACGCCGAGCACCATCGGCACTCCGCCGATAAGCACATTGAAGTTACAAGCGTAGCTGTCCTCAAGCGGAGTCATCTTATAAAGCCTTCTCATAAGCTTGTCGGGGTCAACTCCGCGCTTTAGGTCGATTGTTATTTTTAGTCCGTCAAGACCTGTTTCGTCACGAATATCGGAGATTTCCTTAATCTTACCGGATTTAACAAGGTCGATTACCTTGTCAATGATAACCTCGCATGTGGTTGAATACGGTATGCTGAGAATATCAATACAGTTGGCGCTTTTGTCGTATTTATATCCGGCGCGAAGCTTGATACTTCCCCTGCCGGTTTCATAAACCTTCTTCATTACTTCATCGTCATAAACGATTGAAGCGCCGCCCGGGAAGTCGGGAGCCGGCATTGTTGACATAACGTCGTGATCCGGATCTCGAATTAACGCCGCGGTAGTCTCGCAAACCTCACGCAGATTAAACGAGCAGATATTGGACGCCATACCGACAGCAATACCTGTGTTTGAGTTGATTAACACTGAAGGGAACGTAGCCGGAAGAAGCGTCGGCTCCTTCATAGTATTGTCGTAGTTATCGACGAAATCTACTGTGTCCTTGTCAATATCTCTGAACAACTCTGTGCAGAGCTTGTCAAGCTTTGCCTCGGTGTATCTTGACGCAGCCCAAGCCATATCGCGGCTGTAGAACTTACCGAAGTTACCCTTTGAATCAACGTACGGATGCAGTAACGCCTCATAGCCGCGCGAGAGACGAACCATAGTATCATAAATCGCGGCGTCGCCGTGAGGATTAAGCTTCATCGTCGCGCCGACAATATTGGCGGATTTTGTTCTTGCGCCTGAAAGCAAGCCCATTTTATACATCGTATACAAAAGCTTTCTGTGCGAAGGCTTGAAGCCGTCAATCTCAGGAATAGCACGCGACAAAATCAAGCTCATAGCATACGGCATAAAGTTCTCCTGAATTGAGGAAACAATATGCTGTTCAGCAACCTCGCCTGCTCCCTCAATTACGCCGTTGACCGGTTTAAGCTTGGGAGTCTTGGGAGTTTTCTTTTTCTTAGCCAAAAAATCACCTTCCGAATTTAGCTGACATCGAGCTGGTCGATATATTCAGCTCCGTGATCCACTATAAAATCTTTTCTGCCCTGGAGATTATCTCCGAGTAAAGTATCAAAAATCGCAGCAGTCTGCTCGGCTGAATCAGGCATAACCTTGATAAGTCTGCGTGTTGCCGGATTCATTGTTGTAAGGCTCATCATCTCGGGTTCGTTCTCACCAAGTCCCTTGCTTCGCTGGATTGTGTACTTCTGGTTGCCAATCTCCGAGAGGTATCTATCCTTTTCAATCTCATCATACGCAAAGTAAACCTTGTCCTTGGTTGTAATCTCATAAAGCGGAGATTCGGCGATAAACACCTTGCCCTCTTTGATGAGGGTCGGAGTAAGTCTGTAAAGCATAGTCAGCACAAGAGTGCGGATATGGAAGCCGTCAACATCCGCATCGGTGCAGATTATAACCTTGTTCCATCTCAGGTTATCCATATCAAATGTAGAGAGGTTTTTGTTAGCCTTAGCCTTTACCTCAACGCCGCAACCCAGAACCTTTAATAAATCAGTGATAATATCACTCTTAAAAATCTTTTCATAGTCTGCTTTTAGGCAGTTAAGAATCTTGCCTCGAAGCGGAATAATCGCCTGAAAATCAGGGTCTCTCGCCTGCTTACAGGCGCCGAGAGCGGAATCACCCTCAACGATAAACACCTCACGCTCGTTGACGTCCTTGCTTCGGCAATCGACAAACTTCGCGATACGGTTGGTAATATCCATTTTACCGGTGAGGTTTTTCTTGATATTGAGACGGGTTTTCTCCGCGCTTTCGCGGCTGCGCTTATTGACGAGCGCCTGGTTGGCAATCTTCTCGGCCTCAAGAGGATTCTCAATAAAATAAACCTCCAGGCTATGACGAAGGAAGTCGGTCATAGCTTCCTGAATACCCTTGTTTGTGATAGCCTTCTTGGTCTGGTTTTCGTAAGATGTAACACTCGAAAACGAGGAAATGCAAATTACAAGACAATCCCTGATGTCGTCAAATTTGATTTTACCCTCGGATTTATTGTATTTATTATTGTTTTTTAAGTAGTTATCCACCATATAGACAAAGGCGTTTTTGACCGCTTTGTCCGGAGCTCCGCCGTATTCAAGCCAGCTTGAATTGTGATAATATTCGGTCAGGGCTACCTTGTTGGAAAACGAAAGAGCAACGCAGATTTTGCATTTGTACTCAGGCTTATCGGCGCGGTCTCTGACCTTGCGCTCGGTTTCCCAATACTGAACGGAAGTCAACGCGTCATCGCCGACGATTTCCTTGACGTGGTCCTCAATTCCGTTGACGTAATTGAAGTTAGTAACGTCGTAGCTTCTTCCGTTCTGGTTGCGGAAAACAAACTCAACACCTGCGTTAACAATTGCCTGACGTTTCATAATATCGAGGAAGTATTCAGGGCTTACGTCAATATCTGTAAATACGTCAATATCAGGCTTCCAGTGGATTTTTGTACCGGTGTCCTTGCGGTTGTACTCTTCCTTTTTGAGTCCGCCGATGTTCTCTCCGTGCTCAAAATGAAGAGAGTATTTAAAACCGTCGCGCTTGATTTCAACATCCATAAACTCAGACGCGTACTGAGTTGAACAGAGTCCGAGTCCATTAAGTCCGAGTGAAAACTCATAGTTTTCTCCGGTGTTGTTGTTATACTTACCGCCGGCGTACATCTCGCAAAAAAGGAGCTCCCAGTTCATTCTGTCCTCGTTTTTATTGTAGCCGACAGGGATTCCTCTGCCGTGGTCCTCAACTTCATATGAGCCGTCGGAGTAACGTGTAACCTGAATAAGCTTACCGTAGCCCTCGCGAGCTTCGTCAATTGAGTTTGAGAGAATCTCAAAAACCGAATGCTGACAGCCCTCAATTCCGTCGGAACCGAAGATTACAGACGGTCTTTTTCTGACTCGGTCGGCTCCGCTTAACGAGCTTATACTGTCGTCGTTATATTCATTTACCTTCTTTTTAGCCACTACTTTTCACCTCGTAGTTTTTTAATCTTATCTCTAAGGTACGCCGCGTGTTCAAATTCAAGCAGCTTTGCGGCGGCGCGCATTTCTTTCTGGAGACTCTTGATAAGCTCCTCACGCTGTTTGCGCGACATCTGCTTTGTATTTTTGAATTCGTCGTCAGAATGAGTAGATATTTCAAGAATATCACTGACGTCCTTGACGATGGTTTTGGGCGTAATATTGTGTTCTTTGTTGTACTGCTGCTGGATTTCGCGTCTGCGCGCAGTCTCGGTAATCGCTGTTTTCATAGACGGAGTAACGCTGTCAGCGTACATTATTACAGTACCCTCGCTGTTACGCGCGGCTCTGCCGATAATCTGAATAAGGCTGCGCTCACTCCTGAGAAAGCCTTCCTTGTCAGCGTCAAGAATCGCAACAAGCGAAACCTCGGGAATATCAAGACCTTCCCTGAGCAGATTAATTCCGACGAGAACGTCAAATTTTCCAAGCCGCAAATCACGAATAATCTCCATTCGCTCAACGGTATCAATATCGTGGTGCATATATTTGACCTTGATTCCCATTTCAAGGAAATAATTTGTCAAATCCTCCGCCATCTTTTTAGTCAAAGTAGTAACGAGAGTACGCTCACTCTTTGCGACCCTTGTGTTAATCTCAGATATAAGGTCGTCGAGCTGACCCTCGGTAGGTCTTACGGAAACATCCGGATCAAGAAGCCCTGTTGGTCTGATAATCTGCTCGGCGATAACCGAGCTCTTTTCCTTTTCAAAATCACCCGGAGTGGCGGACACAAAACAAACCTGATTTATTTTATTATAAAACTCGTCAAAATTAAGGGGACGATTGTCGAAAGCGGACGGAAGCCTGAACCCATAATCAATAAGGCTCTTTTTTCTCGCATGATCTCCGGCATACATCCCTCTCACCTGCGGCAGAGTAACGTGAGACTCGTCAACAAACAAGAGAAAATCATCCGGAAAATAGTTGAGTAAGGTATATGGAGAGGAGCCCGGTTTTCTGCCGGACATAATCCGCGAATAGTTCTCAATTCCGCTGCAAAATCCGGTTTCAAGCAGCATATCTATATCGTAATTTGTGCGTTGTTCAATTCTTTGAGCTTCAAGCAGCTTACCGTTTTCCCTGAAATAAGCGACTCTTTCGTCAAGCTCTCGTCTTATCTCAGCAACAGCGTCAAGCATTTTATCTCTTGACACTATATAATGAGAAGCAGGATAAATCGCGGCGTGGCGCAGGGTGCCGAGCAGCTCGCCGGTAAGCGGATTAATTTCGGAAATCCTGTCAATCTCATCTCCGAAGAACTCAACTCGGATTATTCTGTCAGATGAAGCCGCCGGAAAAATCTCCAAGGTGTCTCCCCTGACCCTGAATTTATTACGAATAAAGTTCTCGTCATTGCGCTCATACTGGAGCTCAACTAACTTTTTGATTAGGTCGTTACGGCTCTTTTCCATTCCGGGGCGCAGAGAAATGACCATATTGCGATAATCAATAGGGTCTCCTAAGCTGTATATACACGACACAGAAGCCACGATAATTACATCGCGCCGTTCGGAAAGCGCAAGCGTCGCGCTATGGCGCAGCTTATCTATCTCATCGTTGATTGAACTGTCCTTCTCAATGTAAGTATCAGTAGTCGGAACGTAAGCCTCGGGCTGATAATAATCGTAATACGATACGAAGTATTCAACAGAGTTCTCGGGAAAGAAAGCCTGAAACTCTGAGCACAGCTGAGCCGCGAGAGTTTTATTGTGAGCGAGTATCAAGGTCGGTTTTTGAACCTTTTCTATGATATTCGCCATTGTAAAGGTCTTACCTGAACCCGTAACGCCGAGCAGGGTCTGTTCCCTGTTCCCTTTTAGTATGCTTTCGGCAATACGGTCAATAGCCTGCGGCTGGTCGCCTGTAGGTTTGTAAGCAGAATGTATTTTAAATTTCATAATCAATCATCTTTTGTAGTAAAAATACTGCGGCCGTACAATGAATTCGCGAGGGAAATCGCATCATCCTCGGCAACTATAACATGGTCAATGAGGCTGATACCGACAGTCTGCAGCGCGTTATATATCTGCTTGGTAGTAATCATATCCATCTGTGAGGGCAAAGCGACTCCGCCCGGATGGTTATGCGCAACCGCGACTGCTCTCGCGTTGTAGGAAAGCGCAAGAGTGACAATCCTCTTGATTGGAACGTCGGTGCTGTTAATCGAACCCTTGGATATAACGCCGGAATACAGCTCCTTGTCCTTGGAATCAAGCAACAAAAGATACATAACCTCCGAGGTTCTGCCGACAAATTTGTCGGTGAAATAAAAACAAAGATTACTCGTTTCTATCGGTTTAACCTTGTTGTGGTCAATAAGGTACAGTCTGGCCAAATCCGGCATCAGTTTTAAAAGTGTAATCTGATACTCAGTCAGTCCAAACTGTTTGAGTAAGCCGGGCGACGCGTCAAACACAGCGGAGAACGAACCAAAGCTTTTGAGCAACTTATGCGCGAGCGCGTTTGTATCCTTCTGCGGAATCGCGTAATAAAGCAAAATTTCCAACGCCTCATGCTCCGAAAAAATATCTATTCCGTTTTCGAGATACTTACGGCGCATCCGCTCTCTGTGTCCGCCGTGGTCATGACTGTACGCCATATGATGTCCCTCTTTATTTTACTCCGTATTTCTCGTAATAAGCGTCGATTGCCGCTTTTAGTTTATCGTCGATAATAACCTTGCCCTTGTATTCTTTGTTATATAAATGCTCGACAACCTCAGCCATAGTAACGATAGCAGTGGTTTTGAGCCCGTAGTTTTCTTCAATCTCTGCAAGGGAGGATTTTTCTCCCTGACCTCTTTCCATACGGTCAACAGATACGACAAGTCCAACCGGCTCAACGTCGCCCTGAGCCTTGATAATAGGCAGAGTTTCCTGGATTGAGGTTCCGGCGGTTGTAACGTCCTCGATAATGACAACCTTGTCGCCGTCGCTAATCGGAGAGCCGAGCAATATACCCTTGTCGCCATGGTCCTTAACTTCCTTTCGGTTCGAGCAATACTTGATGTCCTTGCCGAACTTGTCGGAGATAGCGATTGTCGCCGCAACTGAAAGCGGAATACCCTTGTACGCTGGTCCGAAAAGCACGTCAAATTCAAAGCCGAACTTGCTGTTGATAGCTTCGGCGTAATACTCGCCGAGACGCTTTAACTGAGCGCCTGTGCGGTAGAAACCGGTGTTAACAAAGAACGGGGTGTTACGTCCGCTTTTCGTCACAAAATCTCCGAATTTAAGCACCTGACAGTCAACCATAAATTCGATAAACTCCTGTTTGTACTTCTCCATAAAATCACTCCCAAATTAAAAATTCACATAATTACACATTTTTACTATTGTAATATATCACAATATGTTGTGGAATGTAAAGAAATACAACACAACTGTAATCAAAACGTACGTTTTGATGTGAATATAGAATTAACAATTACAAAAACAGCAAAACCGCCGGCTTATATCGCCGACGGTTTTCTCGTACACTTTATTATTTAGTTGTTTTTGCACCGATTACAATTCCGTTTTTCTGATCCGCACTAAGGCAACTGAAACGCAAGGACGTACTACGCCTCAAGTCAATATAATATCACAAAAAATCGCCGTCAAACAGAAAATACTGCTTGACGGCTGACATTTATAATTCTATATTAGAATTTTACTCCCACTCTTAAATGCAAAGCAATCATTAAACAACTTCGTTTAATAAATATTGCTTCACGTGTGAAAAAATGGTTTCAATTATACATTTTTGTTTAGTTATCACAGCTTGTGCTATCAAAAAGCTATCAGTCATTTGCTATCATTCGTAG
>CADBTV010000101.1 GCA_902797655.1 uncultured Ruminococcus sp.
GAAACTGCTCTGTAACGCTGCAAAACAATAAACTTTTTCACAGGGTAACTGATAATTGCAATAGCATAAACTCCTATAAAGCAAAAACAATTTATATTAAAAACTATTTACTATTGCCTTTTTAAGTAGTATAATATATTTGTGAAAGTTTGTAAATATTTTACCCAAGGATTTGAGGTATGTTTATGAAAGATAAATACGACGTTGTCATCATCGGCTCGGGCGTTGCGGGGCTTTACGCGGCGTTGCAGTTTGACGAGGATGTGGATGTGCTTGTTGTGTCAAAGCGCGAGCTGCCGCTTTCCAACTCGTCGCTGGCGCAGGGCGGAGTTGCCGCTGTGCTCGACAAAAACAACGATAACTACAAGCTGCATATTGCCGACACACTGATAGCCGGCAAGTTCAAGAATAACCTCTCTGCGGTTGAAAAGCTCGTCAGCGAGGGGCCTGCGGATGTTATGAAGCTCAACTCGCTCGGGGTTGAGTTTGACACAGAAAAGTCCGGCGAGCTGTCAAAAACGCTCGAAGCCGGTCACTCACGCCACAGAATCGTCCACCACAAGGACTCCACCGGCAAGGCGATTGTTGACAAGCTGATAGAGAGCGTACAGCAGAAAAGTAACGTGGATATGCTCGACTACGCGCTTGTGTACGAAATCAACAAGGTCGAGAACGGCTTCTGGCTCGGGATTCTTAAAGACGGAGAGCTCAACCAGGTCGGCGCGGAGTTTGTGCTTATCGCGACAGGCGGAATCGGAAGAATCTACAAATACACGACCAACTCCGCAATCGCCACAGGCGACGGAATCGCGCTGGCGCATATGCTCGGAGCGGAAATCCGCCACCTCTCGCGTATTCAGTTTCACCCCACCGCGTTCGCAGCTGAAAACGAGAGGGAACGCTTTTTGATTTCCGAAGCGGTACGCGGCGAGGGAGCTGTTTATCTCAACTGCAAGGGCGAGCGGTTCGCCTTTAAATACGACGAACGCGGCGAGCTTGCGCCGAGAGACGTTGTTTCGAACGCGGTTATCAGAGAGTCTATCGCAACCGGAAGCGAGGATTTTTACCTTGACATCACTGCCAAGGACCCTGAATTTATCAAAAGCAGGTTTCCGATGATATACAGCCGCTGCCTTGAGGAAGGCATTGATATGACGAAGGACAGAATCCCGGTGTTCCCGTGTCAGCACTACCTGATGGGCGGAATCAACGTTGACATCAACGCGCGCACGAATATCGACGGCTTATACGCCGCCGGAGAATGCACTCACACCGGAGTTCACGGAGCGAACAGGCTCGCGAGCAACTCGCTGCTCGAGGCGCTGGTTTACTCGCGCACCGCGGCAGAGCATATGATTTACAAGCTCCACACCGACGGACGAAAGCCGCTCGGACCTGCTCCAAAGCCCGACTCCGCCGAAGGAGAAGCTCTGCCGACCGGCATACGCACCAAAATCCGCGAGATTATGCAGGACACCTACTTCGTGCTGCCTAAGCCCGAAAAATACCAGAAAAGCTTTGAGGAGGTTGACGCGATAGTCAACAACCTCATCACAGGAAACTACGCGATTACCGCAGACTTTGTGGAGGCTCGCTCCATAGCGATTGTCGCCGGAATTATACTCGACGAACTCAGGGAGGGAATCAACCTATGATGCTCAACAAATTTTATGTAGACAAGCTTATAGAAACCGCCTTGCTCGAGGACATAAACTACCTCGACGCCGCGACAGACTGGCTGATTGAAGAAAATCAGCAGGGAGAAGCTCAGTTCATCGCCAAGGACGACGGCGTACTCTGCGGACTCGAGGTCGCGCTGAGAGTGTTTGAGCTGATTCAGCCCGACTTTAAGGCGGAGGTTTTCAAAGCCGACGGCGACAGGCTCAGCAAGGGCGACATTATCGCCAAGGTAAGCGGCAACACCAAAACAATCCTCAAGGGCGAGAGAACAGCTCTCAACCTTATTCAGCATATGAGCGGAGTCGCAACCGCGACGCGCAAGGCAGTGGACATCGTCGAGGGCACAAACGCCTCAATCGCCGACACGCGCAAGACTCTCCCGGGGCTTCGGCCACTCGAGAAATACGCCGTAACAGTCGGCGGCGGCAGGAACCACCGCTATAACCTCTCGGACTGCGCTATGCTCAAGGACAACCACGTTGACGCCGGCGGCGGAATCACAAAGGCAGTCGCAAAGCTAAAGGAAAAGCTCGGCCACACAGTCAAGATCGAGCTCGAGGTTCGCAACCTTGACGAGCTCAGAGAAGCGCTCGCCGCGCAGGTCGATATTATTATGCTCGACAATATGAGCTGCGAGGATATGAAGGAAGCGGTAAAAATCACCGACGGCAGAGCAAAGCTCGAAGCATCCGGCGGAATCACCGACAAAACCCTCCGCGCTGTTGCCGAGACAGGAGTGGACATAATCTCGATGGGAGCAATTACACACTCGGTCAAGGCGTTTGACATTTCGCTGAAAATCATAAAGTAGTTGACAAAACACGACAATAGTTGTATCATAATATTACAACATAACACAGGGGTGCTGATTTTATCGGCTGAGATTATACCCTAATACCTGATTCGGATAATGCCGACGTAGGAAGCTTGTTTATTATATCGTCATAAAAGCGTTGCGTTCATCCGCGGCGCTTTATTTTTTTATAAGGAGTAATGAAAATGAACAAAAAAAGAGTGTTAAAACTGACCGAAACCGCTCTCATGTTAGCCTTGGCAACGGTTTTGAGTTTGGTAAAGATTTTTGAACTTCCCTATGGCGGAAGCATAACGGCGTTCAGTATGGTGCCGATTATGATTGTCGCCTTCCGTTACGGCACAAAATGGGGTATGATTTCTGGTTTTGTTTACAGCGTAATCCAACTGCTGTTCGGAATAAGCAACCTCTCCTACGCAACCTCCGCCGGCGCGGCGGTAGCGATTGTGCTGCTGGATTACATATTCGCCTTCTCCTTCATCGGACTTGCGGATATATTCTCTAAGCAAATTAAGGACAAAGGCATTTCCGCGGCATTAGGCGCTACGTTCGTATGCTGTATCAGATACTTTTTCCACGTTATCTCGGGATGTACCGTATGGGCAGGAATCTCTATCCCGACAGGCGCGGCGCTCGTTTATTCACTGAGCTACAACGCTACATATATGATTCCCGAGGCTATCATCAACATTGCAATGGCGTTCTGGATTTGCAAGACCCTCAACTTCAGCGGCGAGACTATCACACGAGCAGAAAAAACAACCTCCTCAGCCAAGGTAATGGTGTTCGGTTCGCTGAGCATTCTCTCGATTTTATCAGCAGTTGTAATCGACGCTCTGGCGTTCTTCCTTCCGCTTCAAAACGCCGAGAGCGGCGAGCTTGATTTCTCACTTGTATCCAATGTGAACTTTCCGATTATTATAATCGCGTCTATTGCCGGAATTTTGCTCTGCATAATTTTCCAGATTATCGCGAATTTACTCAAAAAGAAAACCGCATAATTTTAAAAAACGCTTGCAATTTTGCGCCGGGTTGACTACAATTAAATCATACTACCGAAAGGCGTGATTTGATGATTAAGAGAATAATCTGCGCTGCGATGATTTGCGCTTCTGTTTTTGCGCTGGGCTCCTGCTCCGGCAAGAGCAGCACCACCGCGACTACCTCTACCCCTGCGTCCGTCGCGATTAACGAGGATATGCAAATTGGCGAGCTCGCTAACTACGTTACAAGGTACAAATGGGTCAACAACGACTCAGGCGACACGCTCGACTTCAGAAACGACGGAAGCTTTTCCGGCAAAATCGACGGAAAAGACTATGACGGCAAATTCACCCTTACTCGTGACGAGAAGAAGCTCGGCAGGATAATAGTCGGGGTTACGCTCAGTCAGGAGAGCAAGGAGGTCAAATACACTATTGACTTCAAGAACTCGTCCGAGATGACAATAACCACCGACAAAGGAAAAAGCGAAAGCTACGCAGCCGAATGGACTGTAAAATAAGCAAACCGGGAAGTATAAAACTTCCCGGTTTTTGTTTTATTAATACCTATTTATTATAAAATAAACGGTGTATCCATTGTAGGGAGCTTCTATTCGCTCGATTGAACCGTCGGACAGCCGCTTAATTTTCAGCGTCTTTTTGTCGCCGCTGTCAAAGCTCAGGTTCAGTTTTTCATTCTCGCGGTCATAGGTGTATTTGCCGGTGTGGGTACCGTCGTCCTCGTCGCCCGGCGACATCCAGAAAGTAAAGCTTCCGTCTCCGTTGAGCCCGAGTCTGCCGTTGTAGTTGTTGTAGGTTACGTTGTACACCTCGAAAATATCAACCTCGTCGCCGCTGGCGTCGCGAGCTTCAACGCTGACCCACTCCTTGCCGACGAAGTCAGCCGCTTCGAGCGAGGTATTCTTCCACACAAGGTACGAAACTACTATCGCCGCAATTACCGCAATTGCAACGCAAAGGGTAATTATCAGCGGCTTTATGCTTTTCTTTTTTGGCTGAATTTGCTGCGGCTTACGCTTTTTCTTTTTCTTGCTCATTTTCTGCTTCCTTCTTCATCTGAATGAGCACCTTGCGGCGAATCATCTTGCCGTTAAAGTAGAGGTACTCCTCGGGGTCCTTGCTCTCGTCCAGGTCAAGCGTCGAGTAGTCGGGCTTTTCCTCGGGAGCGTTTTTCTCCTGCTTGGCGGCGATCTCGCGTCTCAGGCGCTCAGCCTTTTCGTCGCTGTTCATAACTACGGATTCCATATCCTTGTACACATAGAAATTCATTATGTACGAGCCGACCGACGGCGCAATCAAGACGCTGAGTATCAGCATAATTATGACGAGCGCAGTCGCGTTCGGAGCCGTAAAGAACACAGTCGCGCAGAAGATAAAAAGCAGCAAAAGTCCGATGGTTACAAAGAAATTGTTCTTGACCTCGCCGAACGACAGCAGCGCGCAGTTTTTGTAGATATTCTTCAGGCTTAAATCGAAGGTGACCGTCATTACCGGAATGTTGTAGAAGATAAAAAGCATCGCAATCGCGATTATCACTGCAATTCCAAACGGTATGTAGAAGATGCCGTTGCTGTGCGCAAGCCTCCAGTAAAGCGTGATTGAAGTGTAGCAGAAGAAAATCGCGAGGTAGAGGATTATTCCGTGCACGAGAAAATAGAGAAAGTTGTCCTTCAGCGCCTTAAAAAACGGCTTGATTACCTCGATGTTCTCGTCCTCACGCACGATATTTCTGGTGACGATAGTCACGCCCGAGAAGAATGGAAATACAAAAATTATCGGCAAAAGCGCGATAAAGCTGGAGTTGAGCCCGGTCAGGGTGTTGACGTAGTAAAAAATCAACCCGAACACAACAAGCGGAACCGCAAACAGTAGGTTTACAAGCAGCAGCTTATGAAAATTTTTCAGTAAACCGGAAAAAAATCTGGTTATTCCAAGTTTAGCCTTTTCCAAATAAAATCCCTCCTACGCCGCGGAGATAAACACCCCCGAGAACGTAAACCACAGCAGAGCGTCAATTACAGCCGCGGCGAGCGCAACCGCAAGACAGCTCAGACTTTTTTTTAGAAAATATAATAACGCTCCGCGAAAGCTCGTTTTGCTCCGCAAAAGCAAGGTTGAAACAAGCCGCCTGTAAATATCGAACGCGGCGCGAAGCTCGCACACGAGCGCAGTGCAGAACACACAGACCCCCGGAAGCACAACGACAAGGTAAAACAAAATGCCCTTTGTGCCGTAGACGGAGATAAGGTATCCGGCGCTTACGCCGATTCCGAAGCCCTTAAAAAACGCCAGAAGCGGCAGTCCGACAACTCCCCACAAGCTCAGCCCCAGCAGAAACGCCGCGGCGAGAAACAGAAAATCGGAAGCAAAGCCGGCGCAAAACGCGCCGAGGGCTCCGCTTTTGATTCTGTCGGGCAGGTTGGCGGTAAAGAGCAAATCGAGCTTTTCCAGAGTGGATGAACCGATTGAGCCCGAAACTATCGAACCGCAGAGCAAGCCGCCCGCGAGAGTCACCGAAAAAAATATTGACGAACCAAACCGACGCAGAACTCCCCGAATATCTGGAAGTCCGCGAAAGTGTCTGTGTTTTCTTTTTAATGAGAGTATAAGTCCCTGCATATCATCACTCCAACAACTTGTCCTTTTGTCATAATGATATGCCGGATTCTCATTTTATATTACCCAAAGGTGAAGCTCGAATCCTTTGAGCATTTGTATGAAATCTTGTATTTGTTCGACTTGCCGTCGCAGGTATAGTCGCCGAACATAAACATCTCGAGCTCGTCCACCCTGCGGTAAAGCAGTCCCTTGATACACTTTGAGCTTGCGTGGTGGTAATTCAGGAACGTCTTAAACGCGGAGAGAGAGACGTTGTTGAGATTGCGCTTTGAGGTATCTGTGGTGCGCATAACGAGGCGGCTTTTTTTGATGTAGCCGGTAGTCTTTTTGTCGGAAAGGAGAACCTTGTACCACGAGCCGTCGGTTTCCTGAACGGTAACGTACGCGCCGGCGGAGAGAGTTTTGACCGAAGCGGAGCTGTCGCTCGCTGATTTGCGAAGAACTACGCCGGCGGCGTTGACGAAGCCTGTGTTCTTGTAGCTCTCTTTGCCGTAGGAGTTCTGGAGAGTTCCGATTAAGTCCTCGTGATTGGTAATCGCGTAAATTCCGAGGTTGTATGAAAAGCACACAAGCGCGTCAAACTGGTGCTGGTTACAGCTGATTTTGTTATCGGTAAGAATTTTATTGACGCGCGAATTGTAGCCGGAGTCGTTGACGGTTCTGACCAGATACGCAAACGCCTCGTCCTTGGTCATTCCATTGTAGAAGGATGTGCCGGCGTAGACAACTCTGCCGTAGCCGACGGTCGGGGCGTTCACAACGAGGGGGTCGTCGGTAACAACCGAGAGGAAGCCCTCAAAGGTTGCGATGTCCCTGAGCAGAGCTGTTGAGGCTCGTTTCTGCGATGTGTTGGTTGAATTAACGCTTGAAGCGGTATTGACAAAAACGCTTGCTGTTCCGCCGTCTGAGGTTGCCCACGAGGAGGAGCTTGTTTTTGAATACGCTTTAATACTATAATTTCCGGCGGTGGTGAGCTTTTTGCTTGCTTTCCAGATATATCGTCCGTTCGAGGTGGTTTTCGAGCTCGCCTTGAGCCAGTATTTAGAACCCGACGGAGGGTCAATCTTGAATTTTACAGAGGTGCGCGAGGTATCGGTAATTGCGTAAAAAGTTACGGTGGAGTTTTTCATCGCCGAGTTCTCGGATGTGTACGCAAACCTCACCGGCTCGGCAGGCTTAACCTCGACCACGCAGTCGCTCGCGCCCTTGGATGTATACGCCGTAACGATAACAATACCCGGTTTTTTGGTTGTTATGTAGCCGGAGCTTACTGTCGCGATTGAGGTGTCGTAGGACTTCCACTTAACCGAGCTTGTGCTCGACTTGATGTAGTAGGTCATACCCGCCTTAACCTCTCCGCTTTTGTGGGAGATGTTGACAGCTTTTCCGGACTTGGCTTTGAGCATGATTTTCGCGGAAAGTGCTCCGCTCTTGCAGGTTATGACAGAGCTTCCTTTCGCGACTGCGGTTGCGATTCCGCGGCTGTCAACCGTAAACGCCTTGGTGTTTGAGCTTGTGTATGTATACGGATGAGCGCCGTTGGACGCTATGAGCTTTACGCGGCATCCGACGTAGGCTGTCTTTTTATCAGCGGTAAAGGAGAGCACCCTCTGCTTTACAGTTACCACGCACTTTGCGGCTCCGGACTTGCTCTTTGCCTTGATAACAGCCTGACCTGGTTTAATCGCAGTTACTACGCCGTTTTCCACGGTTGCGACCGAGGTGTTCGAGCTTTTCCAGCTTACCTTCTTTTTGCAGGCTGCGCTTAGGGCGAGCTTACCCTCGGTAAGCATCGCAGCTGAGCTATTCGAGAGCTTTACGCTCGCGTTCTTCACTGTGAGTGTGCTGTAAAATGCCTTGGAGCCGGCTTTCACCTTGATGGTAACCTTGCCGGGCTTTAGAGGTGTAATGATGCCCTTTGAGTCAATTGACGCAACGGAGCTGTCGGAGCTCTTCCACTTCGGAGTCTTGCCGGTGGAGTTGAGCAGCGAGGAATACTTGGCTTTGTAGCCGACGTAGACCGTTGCCGACGCGCTGATGTAGAGCTGGTTCTTAGGTATCTTCAGGTGCTTTTTATAAACATAGCCCTTTTTGCCGCTTGGGAGCTTGACCTTGTACCAATACTTATTGTACTTTTTGCCGCTGCAAAGGAGCACCTTTGTCTTTTTTGAAGAGGTGGCTTTAGCCTTGTAGCCGGTGCCGGGTCCCGAGCGCACGACAACTCCGGCAGTTTTGAGATAAGCTACCGGGTGCTTTACCGACGCCGCGGAGGTTGAGAACACCGCCGCGGACGCGAGGATAGTTATTATGATTAACAAAACAGAAATCTTTCCAAATACCTTCATATCATATACCCATTAACACTTTATGTATTTTATAGTAGTCTGTTTTTATTTTATCATAAAAGAATTATAATTTCAAGTTATTGTCAATTAATGTCAAAAATGAAATAATTTATTCCTAACAGAGATGATATAGCGCGTTACGAGGATGGTTACGCACTTGTCGTAGAAAAAGAACATAATCTCCGCGAAAATCAAAAACGCCCACGGAACATAGAAACCGAAGATTTTAAATTCCTCCATCGGAATCATCAGCACAAATACAGTAAAGCAGAACGCCGCAACCATACACACGGTAAACAGCGCGTACTTGATTATGTACTGAACGACCAGCGAGCGGATTCGCTCGATACCGCTTTTTGCTATCGGATAAAACCCGAAGAAAGCAATAAAATACGCCACAGCCTCCTTATCTCCCGCAAAGAAAACCGACAAAAGCGATACCGCGGCAAACGCCGCCAAAGCCCATTTCCAGCCGAACTCGACCACAACCGCGGTCAAAAGTATTCCGGCGATACACGGCAGAGCGTAGGTGCCGACGGGAATGAGGTTTGTGAGAAGCATCAGCATAAACGCGAAGGCGGAAATAACTCCGCACAGCGCGACCCGGAATGTGTCTTTTTTCATCAACAGCCTCCGCATCCGCGGCACAGGCAGTTCATACACATAGCGCCGGCACAGATGTCGCAAACTCCGCACTCGGACGCGGTAGTGCCGGTCGAGGTGTTGTAGCCGCCAAAGCCGTAGCCCTGCTGACGGGTCATATTGTTGAGAGCCTGGCGGTACTCCATATTATTGGGCTCCATCTGGCAAGCGCGCTGAAAGCACTGCACAGCCTGCTGAGCCCATCCGCGTCTGAAATAGCACATACCGCGCAGGAAATACCACTCCGCGCTGTGCTCGTTCTCGGAATCGAGGATTCGCTCGGCTTCGTCGAGGCGGTTCTGCTGGATAAGCATACGGACGTTTGCGTAACGAGAGTTTGGATTATAGGAGTTATTGTACGCTCCGCCGGAGGTCGATTCTCCGCCCGACTTGCGGCTGTTCATAATGTAGTCGTAAGCCTCGTTGACCTCTTTCATTTTTTCCTCGGCAACATCGGCGAGCGGACTGTCGGTGTAGTTGTCGGGGTGGTACTTTTTTGCAAGATTGCGGTAAGCCGCTTTGATTTCACTCTCGCTTGCTGTGCGCGACACGCCCAGCACTTCATATGGATCTTTCATCTTTTACCTCACATTTTTCGAGAATTTCCGTTTGCACAGTCGGCAGACCTTTGAGGATAACGTTGTCGATAATCCCCTTGAAATCCACCAATTCAATAAGATTGTAAGCCTCGTACGTCATTGCGAGCGATTGAGACAGGTTGTTTTTCATAACGCTGTATTTATCTTCTACCCCTCTAAAAGGGTTAAAGTTGCCGGATTTTATGTCCCTTTTATAATCGTCGGCGGCGTCGATAATGTAGATAAACCGCCCGAGTCCGTAGCCGATTCGGTTGAGGATTCGCTTTTCGGTGTCGTCTCTGCCCTCGAGTTCCATCACGGAAGCGAGCATCGAGGCTGTCGGGTCAGCAGCCATATCGAGCGAGCAGTCCTCTTTGCTCTCGGCATCCTGCTGGGCTTTAAGCATTTCAGACGCGAGGGTGTCGAGCGCGGGGTACCTTTGAGCTGCCTTTTTGCGCCAGCGCGAGAAGAACGGCTTGACGATTTTGAGTCCGACGCGCTTCAAAAGTCCGCTGTCGCTCTCGTCGTCGATAAGCTTGTAGTAAGCGAGTATCACGCTCAGCGCGGAAGCCTTTGAGAGCGAATCGTCCGAGTTTTGGCAATACTGGCATTTTTTAAACGGATTGCATCGGCAGCGCTTCTGCTCAAAGCCTGTGCAGCTGCGCCGCAAGGACATCAGGAAAAGCGCGTAAAAGGTGCAGTCGTAGCTGAGTATCAGCCGGGACAGAAACGAATAGTCCCTGCCCATTTGACGGCACAGTCCGCAGTAGGCTGATTTGTACGCCTCGTACTCCCTGACGAGCAATTCACTTTTATAAATCCTGATATAACCAAACACGATTTTGCTCCTTGAATACACTATAACCATTATATTCTACTATAAAAAGCGCAAATAAACAAGGGATATAACTGCCAAAATGTTTACATTTCGAATTAATTCTACTATAATATGTATCGAATAAGCAAATGGCTGGTCGATAAAATGAACGTATATGATTTTGACAACACAATTTACCGCGGAGACAGCACAGCGGATTTTTACATTTTCTGCCTGAAAAGGCATAAAAAAATCCTCCTGCTTCTGCCGTCGCTGCTAAAGGGAACGCTGAAGTTTTACGTGTTTAAAAAGGGCAGCAAAACCGAGATGAAGCAGAATATGTACAAATTTTTGAAGTACACGGACTGTGAAAATGACGTCGGGGACTTTTGGGATCAAAAGCAAAAGAACATCAAGCAGTTCTACATTGCTCAGCAAAAGGCGGACGACCTGATAATATCGGCTTCGCCGTACTTTTTGCTCAGACCGATTTGCGAGAGGCTGGGAATTAAGAACCTTATCGCCTCCGACGTAAATCCCGAAACCGGAGAATACACCGGAGAGAACTGCCACGGAGAGGAAAAAGTCAGACTGTTCAGAGAAAGCTGCAGCGAAGAAATCGACGATTTTTACTCCGACAGTCAGAGCGACCTTCCGCTCGCAAGAATCGCGAAACGGGCGTTTCTTGTCAAAGGAGATACAATAGAAAACTGGCGCATAAAGTAAGGGTAGATAAGCGGACTGCTTATCTACCCTATAATTATTTACTTTTTAACCTTTAATTTAAGCTTGAGCTTAACGCCGTTAGCGGTAACTGTGATGGTGGTCTTACCCTTCTTCTTAGCAGTAATCTTGCCCTTCTTAGATACCTTGGCTACCTTCTTGTTGGCGGACTTAAACTTCGCCTTGCCGACGAGACCGGTAATCTTAATCTTGAAGGTCTTGCCCTTTTTGAGGGTGAGCGCACCCTTCTTAATCTTTTTAAGCTTTGGATTCTTAACCGTTACGGTAAAGATTTTCTTGACGCCGTTGTTTGTCACCTGAATCTTGGCTGTACCCTTTTTGAGTCCGGTAACAACGCCGTTTGCGCTTACCTTCGCAATCTTCGGCGAGAGGCTCTTGAAGGTAGTCTTGCCGACAGGGTTTGTTACCTTGGGGCTAATCTTCGCGGTCTTTTTGACGTAAACAGAAGCAGAGGACTTCGCGAGAGTAACCGCGGTTTTCTTAACTACCGGAGCCGGAATCGGCTTGATGTCAGGAACAGGCACAGGAGCCTTGTCAAGGAGAGTAACCTTGAATTTTAATTCCTTGCCCATAATGAACATACTTGCGTCGTATGTGCCGTTGAGCTGCCACGGATTCGAGGCAGTCTGATTAAAGTGAAAGTCCGGATAGAACTCACGGTTTTCGTAAACGATTGCGCCGTAAGCGTTAGACTGGAGCTTGGTTCCGTCACTTAGCGTTACGGTGTAATCCAGAATATTGCGGTCATAGGCTGTGAAGTAAGCGTCCTCATCATAATCATACTTCTGGTAAGCGCCTTCTGTAAGCACGTAGTTGTCTCTTACCTCTACAGAAGCAGCAGGCGAATCAATCGGAGTTATATCAACAGTGGTGCTCATACCCATAACAGTGACGTCTGCCTTTATGGTCTCGCCTTTGTTCCAGTGGAAATGTCTGCTGTTAAAGTCAACAGAATGATAGAGACCCTCGTAGTAGAGCTTTCCGTCTGTGCTGTTGTAAACCTTGCCGTTGATTGTTACGCTGAAGTCAAGAGGACAATCTCTATCAAGATAATAAGTGCCTTCATATTCATCTTCTGCGAAATCGTAGCCAACAATCGGATGTATAGGCTTAACCGAAACACTCTCCACAGGAGACTTTACTACTGTCATCCTTACGGTTGAATCCATTCCCATAAATGAAGCCTTGACAACCTGAGAATCGCCGACCTTGAGCGGGTTTTCAAACGACTGTACAGGTTCATCAATTGTCGGAGCATACTTTTGACCGTTGTATGTGATAAATCCGTCAACAGATTTCTGAGTTGTTCCGTCGGTGAAGGTTACTGTGTAGTTTCCGTAATCCACATAATACCGGAACATTTCCAGCTCGTTTTCATCGTCATCGAAGTCGTATTCAGTATAGCCTGAAACGTTTTCGATAAGATTAATATCGTCGAATACTATCGACTTGAACGGAGACGGCTTGACCTCAACGGTAAACTCCGCTTCAAGTCCAAACAACTTCACCTTTGCGGTATGGAACCCAACATCCCACTTATTGTTACTCGACTGGTCATCCTCAAAAAACGGGAAATAGCTCCTGCCTTTGTAGTGGATTCCCCAGTCCTCAGCTTTTTTCTCATAAACATTGCCGTCTTTGTCGGTTGCTCTGATGACAACATTATAGTACGTTATTCTCTCAAACGGCTCCTCACCGACTTCATCGGGAGTAGAGATGTGTGAATTTAAGCCCTTATAAACAACTACATTCTCCGCCTCGAGCTTTGTGATATTTGACGGAGTAACAGTGACCTTGAAGTCAGCGGTTACGTCAGCAAACCGGGCGGTCGCCTTGTGCTCACCTTCACCCCAGACATTTTCTTCGTCCTGGTCATCCTGGTATTGTACGTAGTACGAAGTACCCTTTAGCCTGAACTCACCGTATCTATCAGTGAAAACCGAGGTTCCGTCGTCTAAGATTACTTTACAAATCGTTTCGATAGGATAACTGTTGTAGATTTTTTCACAGCTTTCAACTGTTACATCCTCGGGCTCAAGCTTGACTACGCCCTTGTAAACCTTGAGGTTGAACTCCGTCCGGGCTCCGCCGAAGGCGGCGTTCACCTTATACTCTCCTTCCTTGATATCCTCGGGATATTCGATTTCTATGAAGTAATCCTTGTCGCCGATTGTAACACGGCAGCCGTGACCGGTGATTTCGGTTTTATCCTTGAGCTTTACGGTGTAAGAGATATCGAAATAATATCCCTCGTCGTTCTCAAGTAAGTTCTCGTAGACTGTGAGGTCCTTGATATTAATAGAGTCAACCGGGCTTTCTTTTACGTTTACGACAAACTCAGTCTGATACTCTCCGATAAAGCATTTCACCTTGTGCTCGCCGACTTTCCAGCCTCTTGAAGAATACTGGTCGTCGCTCCAATCAACGCTGTATCCGCGTCCGTTGATTTCGAAATAAGATTCGTCGCTTTTAATCTCTTTTCCGTCCTTTAAATAAACAGTAAAGCTAGGCGAGTAGTCATAGCGCATATACGGAGCAGAAATCTCTGTCTCATCATCCTCGTCATAATACTCGTAGTAGTCTTCGCTCTGGTCTAAGCCCTCGTACACGGTAATAGGGTCAAACACAACCTTGGAAATCGGGTTTTCCTTAACGTTTACCTTGAAGCTGCTCTCAAAGCCGCCGAGCTCAGCCTTAACGTTATATGTTCCCAAATCCCATTCATTATCAAGCGACTGATCGTCAGTGAAATCCAGACGGCACCATTTATTGTTTAGGCGAACTTCTCCGTCTTCGTCTTTAAGGACCTTTCCGTTATCGAGAGTTACGGTATACCGGGGATTGTATTTATAACGATTCCAGGTAATCTCCTCGTCTCTTGAATTGTAACCAAACTGCTCCTCGGTATCGAGATCCTGATAAACGTCGCAGTCGTCAATATTAATGGACTTGATAGGAGCCTTTACGACCTCAACCTCGAACTCGGACTTGAAGGTTCCGAGAGTAACCTTTACGGTATGTATACCGACTTTCCACTCGTTTTGCAGGCTTTGGTCGTCGGAGAACTTGAGCTTGTACTTTTTGCCGTTATACTTAACTCTCTGATTATCGCTTATTTTAAGCTCTGTTCCGTCCTTTAGGACGACATTGCCCTTTATGAAGCTGCCATAATCATAGGACTTGTAGTAACCGTCATAGTACTCGTCATCCTCCTCGGAATAATAATCTCCATATTCCTCATAGCAGTTGATGTTCTCATACAATGTAATCGGGTCGATTTCTATGCTTTTGATGTTACTGTAGAACTCGTCCGGCGCCGCGGTATCAGGAGAAGCCGCGGTTTTTTCGGGCTTTGCCTCAGCCGCGTTCGCAACTGGAGCTATCGAGAAAACACTCATTAGCATAACTATTGCAAGAACCAGGCTCAGCGAGGTTCTCGCGGTGTGTGATAAAAACTTCATATAAATCCTCCTCTTTGAAATTTTTATTCATTATATCATATTTATATCATAATTTTCAATAGTTTTTAGTATTTTATTTTATTATTGTAGTAATTTTACATATTTTCGGCAAGAAAGTCGCGCTTTGTGCACATTTCGCTACTCATCTCCGGTGTATGGGTGTTGTTACCCAAAACAAATTTTGGACAACACCTCAGCTCGTTGCTGCGCAGCAGCAAACTGAGCGGAGAATATAAACTTTTTTGCTTTATAGGAGCTTCTGATATTACAATTATCAGTAAATCTGCCATATTTATTAAAAAAGGCTGTGCAAGAGCTGCACAGCCTAGTTTTGATTATCTTACTTTTCAAACACAGCGCCGGTTGAACCTGAGGTAACAAGCTTTGCGTAACGCTTGATGTAGCCTGAAAGCTCCTGCTCGGGAGCCTTGTAGTTCTTACGGCGTTCCTCGATAACCGCGTCGTCAACGTGGAGCTCGAGTTTTCTGCCGGTGATGTCAACAGTAACTGTGTCGCCCTCCTCGATAAGTCCGATAAGACCGCCTGAAGCAGCCTCAGGGCTTACGTGACCTACAGCCGCGCCGCGAGTCGCGCCGCTGAAACGACCGTCGGTAATGAGCGAAACTGAGCTGTCGAGTCCCATTCCGGCAAGAGCGGAGGTCGGAGCGAGCATTTCTCTCATGCCGGGGCCGCCCTTAGGACCTTCGTAACGGATAACAACAACGTCGCCGGGGTTAATCTTGCCGCCGTAGATTGCGTCGCAGGCGTCCTCCTCGGAGTCGAATACGCGGGCAGGGCCTGTGTTCTTCATCATCTCGGGAGCAACCGCACCCTGCTTAACAACCGCGCCGTCGGGAGCAATGTTGCCGAAGAGGATTGCGATTCCGCCGTCCTTGCGGAGCGGATTCTCGACTGTATGGATAACCTCGCCGTCGGGAGCCGGGGCGTCCTTGATTCGGTCGCCTACTGTACCTTTGACGGTAACGGCGTCGGTGTTGATGATACCGAGCTTCGAGAGCTCCTTCATCACAGCCGGGATTCCGCCTTTCTCGTTGAGGTCGGTGATAAATATTTTGCCTGCCGGGTTGAGCTTACAAATCTGCGGAGTTGTCTTGCTGATTTCGTCGATAACCTTGATGTCAACCGGAACGTCAGCCTCGTACGCGATAGCGAGCAGGTGGAGAACAGTGTTGCTCGAACATCCGAGAGCCATCTCGCAGCGCAGAGCGTTCTCAAAGCTCTCCTTGGTGATGATGTCTCTGGGTCTGATGTTAGCCTTCAAGAGCTCCATAACAGTCTCGCCGGCTTCCTCGGCAAGAGCGCGTCTCGCGGCAGAAATAGCCGGACGTGTGCCGTTGCCGGGCAGGCCCATACCGATAGCCTCTGTCAGGCAGTTCATCGAGTTGGCTGTGTACATTCCGGAGCAGGAGCCGCAGGTCGGACAAGCGTGATCCTCGTACGCTGTGAGCTCCTCGTCGGTGATCTTGCCGGCAGCGTGCGCGCCGACATACTCAAACATTTCGGAAAGTCCGTATCTCTCGCCCTTGTACTGACCCGGCATCATCGGACCTCCGGACACAAACACAGCCGGAAGGTTCAGCCTGCAAGCCGCAAGAAGCATACCCGGAGTTACCTTGTCGCAGTTAGGGATGAACACAACTGCGTCGAGCGGATGAGCTGTGAGCATAACCTCGATTGAATCGGCAATCAGCTCACGCGAGCAAAGGCTGTATTTCATACCCTTGTGGTTCATAGCGAGTCCGTCGCAAACGCCGATAGTATTGAACTCAAACGGAACTCCGCCGGCGTTGCGGATACCCTCCATAACCTTGGCGGAAATATCGTTGAGGTGCTTATGACCCGGGATGTAGTCGCTCTTGGAGTTGACTACAGCGATAAACGGGCGCTTGATTTCTTCGTCATTGAGACCCATTGCCTTGAGCAAGGATCTCTGAGGGGCGCGGGTAGCGCCGGTTTTCATTAAATCTGATCTCATAAAAACACTTCCTTAAAAGTAATTATTCTTAAATTAGTCGATTAACACGGGTGTGTAAGTATAATACCACATACAATGCGGAAAATCAAGACAACTTAGGCGTCGAGATCACCTTTCATATTTTCCAGAGAATCAATGGTAATCTTGCATCCCGGCTTAACGTGCTGCATAATGAACTTCATAATGTTCTCGGGAACACCAACGCAGCCGCCGGTGTAGGTGCGGTTCACGCGGAAGCAGTGGAAGAAAAACGCAAAGCCGTTCTCCTTCTTGCACTCGGAGTTGTAGCCCATATTGAGGACATACTGATACGCGTAGTCAAAATCGGAGATATGCTCACTGTTCTCGGTGTCGAGCTTCGGAACATCCTTGATGTTTACAAGCTCGTTAAAGTGCATACCCTTGCGCGCATCGCCCGACCAATAGTAATTTTCGTCAACCTTGGTGTATTCCATCTGACATCCGGGGTCGTCGGCAAGTCCGAACGCCTTGTCGATTGTAAACGTTCCGACAGGAGTGTAGCAGTCGTTGATGTTAGCCTTGCCCAAGCCGTCGAGTCCGATAAAGCCCGGAGTCGCAATAATCTGCTGCCACTTGCCCTTGTCGTTTTTCTCGTGCATAGTGACATACGCCGTAGTCTTGTCAACTCCGGCAACTACAATAAGCTGCTCGGCGTCTTTAGTTGCGTCTAGGTCTGTGATCCATTTAGGCGACTCGCGAACCTCCTGCTCGGAAAAATACAAACCCTCGCTCTTTACCTCCGCGGACTTCTGAGCCGCACAGCCCGACAACGCGGAAACCAACGTAACAACAGCAAGCAATAGCGCAATTGCAATTCTTGAAGATTTCATACAATTATCCCCCTTACCAATTTTTGATTATTATAGCATATTAGCGCGAAATATGTAAATAAGTATTTCGGCAAAACTCAATAATTAAGCAAACAGGCAACCTGTACAGGCTGCCTGCGAAGTGAATCTTTTTTAGCTTCCGAGCTCGATGACTTCATCAAAATTGTCGGTTGAGAAATAGGAAATTTTGCGGATAACGCGGTTGTTCGGACGACGGAACATATTCTCCAGCATATAGTAAAACGCTCCGGGAGTACGAAGTCCGCCGGCGGAAACCGCGTCGATGCCGGTACCCTCGAGAAGCCAGTCCGCAAACATTACGCAGTTGGTGTTTACGCCGAAATAGCTCTTGAAGGAGCCGTCAACAACTGTGAATATCTTTGCGTTAAGGAACTGAACCAGGTTCTCACCCGAATCGCCGTAACGCTTGCCGGGCTCGGGAGTGGTGATCTCGGGGTTCTTGATTTCAAGCTCCAGCGGCTCGCAGTATTCCTTGAACATAGCGATTCTGTCCTTGACGGTTTGGAGCTGCTTCTCGGAGAAGCAAGCGCAGTAGCTGAGGATGTAATCGCCGCAGTTGTCTACGCAATACTTGTAGTACGGACGCTTTGGAATCTCCGCGTAGGTACCCTGCGAGATAAAGCCGGCGAGCTTATTTTTGCTCTTGTCGTATGTGCCGTAGGAGTACACAGTATCGCCAATCGCGATGTCCATATGCCCAAACTGGTTGCCGGACGGGTCGGTTAAGTGCAGGTTGATTTCAATATTCACTTTGTCGAATTGGCTGTTCGGTTTATCTTCAACAATAATTTTCTTCTCAAAATTATCATCTTCGATTTCCTTGTAAATGCCCTTGACCATATTTTTAATCTTAAACGCCGTAACCAGGTTTGGCTTAGCGATATGCAAGCGGCGTTTTATGCGGTCCTCCTCCAGCTCGGAACGAGTGACCTCGGCATAAAAATCTCCGAAAAGCGTAATCGCGTAGATGATCAGATAGATAGATATGAAGAACCTCAGCGACGCGAAGTTTTCAAGCGGAAAGAACGCGAGAGCCACGCCTGACAAAATCAGTACAATGGCAAACAAACCGTTCATAATACCGCCTCTTATGCCGTTGGCAAAGCAGTTCACGCATATCGCGGCTCTTACAAGTCCGACCAACAACGCGACAAAGCCTACCAAAAAGCAAGGCGCAATCGTGATAAACGAGAAAAAGTACTGCATAAAAATCAAGGCTAAGCCTACCAGCAAATAAGCCGCAAGCCCCATAATTCCTGCCAGGTACCTTTTCACCTGAAAACCCTGAATCAAAAACGATATTCCGCCGAAAAGCAGGCTGACAGCAACAGTCAGCACCATTAAATACTCTGCGGTTTCATCCTCTAAAAACAGAATAACGATGCCAAGTATTGTTACGCCAAGCGCGGCTAAAAATGTGACAATCGGTTTTTTCTGTTTTTTTGCTTGTTTTGTCATGTATTATTGCCCCCTTATCTCTACGTCCAAAGCGTTTTTTCAATCGTTCAAAACGCCTGCGTCCGCATTGAGTTTAACGTACAGAAATATAATAACACGCTCAGCGGCAAAAATCAATCGATGTTTTACAAATTTCGACAGGCTGCTTTCCGGAGCAGCCTGTCGTCGGTTGAAATATGATACTTATAGATAGTGTAGCTGTTGCAGTTAATCCAACGCTATGAATTTAAAACCGTTCTTTTTAGCGTACTTCTCAGCGGCGGTGCCTTTGTAGCCTTTGATTGTGAAGCCTTTATACTTGTATGTTCGTTCATAATAATAATATCCAAACGCGTGTCTCTCTATTTTGTTTACATTCCTCGGGATAGTAACTGTTTTCAAAGACCGACAACCTAAGAAATCAGACGAAAAAATAGTTTTTATATTTTTAGGAATTTTAATTTCTTTTATTTTTAAACAGTTCATAAATGTTCCTCCACAGGATGTTTTTACCTTTGGAACAGTAACTTTTTTTAACTTATAACAGCCTTCAAAAACATCTCCATTTAATCTAAGCTTTTTATTGCCTTTAAATATAAGCTTACTCAATTTAGTGCATTTACAAAAAGCCATAAAACCAATTTGCCTAATATTTTCAGGTAAATATATCTTTTTTAAAGCATGACAATTTTCAAAAGCACTTTGCCCGATTGATTTTAGTTTTTTGTTAAGTTTTAAGCTTTTAATTCCGGAATTTGCGTAAAATGCATTTTTATCAATTTTGTTTAGCTTTTTGTTAAAGACTATTTGTTGGGGATATTCTCCATATGCAAAAGCATATTTATTAATTGTTTTGGTGTATTTAGAAATTGCATATTTTTTCCTCTTGTTACCTAAAGGGTACTGTATTAACTTAGTTTTCTTTTTATTGTACAACACTCCCTTTTGAGATGAAAAATATTTATTGCCCTTTTTTACGGTTATTTTTTTTAGCTTCAAATTCCATGCGAAAGCTCTGTTTTCAATCGTTTTCACATTTTTGCCAATTAAAACAGACTTGATATTTGTTTGCCAAAAAGCTTCTTCTTTTATAACAGTAACTGTATCCGGTATAGTTACCGACGTGATATATTTGTTAGAAGATCCAAAACACAAGTATCCTATAGTTGTTACGATTTTACCGTCAATCTGTTCCGGTATAGATAGTTTTTTACTCTTTCCCACATAATCCGTAATCTCAACTTCATTATTAACTACCTTATATTTATAATCACCGTATCGTAATTCAGCTGACTTGGCAGTCACAGGAAATATTAATGTACTGATTAATATAGATATTGTAAATATTATTGAAACTATCTTTTTCATAGATTTCTCTCCTATTTTTAAAAAATGTATTCAGCGACACTACCGTTAATCATTATGTCTAAGTATTTCGCGTAAAACTTAACCTTAAAATACTGATCGTTTTTCCCATTAACATATCGTGTTTCATTTATAAAAGTCAACAAATAGTAAAAACTCGGCGGTTCATTTTGAGTCCGCCGAGTTTGTTTTATAACTTAGTTTAGTTGAATAAATGAAAAACCTCTTTAGCACATAAGATATCCCGTCTTTGTGCCATTTCTATTTATCCAACGCTACGAATTTAAAACCGTTCTTATTAGCGTACTTCTCGGCAGCAGTACCTTTGTAGCCTTTGATTGTAAAGCCTTTAATGGGTACATCAATATAATCATTATCACCAGACGGCTGATATTTATCCCTATATCCAAATGCGTATTCACCTATCTTTTTAACGCTTTTAGGTACTTTTATACTTTTCAGGCTCTTGCAATTATCAAATGCTCTGCTTTCAATTTTGTTAACTCTGTTTTGAATCGTCACTTTCTTGAGCTTTTTACAAGAATAAAAAGTCTGAAACTTTATTGTTTTTAAATATTTAGGAAATTTAAATGAAGTCAGAGCGTTGCAATGAGCAAATGCACCTTTTATTGTTTTTACTGAATTTGGAATATTTATTGATTTCAATTTACGACAATCAAAAAACACACTTTCACCAATAGTTTTTATTCCTTTTTTTAATGTCACTTTTTTTAATTTTTTACAATAAGAAAAAGTACCATATTTAAGAGTTTTTACGCTACCTGGAATTGTTATCCTCTTCAATTTCTCACACGATTCAAAAGCCCATTCACCAATTTTGTTTACGCTTTTAGGAATACTAATTTTCTTTAAGCTTTTACAAAAAGTAAATGCATACTCTCCTATGCTTTTTACAGAATTCGGAAGTTTTACTGTTTTAGTTCTATAATAATAGTTGTAACCTTTTTCAGAACAAAAACCCCAATCGGGAATACTTGTTATCCCATTTTTAAAAACTATATGTTCAGGGTGTTTTATATACCGCCAAGGAGCATTAATGTAATAA
>CADBTV010000102.1 GCA_902797655.1 uncultured Ruminococcus sp.
GTATTGCCCGCTCAGTTGCACGCTGCGCGCGCACGAGCGATGGCTATACGAAAGCGGACGCGCTGATTGCGCGCGCTTTCTTGCATATTACAAAAAAGTCAGAAATTTTTCCCGAGGATTACACTCCTGATTTATGCTCCACAATATTTTGTGCCGGCAAAAACTGCAAGCACAATTCACCCGTTAATTTTTCTATAAAGGAATTACAAAGCTGTTACAAGCAATTAAATTTGTGTAAAAGGGGTTGACTTTATTCTGTTTGCGAATTATAATTGCAATTACCATTTGGATGATGTGTGTGAAAAACGGAGGAAAAGAATATGTTTCAAAAACATATTAAGGCAGTGAGCCTATTGCTGGTACTCTGCCTTATTGCAGTGATGTTCACGATAGTTGCCCTGCTGGGCAATCCGCTGGACGGTACAAGCGCAGTGTCAGAGATAATGCTCCTGATATTTGTTGCTCTGGCGTGTGTGCCTGTATTTATAGCTCACGAAAAGCATGATTGAAACACGGACTGCCTTTAGGCGGTCCTTTTCCTTTTCTTCTAAAATAATCAAAAACACATTGAAATTTGTTTTGTAATGGTATATAATTAATCTATCCTTATGAAAGTAGAGAAAAATAAATGAAAAGAATTTTGAAAACAGCTTTTGCATTAACTATGACAGCGCTCATTCTTGCGCTTTCCTGCGCGACTGCTTTTGCCGCCAAGGGCGATTTCACCGTCAACGGCGCAAACGCAAAGGTCGGCGATAAGATTACATACACCCTCAACCTTTCCGATTGCACTGAAAAAATCGAGGGACTCCAGATGTACGTGGCTTACGACTCAAAGTACCTGAAGATTGACCCCGAGAGCCTTGATTTTCCAAAGCTCAGCGGAGTAGTCAGCAACACCGAGCTCGAGGACACAATCGCTTTTAACTGGACTGACGTGCAGAAAACCGCTGATTTCAGCAAGAAGGGCAAGCTCCTCACTGTTGATTTTGAGGTAGTCAAAGAGGGCGACGCGGAGATTACCTACTTCGTAAGCGAGCTCTACGGCAACGACCTTACCTACCTGAAGAGCTTCACCTTCACCAACGACGTTGCCGTCAACGGCAAAACCGTCGTCAAGAACGCTTCCGCAATCGTCTGCAGGGATTTCAAAATCATCGACGAGTACCAGGGAAGCTTCACAAACTACGCCGATGCAAAGGGCGAGAAGAACGGCAGCGGAAAGGACGCAATCATCGGCGTTACCAAGCCTGCAACTGTTCCCGGCGCGACAGAGGTTACCAAGGATTCCGGCAGCAACATCACCACCATAATCACAATCCTTGTAATCGCAGCGATTGTTATCGCGATTATTATTGTCGCTGTGCTCAGACGTCATTTTACAAAATCAGAGCCTGACGAAAACAAATAACACAACACGTCGCGGCAAGTCCGCGGCGTTTTTCTTTATTGGAATTATCAGTAATAATCGGGGTTGCAAGGATTTGCGAAAAATCTTCGCTTTGTGCAACGTGCATAAAGCGGCGCCTTCAACTTTGTGCATTGTGACATATAAAATTAATTTAATTTTTATTGCGAAATTGTAACAAATATTGTATAATAAACAATGACAAGACTATGTCTAAATTTTTTTGTAAGGAGATTTTATAATGGTTAAGAGAATTATTGCCATCGCTGTTGCGGCATTGATGATTTTCTCAATGGCAGCTATCGCTGTTTCAGCGGCAGAGGTTACAGATTCAAACGTTGGCGCAGACAGCAGCAACTCTGCCGGCGCAGACACATCAAGCTCAGCTTCAGGCGCAGGCGACTCTATCAAATTCGACGCTTCCAAGTGGAGCAACTATTCAATCATCTACTGTCACATCTGGGAGAGAGGCGGAGATTCCTTCTTCCCATGGCAGTCCAAGAAGGAAGCTTGCACAAAGGTAAGCGACAACATCTACGAGTATGACCTTTCTATGCTCGACAAGTCCACAACAATTTCCGGCGGTCTCAAGTCCGACACAGACTACTGCGTCATCTTCAGCGCAAACACCGGCGTACAGACTTACGACACAACCTTCGGCAGAGCTTGCATCGGCGACACTGCTAAGGTAACAGGCAAGAAGATCGAGAACCCTGTAGACTCCGAGAAGGAAGCTTTCGAGGCAGTTTGGACAACTAACAGCTCCAACTATGGCCCTCACCTTGCTATTTCTTCAATCGGTAACATCATTGGTAACAAGCTTTGCCCGAAAGAGAAGGGTGAGGAAGTTATCGGTGACTGGATTCCTTCTTACTACAAGAGCCCTAACGTTGACGCTGTAGCAGCTCTCGCAAAGGCTTATCCTAAGTTCGGTATCACTTCTGTTGACCAGATTGAGGAAATCTTCGGTTATGTTAAGTCCAAGGAAACAGGCGAGGACGAGAACGCTATCCTCAAGGCTCTCACAGACGCTTTCGCAAAGGCTTATCCTTCAAAGGCTGACGAAGTAAAGGATACTGAGAAGATTAAGAAGAAGGCTGATGAGAAGGAGAAGGCTATCAAGTCTAACGGCGGACACGTTACATCCGGCGGTTCAAGCTCAGGTTCTTCAAGCTCAGGTTCTTCAAGCTCAGGTTCAAGCTCAGGCTCTAGCTCATACAACGGCTCAGGCTCAGGCTCTGACGGTCAGGAAGACACAATCCTCTTCATCCTCGGCGGCGTAATGCTCGCAGCAGGCGGCGCAATGTATCTTTCCCGCAAGAAGAGAGAGGAATAATTAATCGCTTCGATTAATCTAACCTAAACTTTAAAGGCTCACGTTTATCGTGAGCCTTTTTGTTATGCAGCGAAAGCTTAACTGTACTTAACTGTACTTAACTCCACTTAACTCCACTTTAGTGAACGGTACAAATAAAAAGAAAAAGAAAAATATAAAAACAAAAGAAAAGAAAAGAATAAAAACAAAGAAAAAAACAAGCTTTCTCTCTCAACAACGTTTCCACAGACATTCCACATCATCTTGCGGCAAACTATGACTAAGCATAAAAAAGCCACCCGGTTGACAAGTCAATCGAGTGGTTGTTTTGTTATCAGCGGATAAAGTTTGTAAAGTTGATGGAGTCCTCCTGCTTCGGAGGTTCAACTCCGTTCTTTCTGCCCGATTCAATCAGCTTGAGCATCCACGCCATATTACGAGCAAGTATGCGCATAATCTGCATACCCTCCTCGTCCTGCATAACCTGCTCCGGGGTGTTGCCGTGCACCATATTCCAGTACCTTGACGACACAATCGGCATCTGCTGTATCATAAAATACTTGTTTATCTGGTCGATTGCCGACGTGGTTCCGGCGCGTCTCGCGCTGACTACCGCCGCGGCAGGTTTAAGGAAAAACGGCTTTGGAGTCTGAGCTCCCGAGGAGTAAAAAATCCTGTCCATAAAGCTCATCAGGCTGCCGTTAATTCCCGAGTAATACACCGGCGAACCGAACACAAATCCGTCGTAATCCTTGGCGAGAGCGGTAAACTCGTTCACTGCGTCGTCAAACACGCATTTTCCGATTTCCCTACATTTGCCGCAGGCAATACATCCCCTGACGGGTTTGTTGCCAAGCTGAAAAATATCAGCGCCGATGTTCTCCTCGGCAAGAGTCTTTTTGATTTCGCTGAGCGCGGTGTAGGTGCAGCCGTTCTTGCGCGGACTGCCGTTTATAAGTAAAACCTTCATACTAACCTCCGTTTGATTATATGTCGCTTGCTATTTTTTATGAATAAAGGCTTTGCCTTGTTCAATGTAAATAGACTTATTCTTATCAGGAATAGAACGAAAAACGCGAAGCAGTTCCTCTTCGAGAGCGTTGTTTGTTTTCTTGCAGGGTATGTCGAGAAGATAGTCCGACGTGACTTCAAAGTAATTAGCCAGAATCTTTAGTGTCTCAAAGTCAGGCTGGCTCATCCCCTGAACGTATCCGCCCATGGTTGACGGGGCAATATTCAAATCTTGCGCAACCTGTTTTTGAGTCAGGCTGCGTTCTTCTATTAGTAAGCGCAGCTTGTCGCTGAATTTCATAAACATCACCTCTATTATATTTTAATAGAAGTTATTTATTTATGGTAAATATAGCTAAAATCTAGTTGACAAAACTAAAAACTAGTGCTAGAATATAATAAACAAGCATAGCCTAAAGTATAATTAATAACTATAGTTAATTCAGGGGTGAGAATAATGACAACATTCAAAAAACTAACAGGCTTCGCGCTGGCGGCTGTAATGGTTTTCTCCGCCGCGGCGGTTGCGCCTGCGGCAGTTCCGACAGCGTACGCGAAAACAAAGTCAGCTGTAAAGCTCAAAAAGCCGACAAAGTTCAAGGCTAAGCTCAAAAATACCGAGTTGCAAAAATACGGGATTTATGCTCCCGATATAAAGCTTACATGGAAAAAGGTAAAGCGCGCTAAAAAGTACGAGGTCTACCGCGCAAAAATCAGCGCAAAGGGCAAGGCAAAGTACAAGAAGCTCGCCACAGTTAAAAAGACCCGTTACACCGACGAGAGCACCTATTCAGGAGCTCAATACAAATACAAGGTCAGAGCCGTAAACGGTAAGGTTAAGGGCAAGTTCAGTGCCGCGAGCAAGAAGCTGGGCTATCTGAATGTACCTGTTTTTACTGTTGAAATGAATGAAGAATGCACCGGAATCAGGCTTCAGTGGAATGAATCGGATGGAGCAAAGGGCTACAAGCTTTATCGCAGCGACAACAAGGGTAAAAGCTATAAGCTGCTAAAAGACTCAAAGTCCTTTAAGAAAGCTAAAGACGGAACCTATACCTACACCGACAGTGCCGTCAAGCTCTCAAACCATTATTACTACTATATAGTTGCGTATAACTCCAAGATGACCTCGGCGAAAAGCGCTGTAAAGCGTGTGATTTTTAAGGATTACAGCTACGCCGTTCAGGTTGGAAAAACAAAGAGCGAGAACGTGTTTGGTATCGGATTAAAAGGTCTTGAAGATTACCTGACTGTACAATCCGACGACGAGAGTATCCTCAAGGTAAAAAAGCTTACCGATTCCGAAGGCGTTACCAAAGTGAGCTTCACCGGCGTTAAGGCAGGATACACATACATTACAATTAAAATCGGCGAAAAAGGAACTGACATCATAAACAAAAGATACAAAGTAAAGGTATCCGAGGAGCCGGTCTATGACCTTACAATCAAAAAAGGCGAGAGCGCTCAATTCTATAACCTTGACCAATTAAAGATGATTCAGGCGGTATATAAGAAGCTAGGCGCGAAGCTTAATGTTTCCGCTGTGTCAAGCAACACCGGCGTTGTTTCAATCAGCAACCCCGGAAGCCTTGACTTCTCTATGAAAGGAATCTCCGAGGGAGAAGCCACAGTTAAAATCAAAATCAGCGTTTCTATTGAAGGCGAGAAGATGAGTATTATGTCGGCGGAAATAACGGTTAAGGTCGAGTAAGATTAGTACAAAAGGGGCTGTCGCAAGTGAAGCGGCAGCCTCTTTGTTAGTTACTTGTTAGTTACGATACCCATTTTATACCTTTTTAGACCGTTGCAAAAAATGAACAATCCCGATAAACATTGCGTTTATCGGGATTGCCCTTTAAAAAATTACTGGTTGCGGAGGCTGGACTTGAACCAACGACCTTCGGGTTATGAGCCCGACGAGCTACCAACTGCTCCACTCCGCGATATTTAATTCGCCTTTCAGCTTCTTTATTATAGCGTGTTTTGGTTACTTTGTCAAGTGTTTATATAATTAAACTTTATGTATTTGAAAAAAGTTCTAATTTTTGTCAGTATAAATTGATTTTTTACCCTGTAGTATGTTATACTTATAAGGTATATAATTTATAATATGACGGAGTGATTAAAATGTGTAAGGATTGTAAGGGAAAGCCTTATTATATTTCAACCGCGATTGCGTACACTTCTCGCAAGCCGCACATCGGCAACAGCTACGAGATTGTGCTCACCGACGCTATCGCGAGGTACAAGCGTATGCTCGGCTACGACGTGTTCTTCCAGACGGGTACCGACGAGCATGGTCAGAAAATTGAAATCTACGCCCAGTCCGAAGGCTGTACTCCCAAGGAGTACGTTGACAAGGTAGCCGGCGAGATTCGCGATATTTGCGATGTGCTCAACACCTCCTACGATTACTTTATCCGCACAACCGACAAAGACCACGAGCGCACTGTGCAGAAAATTTTTAAGAAGCTCTATGAGCAGGGCGATATTTACAAGGGAAGCTACGAGGGACTGTACTGTACTCCTTGCGAGAGCTTTTGGACTGAGAGCCAGCTCGTTGACGGCAAATGTCCTGACTGCGGACGAGAGGTAAAAGCCGCCAAGGAGGAAGCTTACTTCCTCAAGCTTTCAAAATATCAAAAGCAGCTCGAGGACTACATCGAGTCGCACCCCGACTTTATCTATCCCGAGAGCAGAAAAAAGGAAATGCTCAACAACTTCATTAAGCCCGGACTCCAGGACTTGTGCGTATCGCGTACAAGCTTCAAGTGGGGAATCCCGGTTGACTTTGACCCCGATCACGTAGTTTACGTTTGGATTGACGCGCTTTCAAACTACATCACCTCGCTGGGCTATGACCCGGACGGCAGCGGCGAGAACTATAAGAAATACTGGCCTGCCGATGTTCACATCATAGGCAAGGATATTGTGCGCTTCCACACTATCTACTGGCCGATTATGCTGCTTGCTCTCGGCGAGCCGCTTCCGAAGCAGGTTTACGGTCATCCGTGGCTGTTGTTCGGAGAGGACAAGATGAGCAAGAGCCGCGGTAACGTTATCTACGCGGACGAGCTCGTTAAGCTCATCGGCGTTGACGCTGTACGTTATTACCTGCTTTCCGAGATGCCTTTCGCGAGCGACGGCTCTATCACCTATGAGACGATTATCGAACGCTTTAACTCTGACCTTGCCAACACTCTCGGCAACCTTGTGAACCGTACAATTGCTATGAACAACAAGTACTTCGGCGGCGTGGTTCAGGAGCCGAACACAGGGGAGGAGCTTGACTCCGAGCTCGAGCAGTTCTGCTATGACACTATGAAGAAGGTTGACGAGTGCATCGACAGCTTCCACATCAGCGACGCTGTTGAAGCGGTAATGAATCTTGCGAAGCGATGCAATAAATATATCGACGAAACTACGCCTTGGGTACTCGCCAAGGACGAGTCTCTAAAGCCCAGACTCGGCACAGTTCTCTATAACCTTCTCGAAGCTATCCGCTATATCGCGGTACTCGTTGAGCCGTTTATGCCGGATACCTGCAAGAAGATTTTTGAGCAGATTAACTGCGATATAAAATCCTACGACAGCCTGGAGAAGTTCGGCGCATACAAAGCCGGAACTCAGCTTTCCAACCCTACTCCGCTGTTTGTACGCATTGACCCGGACAAGCTCTACGCTGAAATCGAGGAAATGCAGAAAAAGAGCGCCGAGGGCGAGAAGAGCATTGAGGAGGTCGAGGAGATTGAGCCGATTGCCGAGGAGATTTCTATCGACGATTTTGCAAAATCCGACATCCGTGTCGGCAAGGTTCTCGCGTGCGAGAAGGTCAAAAAGTCTAAGAAGCTTTTGAAGTTCACACTCGACGACGGAATGGGCGAGAGGACTATCGTCAGCGGAATCGCTCAGTACTACAAGCCCGAGGAATTAGTCGGCAAGAGCGTACTTTTTGTCGCTAATTTAAAGCCGGTTAAGCTCTGCGGAGTTGAGAGTCAGGGAATGATTCTCTCCGCCGAAAAGGGCGACAGCCTTACACTGATTACAGTTGACAGCGCAATCGACAACGGAAGCAAGATTGTTTAATCAGATAATATTATAATGGGAATAGTGAACGGTTATGCTTGCTGAAACAGTTAAGTATAATAGAATAACAGACGGGCATTGTCATTATGACGACGCTTGGTTTGACGAGGATAGGGAGGAACTTCTTGAAGCTCTGCCGGCGTGCGGAATCGAGCTTGTTGTCAGCAACGCGGTTGACGACAAATCCGCCCTCGTCAATATGGGCTGCGCCGAAAGGTATCCGTACTTTTACTTTACCGCCGGCTTTCATCCCGAGAATCTTGAAAATATGCCCGACGATTATCTTCAAAAAATAACGGAAATTCTAAAGCATCCAAAGTGCGTCGCGCTCGGTGAAATCGGGCTCGATTACCACTGGGATATTCCGCGCGATTTGCAAAAGCGCGTATTTGAGGAGCAACTAACGCTCAGCAGGGAACTCGATGTTCCCGTCGTCATTCATGACCGCGAAGCTCACGGAGATACTATGGATTTGCTGCGCAAGTATAAGCCCAAGGGACTTATGCACTGCTTCAGCGGCAGCGTTGAGCTTATGCGCGAGGTTATGAAGCTTGGAATGAGTATCAGCCTCGGCGGAGTTGTTACCTTCAAGAACGCGCGCCACAGCGTAGACTGCGCTCGTGAGGTTCCGATTGACAGACTCCTGCTCGAGACGGACTGCCCGTACCTTGCGCCTGTTCCAAACCGCGGAAAGCGCAACGACAGCCGCAACATAGTTTATGTTGCAGAGAAAATTGCTGAAATTCGGGGAATGGACACGCAGGAGCTTTTGAATATCACTTGCGAAAACGCAAAGAAGCTTTACGCGATTGAGTGAGGTTGATTATGAAACGTGTTTTATCTTGCGGCTTAATAATAGCAATGGCGGCGTTGTTGCTTTGTTCCTGCGGCAGCTCGGATAAAAAAGGTCACGTTGTTACCGTTAGGGACGAAATGCTCGCGGAGGAGATTAAGGTTACTCTTAAAAGCACCACGTCCGGCGAGAGCGAGACCGTAACTCCCGAGCTAAAGAAGGCTGAGGGCGACGAGTACAAGGACTATTCGCTCACCGCTGATACCGACAAATACGACAGAATGATTATCACAAGCGACGGCAGCGACAGTATTGAGCTCGCGGTGAACGAATACGTTAACGGATGGGATATTTCCAGCTACGGAGTTAAACCGCTTGGACTCTCGCGGCCTGATTACGAGATTAAGTCGTTTAAGTATTCAAAGGTCGAGAAGGATATATACATCTGGACTCCCGATGATTACGATGAAAGCTCAAAGGAGAAGTATTCCGTTATCTATATGACCGACGGACAGAATCTTTTTGAGGAGAGAGCGACGAGCTACGGAAGCTGGGCGGTTGCAGAAAGCGCTCAGAATATGATGCAAAACTCCGGCAACAAGGTGATCATCGTCGGCATTGACGACAGCACCTCGAACCGTGACAGTGAGCTCACTCCCGACATCGGCGATGTCGCGAATGTCAGCGATAAAGAGAATTACGAAAACGGTACAGGCAATTATTTCTCAGACTTTGTATATAATACAGTAGTGCCGTATATCGAGAAAAATTACAACGTCTATTCAGACGCTGCTCACAACGCAATTTGCGGCAGCTCGTCGGGCGGAATTGAGAGCTTTTATATCGGTGTGGAGCACCCGGAAAAGTTCGGAACTATTGGGGCTCTGTCTCCGGCGTTTGGGCTTTATGACGACAGCACATGGGTAAAGTATCTTAAAACAAAGAAGTTTAACAAAGCCTATCCAAAGCTGTACATCTACAACGGCGCGGCGGATGACCTCGAAAAATTCCTGCTCGAAGGCGCGCAAAGTATGCCGCAAAACCTTGATAAGATTAATTATCCAAAGGGAAAGATTACGCTGAAAACATATGATAAGGGCCAGCACAACGAAGCCTACTGGCGCGCTGTGTTCCCTGAGTTTTTGAAAATTATGTTTACACCCGAGAAATAATGTGGTATAGTAAATAAGGCTTTATGCCAAATAATAAAGAGAGGTAATTATAATGATTATTGTTAACACACCGACAGTTTCAGGCAAGGAGTTACAGACTCTCGGACTTGTAACAGGTAACTATGTTAATTCAAAGAACGCGTTCAAGGACATCGGCGCAGGCTTAAAAAGTATCATCGGCGGCGAGCTCGTTTCTTACTCAAAAATGCTCAACGAGGCTCGTGACAAGGCTATCGAAAGAATGGCTCAGCAGGCTCAGCAGATGGGCGCGGACGCTGTTGTCAACGTTAAGTTCTCCAGCGCTTCGATTATGGAAGGCGCGGCTGAGATTCTCGCAAGCGGCACAGCGGTGAAGTTTTTATAATTGAAAATTGACAATTGACAGTTGACAATGAATGTCGGGCAGATAGGTTGATGTAAAATAGCCTTCTCTGCCCGACAGAATTTTTATGCTGCTTGCGCAGCAAGCATATTAATATGGTCGGGAGACAAAAGCTTCTTACAGAAGTCGCTGTCTACCCGACCATCATTTTCAATTTTCAATTTTCAATTGTCAATTGATACAGTCTTACACTCCAAAGAGCATTTCGCCGTAGGATGGATATGGCCAGTAGTCTGACGATGTCTGAGTTTCCATATCGTCGCCGATTGCGCGCAGAGCCTGCATATCAGCAAAGACTACGTCGCAGTAGAAGTCTGCGTATGCCTGCATATCGCCGCTGAGCTCGCCTGCTTTGATGAGGTCGTTTTCAAGCTCAGTCACCTTATCCGAGAAGCACACAAGCTTGCGGCTGAGGTCGGTTACGAGCTTTGTCTCGAGAGATACCGGAATCTCAGCGGAGAGCGCCTGCTTAGCGAGCGCTGTGTCGGTGAGCTCCCTGACGTACTCGGTTACTGACGGAATAATGTCCTTTTTCGCCATATCAATCATTGTCAGCGCTTCGATGTTGATGAGCTTGGCGTAGTTTTCAAGCTCAACGTCGTAACGCGCTCTGAGCTCCTGTTCTGTGAAAACTTCGTTGTCGGTAAAGAGCTTGATGTTCTTCTCGTCGGTGTAGTGTTTAAGCGCCATCGGGACGCTCTTCAGGTTGAGAAGTCCGCGTCTTTCGGCTTCCTTGACCCAATCATCGGAGTAGTTGTCGCCGTTAAAGATAATACGGTCGTGCTGCTTGAAGGTTCTGGCTACGAGTCTCTTTGCGGCTGCCTTGACGTCCTTCACGGTTTCGAGCCTGTCGGCAAATTCCTTGAGCTCCTCCGCAACAATTGTGTTTATGATAATATTCGCGCTTGCGATGTTGGCGCTTGAGCCGAGCATACGGAACTCAAAGCGGTTGCCGGTGAACGCAAACGGAGAAGTACGGTTGCGGTCGGTTGTGTCCATTCTCAGTGACGGCAGAACCTCAACTCCGAGGTCCATATCCTCGAGCCCTTCGCTTTCGTAGGACTCGCCCTCCTCGATTGAATGAACAACTGCGTCGAGGTCGTCTCCGAGGAATACCGAGAGAATCGCCGGCGGAGCCTCGTTAGCTCCGAGACGGTGGTCGTTGCCGGCGGAAGCTACGGAGATTCTGAGTAAATCCTGATACTCGTCAACCGCCTTTACAATCGCCGCGAGGAAAATGAGAAACTGTAAATTCTCGGCAGGGTTTTTGCCGGGCTTGAGGAGGTTTTCTCCGGTGTTGGTGGAGATTGACCAGTTGTTGTGCTTGCCGGAGCCGTTTACGCCTGCGAACGGCTTCTCGTGAAGCAGACACACAAGGTCGAACTTCTCTGCGGTCTTTTGCAGAATTTCCATAAGCAGCTCGTTGTGGTCAACAGCTACGTTGGTTGTTGTGAAAATCGGAGCAATTTCGTGTTGAGACGGCGCAACCTCGTTGTGCTTTGTCTTGGCATAAATTCCGTATTTCCAGAGCTCTAAATCGAGCTCGCGCATAAACTCGGAGATTCTCGTCTTTATTGAGCCGAAGTAATGGTCGTCGAGCTCCTGACCCTTTGGCGCCTTTGCGCCGAAGAGTGTGCGTCCGGTGTAGATGAGGTCGGGACGGGCGTCGTAGATTTCCTTATCAATAAGGAAGTATTCCTGCTCGGGGCCTACTGTTGTGACAACGCGGTTAACGTCTGTTTTGCCAAAGAGGTGGAGAACTCGTACCGCTTCCTTTGATATTCTTTCCATAGAACGCAGGAGAGGGGTTTTTTTGTCGAGAACCTCGCCTGTGTAGGATGCGAACGCGGTCGGGATATACAAAGTTCCGTCACGCGCGAAAGCCGGGGAGGTAGGATCCCATGCGGTGTAGCCTCTTGCTTCAAAGGTCGCGCGGATTCCGCCGTTCGGGAATGATGACGCGTCGGGCTCGCCCTTGATAAGCTCTTTTCCGCTGAAGGTCATCAGCACCTTGCCGTCTCCGTCCGGAGTGATGAAGCTGTCGTGCTTCTCTGCTGTAATGCCGGTAAGGGGCTGGAACCAGTGGGTGTAGTGAGTGCAACCCTTCTCAATCGCCCATTCCTTCATCGCGTGCGCAACGGCATTGGCTACGCTGTCGTCGAGCGTCTCGCCGTCCTGAATGGTCTTTTTGAGAGCCTTGTATATCGGCTTTGGGAGTCTCTCTTTCATAACGTCATCGTTAAAAACGTTGCTGCCGAACAGCTCGGGAACATTAATCATCTTTAGTCTCCTTTTATAAAAAAATAGAGCGCCGCAGGACAAAACCTACAGCGCCTTTGCTGTTACAATTGCAAGTATATAACGGCAAGGCGGATTTGTCAATACTAAAACTTTAATTTTCACAGACGCAAAAGAGGTTGAAAAAATTTTTCTCTAAAAATCTTTTCGCCCTCTTTTAAATTTCTGTGCAATACTCTAAGAGCGCGAAAAAATCACGTGTTTAAGCGGCTGAAAAATTTTTTATTTTTCTAATATGTAATTTCTTTTTCGCGTTAATACTATAGAATATTAAATTGGAATATGGTGGATAACTATGAAAAGAGCGTTGATTGTTTCCAAAACCGAATCAGGTATTAAGGCGATTTCCTCTTTGCTCTCGGGCGAGGGATTCTCGGATGTCGCGTGTACTGTTTCGGCTGACGATGCAAAGCTCAGGCTCAGCAGCTTCGGCTTTGACCTCGTTGTAATCAACACTCCGCTCGATTCCGAGCCCGGGCTGGAGTTTGCGCTCTATTGCGCAAAGAAAACCAAGGCTGCTGTCCTGCTTATCGTAAAGCAGGAAAAGGCTATGGAAGCGTTCGGGATAGTAAGCTCCTTTGGCGTGCTTGTAATCAGCAAGCCGCTGAACAAGCAGCTCTTTCACCATTACGTCTCCTTTGCGCAGGGATTCAGGGAGAGGTTCTTCTCTCAAAATGATGAGGCGGAAAAGCTCAAAACCGAGCTCGAGGAGATGAAGGTAATCGGCAGAGCAAAGCTCCTGCTGATTCAGTGCCTGTCGATGACAGAACAGCAGGCGCACAGCTATATCGAGCATCAGGCGATGAATATGCGCAAGAGTAAGCTTGATATTGCCAAGCAGGTTATCAGAACCTACCAGAACTAAGGTATATATAAACAGGAAAGGAAGTCATTTATGAGCCGAGCTGCATACCTGATACTTGAAAACGGTACATACTTCGAGGGCAAGGCCTTCGGAGCAGAGAAGGAAACCACCGGAGAGCTTGTTTTTACAACTGCGATGACCGGTTATCTTGAAACACTCACCGACCCGAGTTACTACGGTCAGGTGGTTATTCAGACATTCCCTCTCATCGGCAACTACGGGGTAATTCCCTCTGATTTTGAGAGTAAGTCTCCGGCGTTAAAAGCTTATATTGTCAGAAACTGGTGCCAAGCTCCCAGCAACTTCCGTTGTGAGGGAGATCTTGACACTTTTTTAAAAAGTGCCGGTATTCCGGGATTGTATGATATTGACACCAGAGCCCTCACGCGAATCGTAAGAGAGTACGGTGTTATGAACTGCAAGCTCACCTACACTCTCGACAACCTCGGGCAGGATGTCGAGGAAATCAAGCGGTATAAGGTGACTAATGCGGTGAGCTCCACCTCGACCGAGAAGCAGGAGTTCTTTGAGGCTGAGTCGCCGAAACGCCACGTAGTGCTTATCGACTACGGCGCAAAGCACAATATCGGCCGCGAGCTCGTTAAGCGCGGATGCAATCTCACCGTTGTGCCGTACAACACATCGGCTGAGGACATACTCGCTCTAAAGCCCGACGGAATTATGCTTTCCAACGGTCCCGGAGATCCTCAGGAGAACGTTGAAGCGATTGAAACTCTCAAAAAGCTTTGCGAGAAGAAAATCCCGACCTTCGGAATTTGCCTCGGACACCAGCTTCTGGCGCTTTCGCAGGGAGCAAAAACCGAAAAACTCCACTACGGACACCGCGGAGCTAATCAGCCGGCAAAGGAACTCAAAACCGACAAGGTCTATATCACATCCCAAAACCACGGCTACGCCGTAATCAACGACTCTGTACCGGCTAACGCCGAGGTGAGCTTCGTGAATGGTAACGACGGAACCTGTGAGGGCGTAACCTACAAGGATATGCCGGCGTTCTCGGTTCAGTTCCACCCGGAAGCATGCGGAGGACCCAAGGATACTGCGTTCCTCTTTGACAGATTTATTAGTATGATTGACGAAAACAAGTAAATTTCTTTAAAAGAATAATAGAGAATAAAGGAATGATTATATGCCGTTAAAATCAGATATAAAAAGAGTTATGGTGATCGGCTCAGGTCCGATTGTTATCGGACAGGCTGCCGAGTTTGACTACGCCGGTACTCAGGCGTGCCGCGCGCTGAAGGAGGAGGGGCTCGAGGTTATCCTCGTAAACTCCAACCCGGCTACCATTATGACCGACAACGCTATGGCGGACAAGGTTTACATCGAGCCGCTTACGCTTGAAATCGTCAAGCGAATTATCATCAAGGAGCGTCCGGACTCTCTGCTCTCGACCCTCGGCGGTCAGACAGGCCTCACGCTCTCGATGCAGCTTGCCAAGGAGGGCTTCCTCGACAAATGGGGAGTTAAGCTCCTCGGCGCGGTTCCCGAGACAATCGACAAGGCTGAGGACAGACAGATGTTCAAGGACACTATGCTTGAAATCAATCAGCCTGTCATTCCGTCAACAGTTGTAACCGAAGTTGAAGCGGCGGTTAAGTTTGCCGACGAAATCGGCTACCCGGTAATCGTTCGTCCGGCGTTTACGCTCGGCGGTACCGGCGGCGGTATTGTTGACGATGAGGAAGAACTCAGGGAAATTTGCTCAAACGGTCTCGAGCTCTCTCCGATTACCCAGTGCCTTATTGAGAAGTGTATCTCGGGTTGGAAGGAAATCGAGTTCGAGGTAATGCGCGACTCCCTCGGCAACGTTATCACCGTCTGCTCTATGGAGAACTTCGACCCTGTCGGCGTTCATACGGGTGACTCAATTGTTATCGCTCCGGCGGTAACTCTTGCCGATAAGGAATACCAGATGCTGCGCTCCGCGGCTCTTGATATTATCTCCGCTCTGAAGGTAGAAGGCGGATGTAACTGTCAGTTTGCGCTCAACCCCGAGACCTTTGAGTACGCTGTAATCGAGGTTAACCCCCGTGTATCGCGTTCCTCGGCTCTCGCGTCAAAGGCGACGGGTTATCCTATAGCCAAGGTTGCGGCTAAAATCGCGATTGGCTACACTCTCAACGAGATTAAAAACGCCGTTACCGGCTCAACCTACGCTTGCTTTGAGCCGGCTTTGGACTACGTTGTTGTAAAGCTGCCAAAGTGGCCTTTCGATAAATTTGTATACGCCAAGCGCTCGCTCGGAACCCAGATGAAGGCTACCGGCGAGGTTATGGCAATTGCTCCGACCTTTGAACAGGCTATTATGAAGGCTGTGCGCGGAGCTGAAATTTCTCACGATACCCTCGACGATGAGATGTTCGAGGAGATGACCGACGAGCAGATTCTCGAAAGACTCAAGGTCTGCGACGATTTGAGAATGTTCTGTGTGTATGAAGCCTTAAAGCGCGGAATCTCGGTTGACACAATTCACGAAATCACACTCATTGACGAGTGGTTCCTAAATAAGCTTATTTACATCGCCGATATGGGCAAACGTCTCAGAAACGGCGAGCTTGACGAGGACACATACCGTCAGGCTAAGGAGTTCGGATACCTTGACCGCACTATCGAAAAGTTAAGCGGTAAAAAGGTTGAAAATCCGCTCGTGCCGGTGTTCAAGATGGTTGATACCTGCGCGGCTGAGTTCAACGCCGAGACCCCTTACTTCTACTCAACCTTCGACAAGGAAAACGAAGCTGAGCTGTTTATTAAAGAAAAGAATTCCGACAAAAAGACAGTCATCGTATTCGGCTCCGGCCCGATTCGTATCGGTCAGGGCATTGAGTTCGACTATGCTTCGGTACACTGCGTGTGGGCTCTCAAGAAAGCAGGCTACGAGGTTGTTATCGTAAACAATAACCCCGAGACTGTTTCCACCGACTTTGATACAGCCGACAGGCTCTACTTTGAACCGCTTACAACCGAGGACGTTATGGGCATTATCAAGACCGAGAAGCCCTTCGGCGTGGTTGTAGCTTTTGGCGGTCAGACCGCTATCAAGCTCACTCAGTTCCTCGACGAGAGCGGAGTCAACATACTCGGTACTTCCTATGACGCTATTGATATGGCAGAGGACAGAGAGCGCTTTGACGAGCTGCTTGAAATGCACCACATCGCGCGCGCAAAGGGCGTTACCGTAATGACCAAGGACGAGGCTCTAAAAGCCGCCAACCGAATCGGCTATCCGGTGCTTCTGCGTCCGTCCTACGTGCTCGGCGGTCAGAATATGATTATCGCTTTCAACGACGCTGATGTTGACGAATATATGGACATCATCCTCGCTCAGGAAATTGAGAACCCGATTCTCATCGACAAGTACCTGATGGGCACCGAGCTCGAGGTTGACGCAATCTGCGACGGCGAGGACATCCTCATCCCCGGAATTATGGAGCACGTTGAGCGTTCGGGAGTTCACTCCGGAGACTCAATCGCGGTTTATCCGGCGTGGAACGTAACCGACGAGATGACCGACGTCATCATCGAGGCTACCCGTAACCTCGCGCTTTCGCTCAAAACCAAGGGGCTCGTAAACATTCAGTACATCGTCTACAACGGCGAGCTGAACGTTATCGAGGTTAATCCGCGTTCCTCGCGTACAATTCCGTACATCAGCAAGGTAACGGGCGTTCCTATGGTTGACCTTGCGACTAAGGCTATGCTCGGCGAAAAGCTCGCCGATATGGGCTATGGCACAGGACTCTACAAGAAATCCCCGTACTTTGCCGTCAAGGTTCCGGTGTTCAGCTTTGAAAAGCTTATCAACGTTGACAACCACCTCGGTCCCGAGATGAAGTCTACCGGCGAGGTTCTCGGAGTTGCCGGAACTCTCGAGGAAGCGCTCTACAAGGGACTTATCGGAGCCGGCTACAAGATGAAGCGCGGCGGCGGTGTGTTTGTTACGGTTCGTGATTCAGACAAGGCGGAAATCGGCGACATCGTCAAGAAATACGCCGATATGGGCTTCAAGATTTACGCGACAAAGGGTACCGCAAAGGTGCTTGAAACATATAACATCGACTCCACAATCGTAAGCAAGATTCACGAAAACGAGAGCGTCAACACTCTTACTCTCATCGAGAGCGGCAAGATTCAGTACGTTATCTCAACCTCCGCAAAGGGAAGAATCCCGAGCAGAGACTCGGTTAAAATCCGCCGCAAGACTGTTGAGCGCAACATTCCCTGCCTTACATCTCTCGATACAGCCAACGCTCTTGCCGACTGCCTGAGAAGCCGTTATTCTCAGGTCAGCACAGAGCTTGTTGACATCAACAATATGCGCTCCGAGAAGATGATGCTCAAATTCACCAAGATGCAGGGAGCCGGAAACGACTATATTTACTGCAGCACGTTTGACCAGGAAATCAACAACCCCGAGGCTCTCTCGGTTCGACTCTCCGACCGCCACTTTGGAATCGGCGGCGACGGTATCATCCTTGTATGCCCGTCTGACGTAGCCGACGCAAAGATGCGTATGTTCAACCTTGACGGCTCAGAGGGCAAGATGTGCGGCAACGGAATCCGCTGCGTCGGTAAGTTCCTCTACGACCATAATATGCTCGACATCCGCGAGCGCGACGAGTTTACTGTTGAAACCCTCAGCGGCGTCAAGAACCTCAAAGCCTACACCCAGGACGGCGAGGTCACTAAGCTCAGGGTTGATATGGGCAAGGCGGAGCTTGATCCAAAGCTCATCCCGGTCAAGTGCGACAAGGACAGAATGATTGACGAGGAAGTAACAATCGGCGGCAAAAACTACAACGTAACCTGCGTTTCAATGGGTAATCCGCACTGCGTTGTGTTTGTCGATAACGTTGACGGACTTGATATTGAAAAAATCGGTCCCGAGTTTGAGAACGACGAGATATTCCCCGAGCGTGTTAACACCGAGTTCATCAAGGTTCTCAACGACCATACAATCAAGATGAGAGTCTGGGAGCGCGGTTCGGGCGAGACCTGGGCTTGCGGTACAGGCGCCTGCGCGGTTGCGGTTGCTGCTTGTGAGAACGGATTCTGCAAGAAGGGCGAGGACATTACTGTCAAGCTCAGAGGCGGAGACCTCGTGATTAATTACACCGACGACACTGTTTATATGACCGGTGAAGCGCTCAAAACGTTCGAAGGCGAGATTGAGATTTAATCGACAAATTATCACATTTTCCGCGTACAATTTAATATAGAATGGATGGAAGGTAATTTATGAAAACTATGGAGGTAATCTTATGAAGATTAACAATAATTACGACAACCTGGTCCCAAACTATCTCTTTGCCGAGGTAGCCAAGAGAACCAACGAGTTTATCAGCAAGAATCCCGAAAAAAAAGTGATTAAGCTCGGAATCGGCGACGTTACTCTTCCGCTTGCTCCGGTTGTTGTGGAAGCGATGAAGCAGGGCGCCGAGGAACTCGGCAGCAAGGAAACCTTCAAGGGCTATCCCGATTACGAGGGATACGAGTTTTTGCGTCAGGCTATTTCCGATTATTACAAGAGCTTTGGAGTGACAGTTGCGGCTGATGAGATTTTCGTGTCCGACGGCGCAAAGTCCGACTGCGGCAACATCGGCGATATTTTCGGAACTGATAACACCGTTCTTGTTACCGACCCGGTGTATCCTGTTTATGTTGACAGCAACATTATGGCAGGACGTGAGATTGTTTACGCTGATTCCACTGAGAAAAACGGCTTCGCCGCTATGCCGCCCAAGGACACCGAGGCGGACATAATCTACCTCTGCTCACCTAATAATCCCACCGGCTCGGCGTATACCTACAATGAGCTCGAGGCATGGATTGAGTACGCTCTCGAAAACGACGCGATTATCCTTTATGACGCGGCGTACGAAGCCTTCATCACCGAGGAGGTTCCGCGGTCAATCTTTGCGGTTGAGGGCGCGCGCAAATGCGCGATAGAGTTCTGCTCGCTTTCAAAGACAGCAGGATTTACCGGCACACGCTGCGGCTACACCGTAATTCCAAAGGAACTGGAGCGCGACGGTCACAACCTCAACAAGCTCTGGTACCGCCGTCAGGCAACAAAGTTCAACGGAGTATCATGGCCTGTTCAGCGCGGCGCGGCGGCTGTATTCAGCGAGGAAGGTCAGAAACAGATTAAGGAGAATATCGCGTACTATCAGGAGAATGCGCGTATTATTTCCTCCGCTATGGATGAGCTCGGTATCTACTACACCGGCGGCAAAAACTCTCCGTATATCTGGCTCAAATGCCCCGACGGTATGGACAGCTGGGAGTTTTTTGACTACCTGCTCGAAAACGCCAACGTCGTAGGAACCCCGGGCGAGGGCTTCGGCTCCAACGGCGCCGGCTACTTTAGGCTCACTTCCTTCGGCGACAGGGGCAACACCATCGAAGCGGTTGAAAGAATCAAGAAGTTGTTAAGCAAAAAGTAAACAGTAACAATTCAGGCGGCTCATTGAGCCGCCTTTGTGTTGTTTGTATGTTATGTTGTTTGTATTTATAAAAATAACCGCCCTTTCGGACGGTTATAGTTATTTAAAACTTGACTAATTCTGCGATGTAGTCCTTGAGCTTGTCGATTGCAACGCGCTCCTGCTCCATAGTATCGCGGTTACGGATTGTTACGCAGCCGTCGTCAACGCTGTCAAAGTCGTAGGTAATGCAAATCGGGGTTCCGATTTCGTCCTGACGGCGGTATCTCTTGCCGATAGAGCCGGTGTCGTCGTAGTCAACCATAAAGTCCTTGCTCAGCTCCTCGAAAACCTCGCTCGCTTTGTCGCCGAGCTTCTTGGAAAGCGGAAGAATCGCAGCCTTGAACGGCGCAAGCGCAGGGTGGAGACGGAGTACGGTTCTTGTATCCTTTTTGTTTACGTCTTCTTCGTCATAAGCCTCTGTCATAATCGCGAGGAAGAGTCTCTCGACGCCGAGCGACGGCTCAATTACGTACGGGATGTACTTCTCGTTAGTCTGAGGGTCGAAGTATTCGAGACTCTTGCCGCTGGTGTTGATATGCTGAGTGAGGTCGTAGTCTGTTCTGTCAGCAATACCCCAAAGCTCACCCCAGCCGAACGGGAAGAGGTACTCAAAGTCTGTGGTAGCCTTGCTGTAGAAGCTAAGCTCCTCTTTTTCGTGGTCGCGAAGTCTGAGGTTTTCGGGCTTGATGTTGAGGGAATAGAGCCAGTCGCGGCAGAAGCCTCTCCAGTAAGCAAACCACTCAAGGTCGGTATCAGGCTTGCAGAAGAATTCGAGCTCCATCTGCTCGAACTCTCTTACGCGGAAGATAAAGTTGCCGGGGGTAATCTCGTTACGGAAGCTCTTACCAATCTGAGCAACGCCGAACGGAACCTTCTTGCGGCTTGTTCTCTGAATATTTGCAAAGTTTACGAAGATTCCCTGAGCAGTCTCCGGACGGAGATAAAGCTCGTTCTTGGTATCCTCTGTAACTCCCTGGAATGTTTTGAACATAAGGTTGAACTGACGAATATCGGTGAAGTTTTGCTTGCCGCAGTTAGGGCAGCAGATTCCCTTTTCATTAATATAGTCCATCATCTGCTCGTTGGACCAGCCGGCAACGTTTGTGCCGTCAAAGTCCTCAATGAGATTGTCGGCTCTGTGTCTTGTTTTACACTCGCGGCAGTCCATCAGCGGGTCTGAAAAACCTCCGAGATGACCGGAAGCAATCCATGTCTGCGGATTCATCAAAATTGCGGAATCGAGCCCTACGTTGTACTTGTTTTCCTGTACAAACTTTTTGAGCCAGGCCTTCTTGATGTTGTTCTTTAGCTCAACGCCGAGCGGACCGTAATCCCAAGTATTCGCGAGTCCTCCGTAAATCTCTGAGCCGGGATATACAAAACCTCTGCCTTTGCATAGCGCAACGATGCTGTCCATTGACTTCTTGTTATTGTCCAAAGTAAACCCTCGTTTCTATTTATATAATAAAATCAATTAATATACTAATCAAAAATCGCTTCTTTGTCAAGCGCCGAAGAATATGTATAGCGCTCAAAAGCTGTCAATAGTATTTGTGCATAAAAAACACCATTGTTATTTGGTTAAATTACCGAAAGTTTATTTTGGCGCTAAAAATTAAAAAATGCCCTTGAATTATTTGCGGTGATAAATTATAATAATATTAAGCTTAATCCGCTTTTGCGGAAATAATTAATTTCAGGAGGTTTTTTATGAAAACATTTAAGAAATCATTAAGCTTAATTCTTGCTGTTTGCCTTATCGCATCAGTATTCGCTCTTGGCGCAGTTTCGGCTTCCGCTAACTATGGCGACGCTGTTCATAACGCAGACATCAAAGACGTAGTTCCTGCAGCTGACGCTACAAAGACTCTCTATTTCTATATGCCACAGGAGTGGAGAAACGCTTTCAACGACAGCTATGACGGTTCTGACCTTGCTTCTTGTAAGGCTGGTATCTACTGGTGGGATACTTCCTACAGCCCGGCAGAGTACTATGGCGATACAAGAAACGCATGGCCTGGCTACACTGTTTCTGAGACTGATCCTGCTGACAGCAACATCTTCGTTGCTAAGTGCCCTGCTGACATCTCAACAGTTATCTTCAACAACACTGTTGACGGTGGTGAGACTGCTGACAAAGAGAAGCAGCCTGAGCGCTACGCAGCCGCTCTCCAGACTTCTAACCTCACAGCTGAGTTCTATATGCCCGGCGAGGACAAGTATGGATTCTATCCGAACGGCACAAGCGACGTAAACGGCATGATCTTCGTTTGCAACCTCAAGGACACAGAGGTTAACGAGTTCTCCGGTAAGTCAACTTACAACGGTGCTTGGTTCTACTACTATGGCGAAGGCAAGTACGGCACATACAAGACTCTCGAAGAGGCACAGGCAGCTAACGCTGTATTCTCTAACGGCGAGTGGCCGGGCGGCGACTTTGAACCTGCTACACAGGCTCCTACAGTAGCTCCTACAACAAAGGCTCCTGCAACAACTAAGAAGGCTGTTGTCGCTCCTAAGAAGGCTAACCCGATGAAGGTTTCTGCTAAGACAAAGACTGTTAAGGCTAAGAAGCTCAAGAAGAAGGCTCAGACTGTTAAGGCTATCACAGTTAAGAAAGCTAAGGGTGCTGTTTCCTACAAGAAGGCTGGCGGCGCTAAGAAGCTCACAGTTGCTAAGAACGGTTCTATCAAGGTAAAGAAGGGTACTAAGAAGGGTACCTACAAGATTACTGTTAAGGTAACAGCTAAGGGCAACTCCAGCTACAAGGCTGCTACAAAGAAGGTTAAGGTAACTATTAAGGTTAAATAATTTAATATTTGACTATCCGGGACTCGCCGAAAGGCGAGTCCTTTTTTACATTAAGATGTCGATAATTATCACATTTGTTGAAAAAATTATTTTTGTTCTAAAAAGACAAAATAATTATACACTCATTGGACAAAATGCCCAAATTTGAGGCGTTTTTTTTTACCCTAAATTTAGTCAGTAACTATTGATAAAATATGCTTCCGGTAGTATAATTACAGTGTACAATTTTGTATAAGCATTAAAAGGAGGAAAATTATGCTAAGAACAATGAAAAAAGCGTTAAGCTTTGTACTTGCTCTGACATTATTGATGTCTATGGCAGGTATTTCGCAAATCGGCGCCAGCGCTGCCGAATCTTACATGCTTGGCGACGTTAACCGCGATGGCGGTGTTGACGTTCGTGACGCTACTGAGATTCAGCGCTACGTTGCCAAAGTTGTAGATCTTGATGATCAGCAGCTTTATCTGGCTGACGTAGACGGCAACAAAGGTGTAGACGTGCGTGACGCCACAACGATCAAACGTTGGGTTGCAAAGATTATCGACTCTTCAACAGCGCCTGTAAACGCTGCCGGTGAGAAGATTGGCGATATGCACACATTTGGTTCTGACACAGTAACCAAGTCGGCTACACTTTCCGCGGCAACGTTCACAACAGGTGAAGAAGATTGGTATGCTTACACCTGGACTGGTGCCGATACAAAATGGGTTAAGATGTCTGACGGCAACAAGTTCGAAGGACTTCTTGACAACGTTATCTTTGCAAGAGTAAACAAAGACGCAACAGAGCCTTCTTGGGAAGCTGTTTGGAATAAGACAGACGACCTCGAAACAGTTGACGGCGGCACATTCACAGTAACAAGCTGGAATGACGGCACCGGCAAGCTCGCAGGCACATGGTCAGCAGCTCCTACAGCCGCTCCGACAACAGCAGCTCCAACAACAGCAGCTCCGACAACTGCTGCGCCAACAACAGCACCTGTAACAGGTAAGACAGCAACTCTCTCCGCTAAGGACTTCACAACA
>CADBTV010000103.1 GCA_902797655.1 uncultured Ruminococcus sp.
ATTTCTTTATTCGCATTATAATTCGCTTTTAATTCTAAATTAGCATTATAATTATCGAAAATTCTTGATAGAGGTGCTTCGGTAGGTACGGAAGAACTCGGACATCTTGAGATGGTAGGTGCAATAATTTATCAGCTTACCAAGGGCGTCAGCGAGAAAGAAATCAAGGAAGCAGGATTTGAAGGATACTTTGTTGACCATACAACCGGAGTTTATCCGGCGTCCGCTGAGGGCGTACCGTTCACCGCGGCGTATATTCAGTCGAAAGGCGACCCTATTACCGACCTTCACGAAAACCTTGCGGCTGAGCAAAAAGCGCGCACGACCTACGACAACATTCTCCGATTCTGCGACGACTACGATGTTAAGGACGCGATACGATTCCTCAGACAGCGCGAGGTTGTGCATTACCAGCGCTTCGGCGAGAACCTTCGTATACTCACCGACAAGCTCGACAGCAAAAACTTCTACGCCTTCAACCCAAGCTTTGACAAAAAGTGCTTTAAAAACCAGATGAAGAAAAAATAATTCTAACAAAGAAATAAAACCCTCCGACATCAAATCGGAGGGTTTTGCTTTTTACCAATTATCATCGTCATCCCAAGAGGAGCCGAAGCTATCGTCATCATCGTCCCAGCCTGAAACAATATGCAGGTCGCCCGAATCCATATCCATAGCCGTATTGTCGCCCATTTTTATCATAACATTTCCGTCTGAATCCATTCCCATATCATCGGAAAGCTTGAATCCAAATTCACCTTTGTCAAAATCAAAAAACACAATTATTCCTCCTCGTCATAGTTTTCTAACAAATAATTAAGCATTTTAAACGCTGCTTTTTTCTTTGATTCCTTCTTTGAGGTTGAACGAGCATTAAACACTTTATCGATTTCATCTATAATGCAAGTCGCCTGCCAGATAGGATTGCCGTTTTTATCATGAGTTTCAGTAAACTTATACTTAGGTATTGCAAAATAACCTAGACGCGCAAGGGTTTCAAGCTGACCGATAGCTTGCTGTTCGTTGGGATTTCCGATTTCGTCTCGGATAGTAAAATTTATTTCACGATTTTCCGATAAATACTCATATGCTTTTTTACAAACTTTTCTCCTGGCTTCACTCAAAGATCTGCCCCTTGCCGAAAATCCATATTTATAATCACCAAGCTTCATTCTACAACTATGCAAAAAATGAAGCGGAGAAGATTTATCTTCGGGTATAAACCCAGTGGGCCAATCTCCTACCACATAGTCCTGATCAAACAGAAACTCCGGAACACATCCGTATTTTCTTATCGTCCATTCCTGTATTAGTTCAATATAATCATTAGGGTTGTTGTTAAGTATTCTTCCGGGATCTAACATAACCTCTACAACTCTTTGCAATTTATCCAGATTCCAATTTGAATCTAATGCAACTGCCCCCAAAATAGCTTCGAACAAATCCTCTTTAACAGAATCCTCTTTACTGATATTATTTTTTTCATCGCCTTTTCCCAATAATAAAAACGGCTCCAAACCCATATCATCTATACGTTGCGACAGTGTTCTTTTGCTGACTAAAGCTTTTCGAAATGATGTAAGCTCTCCTTCGTTATACCGAGAAATATATTCCCCCCAACCTACGCGAATAATTGAGTCCTTTTCGCATTTTCCAAAAGAGCCGAACTGAGCGGATAACAATTTGCTGACAACCAATTGAAGAACCGCATCTCCGTAAAACTCTAAAACCTCATTGTTTTCTCCGCCGTTTTCTTGAGAGTAGGACTTTCTTGTAAAAGCCTGTCTCAATAACAATGGATTCTTGAACTTATAGTTGCCAATTTGGTTTTGGATAAAGTTCAAATCTTCATTGCTGAATTTCTCGTAATTAAAAACCACTCTTTTCATAAAAAACACCTCTTTGTAAAATTCGCAAAAAGGCATAAAAAGTCCGACAATATGCACTGCCTCCCGGGAAAGCAATTCTTGTCAGACAAGGTAAAATAAATTCAATTCTTTGTTCATCTATGTTTATAATAGTTCACTTGCATAAGCTATAATAAACAGCTAAAAACAATGTTTAAAATTTAAATCACTATGCCTTATTGCCGCTTTAATTTTAACAATATAGAACCACGTTGTCAATAGTTAATTCACGTCTGCAAAAGGATAATATAATAAAAAGCCACCGTTAAACGGTGGCTTTGCTTTATCTTGTAATCGGTTTAAATCCGAGCTCCTCCTGCATAAGAATCATCAGCGGTATTCCGAGCATCAGCGGAAAAGCAGCGCCGTTGAGGAATATGGTAATAAAGAGCAGCAGCATATCAATCTCGGGGTAGATTAGTTTCACTGCCGGAGTGATGATAAGCGCTTCAATAACCGACGATACTACAATAACAGCCAACTGCTTTAGAATGCTTTTTCCTGTGCGGAGAGAAAAGGGGGTTTTTGAGATTCTTGTCCAGAAAACATAGAACACAAACGGCCCTAAAAAATTTGCGGCGAATCCGGCAATTGACGACCATCTGAGACTGTCGCTGATAATATCTCCTATGAGGTTGCCGATTGCAAAGGCAATACATCCCGGAATCCCGAAGAAGATACCGTATACAGGCTTTAGGAGCATAACGGGGCGAATATCTGTAAAGCCCGGAATTACGCTCATCACCTTGAACGGTATCGCGATAATCAGGTAAACCAGTATCAGCACACAGGTTATCAGGCAGAAGCGAACGGGTTTTGAAAGCTTGGATAATTTAAGAGACATTTTTAAGCCTCCTGTTCCCTTTGAACTCGACGATTTCAATAATACTCCCGGCTACAATAAGCAGCGCTCCGATTATGTGGAACGGAGTAGGAACCACTCGTTCTATCAAGGTTTCGGGCAGCACAGCTCCCCAAATCAGCGAGAACACAATCTCGAGCGTATAGATGATAGTCGCTTCTGTAGCGGTTGCGCGCTTCTGAGCAAAAATGTTGAGAGTCTGCGCGAAGGCTACGATAAAGTACGCGTGGATAAACAAGCTGGCGATTATTGTGCCTGACCACGGAATCTCGGCAAAGGTATTTGGCTGGAGAACAAGCCAAATCACAAAGCTGATCACAGCGACAAACGCGGAGATAAACACCGAAAGCGAAACCGCGTCGTGCTCCTTGGCGTATTCATTGAGCTTGACAATAAACACAGCGCGGACAACACAACCCATAAACATCAAAAGCAGTCCGAGCGGAGGTACAGAAGCGATATTGCCGCCCAACGCAACAACAATACCGACCAGCACCAGGACGACGGACGCCCATGTTTTTGCGCCGACTGTTTTTCTCATAGTGATAAGCACAACAGGAAGCACAACCACAGTCATTGAAAAGGTAAACGCTCCGGTGGATACGTCAAAATCATTAAGCCCGTAGAGGTACAGAACATTATATCCGCAGTTGAGCAAGCCCAGCAGCAGACATCGCAAAAGCGTCTTTTTCCCGGAGGTGCTGATTTCCTTTTTTACACGCTTGAAAAAGCAAACCGCGAGTATCACGGAAGCAATAGCGTTGCAGATGAACGTAGTTGCAAACGGCAATACGTTATCGGGAATACAGGAAAAGATGATTACCTCCGTTGACCAGCAGAGGGTTACGCAAACAAGGCAAAGATTAGCCTGTAGTCTGTTCATTTACACTCCCCCTTTAGCACTTTAATATAATAATATCAGAAAATCTTTTGTTTGTCCATAAGATTATCAAAACAATCAAAAACCGGACAGCCTTACGGACTGTCCGGTCTTAATTACGGGTTTTTATTTAACCTTGACTTTAATCTTGAAGGCTACGCCGTTGACCTTAACGGTAATTTTTGCGGAACCCTTTTTGAGTCCTTTGATTTTTACTGTCTTGGCTGTTTTCTTGGATGTAACCTTGGCAACCTTCTTGTTGGAGGTCTTGTAGGCGTTTTTCACGGAAGCCGCTTTACCGCTGATTTTGACGGTGAGGGACTTGCCCTTCTTAACCTTGTAGGTGGTTTTGGCTTTGAACGCCTTTTTATTAATCTTGATTGAAGGATTCGACTTAATTGTAACCTTGCAGGTGAGCTTTTTGCCGTTTGTAAGAGTTGCGGTAATACTTGCCGTACCCTTCTTCAAGGCGGTTACCTTGCCTGCCTTTGAAACAGAAGCGACGCTCTTTTTCGATGAGCTCCAGCTCTTGGCTGTGCCGTTGATAACCTTTAGCGCGAGAGTCTTGCCTGCCTTTAGGGAAGCTGAGCTCTTGCTGAGCTTTGGCACAGCGGAATCCGCGCTGAAGTCGGAGAGCTTGGTCTCGGCTCCGGAGGAGCTTACAACTACGCCGGAGATTGAGTCAAAGCCTGAAACTGTCTTTGATACCTGGCTAATCCACGTCTCGCCGGAATACACCTGGTAGAGGATTGTCTGCGGTTCAAAATCAGCCGGAATTGTGATAGCGTAAACCGTCACGCCGTCCTTCTTCATATTTGTCGCGGTGAGGTTGTACTCGTGCCACGCGCCGTTCTTATCCTCGATAGAAACCTTGTAGTTGTAGCCCTTAGTCTGCTGGTCAGCGCTCGGGAGGTAGTAAAGGCTCTTGTAAGCTGTTTCGGGAGCGGTTGTTTGAGGAGATGTTGTCTCCTGCGGAGCAGTCGTGCTATGAGGAGTCGTTGTTTCCTGAGGCGCGGTTGTTTCCTCTGTTTCGGGCTGAGCCTCGACAACCTTCACCGCAGCAGGGGTTGTGCTAAAGCTCACATTCTCAAAGCTGCTGTTGAACACGTCATCCTCGTCATAGCCGAGAACCACAGCGGAATCCTTTGCTCCCTCTTTAATCTCAAAGGTGAGAGTCGCAAGAGTGCCGTTGTCGTTCTTGTTCTCGGAATCAGTCGAGTACCACGAGATTACGGCAGGGTTCTTATCGACGGAGCTTTTTGATATTGCGCTGTCGAACAGTCCGCTGTTATCAATTTTAATAAGCTCAAGGTCATCGGACGAATACGCAACCTTAACCTGAAGCGAGGTGATTCCGGGGTTATTTTTGATGTTGAGCTTTACACTTACTGTCTCGCCGACAGCACCCTGAGCGTCAGAGAGCTCAAACGACGGAGTTTCAGCCGCAAACGCGGCAACAGAGAACAGCGAGCAGAGCAGAATTGCCGAAAGGAGAATACTTATAAGCTTTTTCATCATTTTAATTCAACCTCCCATCCATTGAGATACTGCTGGAGAAGCGCTATGTCCTTCATATTAATCTTGCCGTCGGCGTTTACGTCGGATGCGGTGGAGTTGATGCTGACATCATAGCCGTTGAGATATTTCTGGAGAAGCGCGATGTCCTTCATACCGACGCTGCCGTCGTTGTTAACGTCGCCGGGCTTGAGGTTTTTAACGTAGATATACCCGTTTTCAGTCTGGAATTCAACCGGTTTCATCTCGTTGTCAACAATTTCATCGGTATTATAGGAAAGCTTTATCGGGTACTTTTTAAGCTCTGCCTTCGGGTCAACCTTAAAGGTTAGAGTAGCGATTGTACCGTTTTCGGTCTCGTTCTCGGAAGCCGAGGAGTACCACTGGAGCCTGTAGGGGCTGGTGAGAATCTTTGAGCCTGACGCCTTTGACGAGAACAGCTTATGAGTCTCGACGTTAGTCAGAGTCAAGCCCTCGGGATATTCCACATCAAAAGCAAACGAGGCGATTCCCGGGTTGTTGCTGATATTCACATCGAGCTTAACCTCGCTTCCGCGGCGAGTTGTTTCGCCGGTAATGCTGAGCTCCGGATTCGGGCTGATAGCCTCGAACACGTAATTGCCTTCTTCGGCATAGGCTTCGCAATAATTCTGAGCGGTTGAACCCTCATACGCTTTAATCTTACATTTTGACGGGAATACGTAATTGCTGTCGTAGATGGTACAATCCGGGTTGAGAATTGTAATCTCGCTGAGAGACGAAAGTCCGAACGCAAGGTTGCCGATGTACTTACAGCTCTTGGGAACGGTTAGGGTCTTGATTGATGAGAGCGCGAATACTGCTGAGTCGAGCCGCTCGACCTTGTTGAGGTCAACGCTTTCGAGAGCCATATTCCAGCTGAACGCGCCGTAACCTACCTTGGTTACGGAGTCAGGGAGCCTGACGCTCTTAGCCTGGATTCCGGCAAAGGTGGATTCGCCGATCTCGGTTACGCCGTCCTCTATCTCGATATTCTTGATGTACGACTCTCCGCCCTTCCATGGAACAACATTTTCTGAACCGGATGCCACGGAAGCAAGGTAGCTTCCGTAATCTCCGGTTGAAGCTGAATCAACGCCGTACGGAGCGAACACCTTGATGGTGCTTGTTTCAATATCGTAATCGAAGTAGCAGTCTCCAAGCTTCTGGTCAATATTGAAATCACAGCTTGCAGCGTAGTTTTTAAGCGCCTTGTTTGAGTTAGAGGTGAGAAACAGAGTGGTCGTGTCAACATCCACATCATTGTATTTTTCATTATAGTAAAAAGCAAAGGCTTTGTCGCCGATTGTCTCAAAATTATCACCGGCTACAACTCTGAGCGGAGCGTCATAGAATGCCGCCTCGCCTACGATTTTTGTAGACTTGAAATCAAAGCTTGAAACCGCTGTACCGGAGAACGCGTTTGCCCCTATCTCCTGTACAGACGAACCGAGAGAAGCGGTTTTCAGCTCTGTACAATCGAGGAATGCTTCATCGCCAATCTTTTGTACGGACGAAGCGCTGACCCTTTCGAGCTTAGGGCAAGCGTAAAAGGCGCTGTCGGGTATAACCTTAATCTGTGCTCCGGTAAACTCATTGAGCTTGTCACAGCGGTAGAACGCTCCTTCTCCGAGAGTAATCTCATTAAACGGTGGATTCACCGTTCCGCTGATGCTTGAATCTGCGAACGCGAACGCTCCGATTGAGGAGAACTTTGAGACCGGATAAGAGTTGAACTTAATCGAGTTGAGGTTTTTATAGCCCTCAAAGGCGTGGTCGCCGATGTTCGAAACTCCAATGTCAACAATGATGTTTTTAATCTTGTTCCTGTATGTGTACCACGGATAGTCGGTTTCATCGGAGTAACTGGGCATTACACCGTCGCCGTCGCCAATGATGGTGAGGGTGCCGTTTTCGTCAAGCGTCCAGCCGACGTTACCGAACTGGTTGTCGAGTCCGTAGGTGAAATCATCGGACGAGAACTTGAATTTGCGTCCGAGGTTGGTCTGAATCTCGAGCGAAATGCTGAGTTTCCTTCCGTCGGCGTTGCCGTCCCTAAAGTCCTCAATATCGTCGCCGTAGAGGAAGTCGTCCGGGAAGGTGAGCGTTCTCTTTGCCAAATCATCGTCGGTAAATACCTTGAGGTTTTTGTAGGTAGTATCATCGGATGACATATTGTCAAGTCCGAACCTCATATAGTTGATGTATTCGTTCTTTTTGAGTCCTTTTAATCCGCTGACAGATACAGAAGCGCTGCCGTTTCTCGGAACAAAGTTGTTGTAGTTGCCTGTGTCTACGTTCAGCTTTACGCTAATATCGTCAACGGTGTCGAGGGTGTGTGTACGGAACACCTGAACGTGCGGATAATTTTTCTGCCAGTAGGTATTGACGCAAATCACCTTGCAGTAAACCTTCTTGCCCTTTGCGGACTCAGGGATGTAGCAGGAATCTGTGTTGTGAGCAAAATACTTGTTGTTCGCAAGATAGAGGCTGCTTGTTCCGTCCTTGGTGTAGTCGGTCTTGACCCTATCCTCGTGAGTAAAGGTGTGGAGCATTTCTCCGGTCCAGTCCTCGCGGTTTCTGGGCAGACCGTTTTCCATATAATTATCCTTGTTAGGATCGTCGGGGTCAATCGAATTCAAGTATGTATATCCGTCTGCGTCGGCAGAGTTAATGTATTGTCCGTTGTGGTAGGTGCCGGCAGCCTTGAAGTGAGCAAAGTCGTGATACTGCTTTGTGGCGTAGGACTTTTTATCGACCTTTCCGCCGCTGAGAATATCGCCTGTAAAGATGTTGTCGGTACCGGCAATCATTTTCTCGCTGCCGTCGGAGTTCACCTCATACCACTGGTAATATACGTCAAAGATGTTGTCGCCGTTGCAGTCGCACTGACCGGTCTTGCCGTTTACGAGCCGAACCTTTGCCTGCTTGCCTGCTTCCGGCTCGTTGACCCACTGTAGAGGTGTGTAATCTTCCTCAAAGTACGAATGTCCCTTATCGGTGATTTCCTCGTTACCGTCGTAGCACATAAAGAGCATACTGGTCTCGACGGTTGCGGTTTTGAGATTGGTTTTGAGGTTCTTTGTGCTGCGGTTATCGTAGTTATAGCCGAGGTACTCGTCAACGTCGAATACGATTCGGTAAATCTCGCCGGGCTTGTAGTTGATTCCGAGCTCATCAAGCGGGAGCTTGCAGCGCAGCGAATTTGTGCTTGTGCCGTAGACAGCCTCCTTGAGCGGAACATCCTCGCCGTAAACGTCGGACTCGCTGATGTTCTCGCGTGTGAGCGGATCCACGCGGTAGACACGGTACTTGAACCACTTGAAGTTCGTCTGGTAGCTGTAGGAGTTTTTACCGTAAGTCCAGCTGTCGTTTTGAACCTCACCCTTGACGAGCTTGTCGTAAAATTCCTCAAACAGCCTTCCGTGGTCGCGGTTTGAATAGGCTATGTTGTGCGGAGCGGATTTACTGTAGATAACCTCGTCGGAATATGTAAATGAATTAATCTGATGTTCGTTGTAATCGGTCGGGGTATTATAGTACCACGCCGAGGAAGTATCGAGCTTTGAGCCCTTCACGTCGGTGCCGTCGTTGAGGTCGGGCACAACATAGTAGTTGTGGCTGTTGTTGATTCCGAGCGGATAATAGAAGAACGTCTCGCGCTGACTGTATGCGCCTGAATCCTCCACATCATCCAGCTTGTCGTTGTTTTTCAGCACCTCGGTAATAACGTTACCGTTCTCGTCGGTTTTGACGAGACCCTCAAGCGCCGTACCGGTTTGCTGTGTATTTTGATTGCGGTACTGGGTTGTGAGTCTGAACGAATGAGACGCAGCGGACTCCGAGGTTGTCGGATAAACACGCAGGTATCTCTTGTATCTGAGCTCTGTGTCGCCGCAGTACAGACGATAGTGATACACGTTCTCGTCAGCCTTATCCTGGTCGTCCATAAGCACCAAAGCGCCGTCGCCGTAGGTGTCGATAAGCTGGATACGTCCGTCGCGGATAAAATCCTCATTGTAGGAGGCTACACCGAGGTTTACGGTTCCGGAGGTTCCGGCGTACGGAGTGAACCTGATGTCCTTGCCTTCGTCATCCTTGCCGCTTGCTACGGAATGAATACCTACGTTGTAGTGCTCGAAGTAGTTGCGGAAGGTACCGCCGCGAACCTGAATGCAGCTTGTGTCCGGGTCGTCCTCAAACGTACCCTCAACATAGTTTATGTAATCGTCGTCGGCGCCTCTGCCGTCGTTGTTACCATTGCCGAAGGTATACGCAATCTGCCTGCGCACGCCGTTTTCGTCAACATACTGACCCATCGAACCGATTCTTTTCACATCATCGGTTACAGCGGTATTGCCCTTGAAGGCACGCGCCTCGCGCACAATGTTGAATACGTTCGCGCCTGCCTTACCCTCAAAGGTTCCGTCGTAAATGTAGGCTTTGCCGCCTTTCTTGGAATTCTTGGGACGGGTTACTTCGACAGTTGCGTTGCGGAGAAGCTGGTCGGAGCCGTAGCCGGTGTAGTTTCCGCCGTAGGATACAAAGGTACCCTCGGAGCCTACCTTGACCGGAGTTCCCCACACTGTCTCCATAATCGCGCCCTTGCTTCCGAACAAGCCTGCTACTCCCTCCGCGAAGGCAAAGGCTTTGTTGGTCATATCGGTGATTTTGTTCTCGTCGAGAGCTGCGCCGATTACAGCCTTTTTAGCCTGATAAATCTTTGTGTTTTTATCATCCTTGGAGGCTTCGTCCTTTTTCGCCTTGTTCTCGCCTTCCTGATTCTTGCCGTCCTTGGCTTCTTCGTCGTTGCGGCGCTTATTTTTCTCGTCAACGGTCTCGTTTCTGCCGTCACCCTTATCCTCGTCAACCTTCTCGGAGGACGCTTTTTTATCGTCGGTAGGCTTGTTCTGCTTTTTCTCCTTTGCTACAGCGTCGTCATCGCCCTTCTTTTGTCTTTCGGTGGTGAGGTCCTTGGCGCCTTTTGCGGCGGAAAGAGCGTCATCCACGTCGGCTTCGCCCTCCTTAACGGAGCCGAGAGCCTTATCAAAGGAAGCCTGAACGTCGTTGAGCGCAGCATTTGCCTCGCCGATTCCGGTACCGTATTCATAAATACTTACACCGAGAGAAACAGCCTGGCCGATTACAGCCTTGAGCTTATCCCAGGAAAAGTTCTTTTTCTTCTGCACCTTAGTACGACCCGCCTGGAAGTTACCGCCGTAGATTACGAGGTTACCTGAGTCTACGTGGAAAATGTCGCGGTGGGTGTAGTTATAGTAATAATACTTGTATGGGTCAATCATTCTGCCGTTGGCGTAGATTGAGCCTGTGCCCTTGCCGTCGGCGCTGGTTTTCATACTCGAGTCTATGATTGTGAGCGTCGCGCCGTCGATAATCTGGAACATCGTGCTCGAATGCGCAAAAATTTCCTTGCGCTGCTTTGAGCCGTCGGCGTTGTAGTTATCGCTGAGCCTGATTTCGTGGCCGTTGAGGTCAAGAACAACGTCCTGACTGATTTCAATCGGCTCCCAGACCTTCTTGGTCATAGTTTCGGTCTGGTCGGAATTGAGCACAACATACTTAGTTGATTCATCTGTATGCTCCAGAACCCGACGGAAACCGTCGCCGTTCTTCTTCCAGCCCATGATGTCCTCGTCGAACACATCCCAGACTGATTTTCTGTTGCCGAGCATATCAAAGGTCTCGTTCATTTCTCCTTTCAGAGCTTCTTGTGGGGACGAATACTTATCCTTGTACCCAAAGTCGATAGTCATATCGTACCCCGATGACGGATTGTTCTCGGTGGAAGCCGCCGAGACAGGCGTCACAGAAAGCGGTACCACGCCGAGAAGCATCACGAGAGTCAGAAAGATACTCAGCGCGGATTTCAGCTTTTTCATAAAATTCCTCCTTTTTCGGTTTTTACTAAAGTAAAAACTTTTTCACTTTATTTATACCATTTCTGCCGTACAAACGCAATATATTCGAAAATACTGACAATAATTTTCACATAATCAAACAATCAAAACCACCCGTTGAACGGGTGGTTTGACCAGCCCCTATAAGGGGCTATTACAGGCTTAACCCCTGCAGCAGGGGTTCTGAATGTTTATCAACGC
>CADBTV010000104.1 GCA_902797655.1 uncultured Ruminococcus sp.
AATCTTTTAAATAAGTTCGGGCAGATAGGTTGATGAAAAAATCAACTTATCTGCCCGACATTCATTGTCAACTGTCAATTTTCAATTGTCAATTTACAAAGCCCGACCACAATTCTCAATTCTTATCGCGGTCCAGCATATGCGGATATATGAAGTTCATATAATCATCGTTGAACGTATTGTCTACCCATTCCATAACCACGTTATTGGCTTTTTCGCCATTATGACGAGCTGAGTGTCTGTACACTGCAAGGCAAGATACAGCTGAGTTTACAACCATAAACACAACCATTACGATAGTAATAATCGTCCCCGGCTTTTTGGGAATCTTTTCAACTAATCTGCTGAATCCGGGGTAGATATACCTCAGCCAGAAAAGTCCCAGCAAGCCCCAGATCAGCGCGAACATCAGGTTGGTTCTTCCGTCAATGTTGAAGGGAGTGTCGCTGTAGTCCCAGCTTACCGTACCAAAAAACATTTCCTGGAAATAAGAGCAAAAATATTCAAACGTAGCTCCGATAATTGCCGAAGCCATATATACAATTAAGTCCCGCACCTTATACAGTCGATACAGTGACAGAGTAATCGCTACTGCTCCGCCGCCGTAAACAGGAATAAACGGACCCCACACAAGTCCGACTCTCATCTCAAAGTGACCCTCGGCGAAAAACGCCCAGATAGTTTCGAGAATAGTTCCGAAAAAGCTTCCGACAAAGAACAGCCAAAACAGCTTTGTAAAGCTCAGTCCGTACGCGAACGGACGCTCCTCGGTTTTTTCGATTTTATTCTCGTAAACCTTTTTGTTTTCCTCGCGGATAAGGTCGAATCTCTCCTTGAAATCCGTGAGCTGTTTTTCGTAGTTGAGGCTCTCCATATCCGGGAACGCCTTTACCAGCCTTAGTCTGAATCGCTTGCTTGTTACAAGCTTGCGTTCGTACTGCGAGCGCAATTCATCGTTAGAGATGTTGCTGTTATGCTCGTCGTTTTCTTCGATAAGCGATGATATGTCGCTCATCTGTCTGAGGTTGCGTCTGAGGTGGATTACTGTGATGATTGAGAATATAACGTCAAATATTATTATACCGGTTGCAATTGCGCCGATCAGCAACGCTATCCACAGTGGGATTGTACCGATTAGCATATTCAGCCAGTCAAATCCCCAAGTCCGCAGAAATACTGCGATTAATCCGTATGTAATCGCTTCCCAGAACGTAACGTAGCCGTTAAGGTTGAGCGGACGCTTTGAGTAATCGCGCCACTTAAAGCCGAGTGTTCGCTCAAACAGCCTTGACGCCAAGTATTTTCCGACCGTCAGCGTGACCGCCGAGCCGAGGAAAATCATATATGTATTTTCCATATTGTACGTTACGAAGTACATAGCCAACGCGCCAATTCCTGCCGCAGGTATAAACGGAAGCGTGATAAAGCCCGGGTTTACAATCTTTTTCTTTCTGAATGAATACCAAATGAATTTTACAAGCCAGCCCAAAAACGAGAAAATCGCAAAAATCCATAGTGCTCGCGCAATTAGTTCCATTATTTAATCCTTTCAGTCGTCAAATACAAATCTGTTTATCGCGTAAGCTACGCCGCTTTCTTCGCAGGACTTTGTTACGAAGTCTGCTGCTGATTTTATTTCTTCTGAGGAATTATCCATAGCAATCGCGAGTCCGGCTTCACGGAGCATTTTGAGGTCGTTGCCGCTGTCACCGATTGCCATAACCTCGTCGCGCTCAATTCCGAGCTTTTCAGCCAGCTCGATAAGAGTTGTTCCCTTGGAACAGTTGCCGCCGATTTCAACGTCATCGTGAGCAGATGATGTGAAGTAAATCCCGTCTACTGATGAAATTTCGCTCCGGATTTTGTCGCGGATTTCGGTGGTTTTTGCGATTACATAGATATTGTCGCAAAAATCAAGCGAAGCCAAAAACTCCCTACGGCTTTCAACCGGCTTTCGGGTTCGCTTCACGTACTCAAACAGGGGAGTACCCTGCCATCTGTTGAGCTCATTTCGGAGAACTTCTTCTTCAAGGTAGCCGTATCCCTGCGAAAAAATTCCATAATAGCAGTCGTATTCGTCAAGTATATCTATGAGCTTTTTCGCGGTGTTATTACCGAGTCCGTGGGTTATAATCCGCTTGTCGTCTGAAAGCCTGTATGCAGCGGCTCCGTTGGTGTGGATAGAGTAGTCGCAGAGTATCTTCTCTCTGTGTTCCCGGTATAGACCCGAAAGGGGTCTGCCCGTAACGGGTACAACAGCGATATTGTTGTCTCGGCATTTCCTGAAAACGCGTTGGTTTTCAAGCGTTATTTCCTTTTTGGAATTAAAAGCCGTTCCGTCAAGGTCGATTCCAACCAGCTTTATTCGACTCAATGTGACACCTTCTTTTCATAAATTTTATAATAACACAAATTTTTTAATAAAACAATATTTGAATTGCTTTTTTTAGTTATGTGTAGTATACTTATGATGAATATTTATGTGCTGAGGTATTGATATGAAAATAAAAGAAAACTTCTTGCTCAGAAAAATCTCCGATTCGTTTGTTGTTGTGCCTGTCGGCGACGCTGTGGTTGATTTCAGCGGATTAATCAACCTCAACGAGAGCGGAGCAATGCTCTTTGAAATGCTCCAGAAAGGCGCCGAGGAGGAGGACCTTGTACAGGCTCTGCTCAGCGAATACGACGTGACCGAGGATGTCGCAAGAGCTGATGTGCTTAAATTTATAGCGAAGGCAAAGGATGCAGATGTCCTTGAATAAGCTGGTTGACCTAAAGGAGCTTGTTCCTGTTATCAAGGAACAAATCGATAACGGCAAGACTGTTTCGTTTGTCCCGAGAGGCAAGAGTATGAAGCCTATGCTCGGCGACGGAACGGATATGATTATGCTCAAAAAACCGGGGAATAGGCTGCGTCTTTTTGACGTTGCGCTCTACTACCGCAAGGAAACCGACAAGTACGTCGTGCACAGGCTTGTCGGCTTTGAGAAGGACGGCAGTTATGTTTTTCTCGGTGATAATAATTTTCAGAAGGAACGCCATATTCCGCACAGCGACGTAGTTGGGGTTGTTACCGCGTTTTACCACAAGGGCAAAATGCGAGACGTTAACCATCCGCTTTACAGGCTGTACTGTGACGTTTGGTTTTACACGCGGCCGCTGCGCGCTTTGTGGAGAAGGATTGTTCCGAGGAGATAAGTTTGAAGATTAAAGAAAAGCTTTCGGGCTCTTACGTAAAAGAACTCAAAAATTTTGACAGAAAAACAACGATGTGGATTGTGCGCAATTCGCGCTACCAGATTCTGAGCGTGCTTTTGCTCGCGGTGATTTACGGCGTGATGGCGTATACGGGCGTGTTTATGGCTCAGCTCGCCAGAGGAATAGTTGACTCCGCAGCGTATGACCACGATTTCAACAAAGTGATTTTATTCGGAGCGGCGCTGCTCGCGGTTACTGTACTTCAAATACTTTTGAGCATAGCGTCCAGAGTGACTTCGTTTAACGCTTCCACCAAGCTGGAGATTCACCTCAAGAAAAGACTTTTTGAAACAATGCTCAAAAAGGACTACGCAAAGGTAACTTCTTACCACACCGGCGAGCTGCTCAACCGCCTTACAAGTGACATCGACGTTATCACCGGTTCGATTATGAGTATAGTTCCGAGTCTTGTGTATTTTATCGTAAAGCTAATCGGAATACTGGTTGTGCTGTTTTCGATTGACTGGCGCTTTGCGATAGTGTTCGTAATCGGCGGCGCGATAATTATACTCTTTATGCTGCTGTTCAAGGGAACCCTCAAAAGCTTCCACAAGCGCAGCCAGGAGGCAGACGGCAAAACCCGAAGCTTTATGCAGGAGTCGCTTTCAAGCCTGCTTGTAATCAAGGTTTTCAACAAAATCAAAAGGATTTCCGAGGAATCAACAAGACTCCAGTGGGATGCGTTTAAGATTAAACGCAGGAGAAATTACATCTCGATTGCTTCAACCACCGGTTTTTCGATTGTGTTTTCATTCGGATACCTTTACGGACTTATTTGGGGCTCGTTCGGTATTCTCAACGGTGTGATAACCTACGGTATCCTGACTCAGATTCTCTCGCTTATCTCGCAGATCCAAACACCTGTCGAGGGACTAACCTCGGTGCTTCCGAGATACTACCAGGCGCTTGCTTCCGCGGAGAGAATTATTGAAATTGAAAATCTCCCCGACGAGCATATCGAGGAGAGCAACACAGACATTGACGTTAAAAAGGTTTACGACGAGCTGGAGAGTATAGAGTTTGATAACATAACCTTCAGCTACGGCCGCGATACAGTGTTAGAGGATACATCTCTGAGTATCAGCAAGGGCGACTTTGTCGTGATAACCGGTATTTCCGGAATAGGCAAAAGTACGCTCACAAAGCTGCTGCTCGATGTTTTCCCGGTTGATAAGGGTGAGATTTATCTCAAACAAAAGGACGGCTCAAGGCTTGTTGTAGACAAAAATATGCGCGGTCTTTTCGCGTATGTTCCGCAAGGTAACTTCCTGCTTTCGGGTACAATCAGGGAGAATATCTCCTTTATGCGTCCCGACGCTTCCGACGAGGAGATTATGCGCGCTGCTAAAATCGCCTGCGCTGATTTTATCGACGAGCTTCCCGACGGTCTCGACACTCGTCTCGGAGAGAAAGGAATGGGACTTTCTGAGGGTCAGGTTCAGCGAGTCGCAATTGCGAGAGCTGTGCTGTGCGATTCGTCGGTAATCATCCTGGATGAAGCGACCTCCGCCCTCGATGAGGCTACGGAGCTCAGGCTTCTTAAAAACTTCGAGAATATGAAGAATAAAACCTGTATTCTCATCTCGCACAAAAAGGCGGCAAACTCGGTTTGTAACAAGGAAGTCCGCATCGAGGATAAAAAGATTATAGTCAAAAATATATAAAGTTAGGGCTTGCTCAGTATGAGCAAGCCCGATTTGTTATTGAATATGTACATCCAGTTGATTGTAAGGGATAGGGATTTCGTTCTCGTCGAGAGCTTTCTTGATGGACTCGGTCATACTGTAGTAAACCTTCCAGTAATTGTCAAAATGAGTCCAGACTCTCGCCATAAGCTCGATTGAGCTCTCGCGGTATGTTTCGAGCCTGACAACGGGAGTGAACTTATCTACGTCGGTGATGATGTTCTCGGTTTTTGAAATAGCTGATAGTATAACGCTCTTGGCTTTATTTATATCGGCGTCATATCCGACCGGAACAGGAATCTGAACCCTGATTTCCGGGTGAGCGGTGTAGTTGTTGAGATTTTCTGTGGTGATTTTTCTGTTCGGGATAACGACGTTAGTGTTGTCGTAGGTGAGGATGTTGGTGTGCATAAGGTCGATTTTCTGAACATAGCCCTTGTGTTCGCCAAATTCGATGAAATCTCCGGTTACAAACGGGCGGGTAAACAAAATGACGATTCCGCTCGCTATGTCGGAGAGACTGTCTTTAAGCGCCAAAGCCAGAGCCGCAGCCGCTGCGGAGAAACCTGCAATCAATCCGGTGGTAGGCACTCCGAGCTGAGTCAGTGCGCTCATCGCGATGATAATATAGCAGGCTGTTTTTATAATTCTAATAAAGAACTTTAATAATGATGCGTCTATGTTCTTCTTTTTGACCGCCTTTGTAAATATGTGGATAATAAACTTAGTAACAAAGAAACCGACAACTATTATCAGCAGCGCGGACAGCAGGCTGAACAGGTAGCCTAATTTAATATCCCAGAATAAAACTGTGTCTTTATTCATACGTTTCACCTCGGATATATTATAATTTAAAACCCTTTGGTTGTAAATCCCTGATTTGAAATAAAAGGCAAAAAGTGAATAAATTGCCAGAATAATAGCATAATAATAGCAAACCGGAATGATTATCAACGTCCGGCGGCTTATCCGCCTACGATAAGCGCGTAATAACTATATTTGTAGGAAGAAAGGCTGCGCATTTGTATTATGCTGTTAAAATTTCGAAAAAGAGCCGTAATCGCCCTTGTGGTTCTGTCGTTAATCTGCGCTTCTCTGTGCGTTACAATAGGAGTGTATGAGCGGCGAGAGGTCGATTTTGAGCCTAGGTTTACAGAGCCTGATACCGATAACGCGTTTTATTACGGCGACAATGTTTTCAACGAGAGTGGCTTTGGAATTCCAAACTGTACCGCTTACGCGTGGGGAAGAGTGTATGAACTGCTCGGAGAGAAGCCGCACCTGTGTACCGGCAACGCTGAAAGCTGGTTTGAGTATAACAAAGTAAATGGTATCTACGACTATGGCTTAGAGCCTGAGCTCGGTGCGGTTGCTTGCTTTAAAAACAGCTCCGGAGGTCACGTTGCGGTTGTTGAGGACATTGACAACGGCGTTATCACTTTCTCGAATTCCGCTTATTTGGGCAGAGAGTTTTATCTTACGACTGCGAGCGTTGACAGCTTGAATCCGGGGCAGGAGGGCTGGAGCTTTCAGGGCTATATCTACCCGGCAAGCTTTACAAGTAAAAAGCTTTTTATCAACTCAAACCGCAGGGTTAGCCCTCTCGACGGATTAAACCTCAGACTTCACCCGTCTGTCGGAAGCGAAGTGCTTGACACTATGCCTGAAAAATCGGAGGTGTTCGTCACCGAGGTCAGCAGATGCGGAGGTTACTTTTGGGGTAAAACCACCTTTGGCGGTAAAACCGGTTACTGTGTAATTGAGTACACCGAGAGCGTATTTTGATTTCGAGAATCTTATATAAAAGTGAAAACCGCCGCATAAGCGGCGGTTGTAATTATTCATCTGATTTAGCGATATACTTTCTTATTGCGGTAGCGTCAGTGATGTTGATGCTTCTGTTCTGATTCATATCAGCGTTCAACAGCGCTTCCTCGTTAAGTTCAATAATCTCAGCCAGGTACTTCTGCAAGGCGGTAGCGTCTCTTACGTCAACAACTCCGTTGAGGTCAACATCTCCGAGAAACTCTGCTTCTGTAGTGTTGTTGGTTATAGCTTTTATAACAAGAGTTCCGCCGATTTCGTCCTCCAGTACATCCTGATAGTAGTCCTTAACATCTACGATCTCACCGTTGTATGTTACGAAAGATTTACCTGCCTCGACCGGGTCCATAAATATCATCCTTTTGGATTCGGCTTCTCTGAGCCATTCGCTGACGCCGAGCGAGTTGTCGCACTCTGTATTGCTTGTATCAAGCTCTACCGCAATCGCAAGCTTGCCCCTGCGCAGGATTTTGTCGCCTGTATCACAGGAAATGAATCCGTAGTGGTCAACCGTGCCTTCGCCGAGCTTGTTCCATTTTGTCCTGTCGTTAACCGGTTTGTCATCTTTGTCCAGAGGTACCGAGTAGACTGTGTAATCAGCTCCAAAGGCAAGTGTCTCAAACACAACCTGTTCAATAACGTTGCCGTCGGATGAAAAATCAAAAACGTTGAAATAAGTGGTCACATCATCCCCGAAATAACCGAGCTCATAGGTTGCGCCGTAGATTTCATTCTGATAGATATGGTCGCTTTCCTGTATCACTCGGAGCTTATCAAGGCTGAAGCTTGGGTCAAAGGTGTCGAATGAGAAAAGGTAATAATCCTCGTAGGAAACCCAGATGTAGCCTCCGTTTGTATTATATTCAGGACCCCAGCTGTTTTTGCACAGCCACGCTCCGTCATTCTTTGGCGCGTAATTACCGTCAAAGTTCTCTTTACCGTAATTATCGTCCCAGCCGACTACCGAGATTGAATGTCCGGTGTTGATGTTTATTTCGTCGGTGAGGCAGTAGGAGTTTTTGTCCTTGCTGTATGCGCGGCTGTAGCTCATAAGGTTTCCCGTAACCGCTCCGGTTTTCATAATCGCTCGTTTAATTGCGTCGTTTTCTCCTTTGAAAAGATAGGACAGCTCTGTAATACCGTACTTTGGAGTATCGTCCTCATCAACAACAGGACCCGACCAGCTTGTGAAATTGCCTATCGGGATATACGTCGAGCCTGATTCGCGTATTTCGCGTAACCAACCGCGGTTTTCTTCGCGCTTAGAACCCCAGGTGTCGAGCGCGTTTGTGTTTAGATCCGCGGTGTAGAGATTGTTTTTGAGCAGTAAAGTCTCGAATGACGAGATTGACGAGAATGCCCAGCACACATCGCCGACCTGGCTCTTAACGCTCGAACAATATCCGAGCTCCCTGGAGCTGTAGCTCTCCGGTAAGTCCGATTCGGCTGTTGAACGCTTTTTGAGTGAGCTCTGCTTTGCTTTTACCTTTTTTAGTGAGGCAAACCTGCTTCCTGTTTCAGCCGCGTACGCAGGCGCAACGCTCGCCGACAAAACGAGTGCCGCTGTCATAATGAATGAAATAATCATCCTTTTCATATTTTTCGCCTGCTTTCATACATATTTTTCTTATTATATTATAACAGCAAAGCGTTACAAAGTAAAGAAAAAGATATTATTGGCAGAAAGGTTGAAAATATGGAAAAGAGAACCGACCTTGCGGTTGAAGCCAGAGAGCTTGCCGGAGAGGATGTTCAGGGAGTTGAGTTTGACAAACGCAGCGAATCGGGACTTCAGATTTCGCGTCTTGTAGTTAAGAATCACAAGGCGAGCGTAAAACTGCGCAAGGATGAGGGAACGTATATCACTATTGACATTCCTGCTATGACCGATAATTTTCCTGTGAACGACAGCAGGGTAGAGATTATCGGCAGAGAGCTCCGGCGGCTCCTGCCGGTTAACGGACTTGTGCTTGTCTGCGGACTTGGCAATTCTGAAATAACTCCCGACGCATTAGGCCCAAAAAGCGCATTGCGCGTGCTCGCTACACGCCACATCACCGGCGAGCTGGCGCGCAGCACAGGTCTCGACAGCCTGCGTCCTGTGGCTGTTTTGTGTACCGGCGTTACGGGTCAGACCGGAATCGAAACATTTGAATATATTGAAAGTGTTGTAAAAAACGTAAAGCCCGGAGCGGTTGTTACGATTGATGCTCTCGCTTCGCGCAGGGTCAGCAGACTCGGCACAACTATCCAGATAAGCGACACAGGTATCGCTCCCGGAGCCGGAGTTCAGAATCATCGTCGCAAAATCAACCGCGAAACTCTCGGCGTTCCGGTAATCGCAATCGGAGTGCCGACCGTTGTGGATTCGCTGACGCTTGTATCCGACCTGCTTGAAATTGACGATGAAAAAACCGCCGGAGAGCTAAAGCAGCTTCTCAGTCCACGAGGAAGCACGATGGTCGTAACTCCAAAGGAGATTGACCTGCTTATCGACCGCGCGAGCAGACTTGTATCGCTCTCAATTAACCGCGCTCTGCAGGAGAACGTTGACCTTGACATCATTGAAGCGCTTGTCTAATCATAACTAACACTTTGTCCGCATATGATTTGAGAGAAGTACGAAAGTCGGTGATTGTTTGAAAGTAAAAGGCATTTTGTATTCGCTCGCTGCGTTGGCGCTGGTCGGCGCGGCAATGGTATGCGTCTGTTTAAGAGTTCCGGTTGTTATGAACGGCGACGACGCTTTGCTCGCTGCCGCAACCCTCACTATTTCTAAAGGAAACGTCAATACCGCGGTTAAGGTTCCAAAGAGAAAGAATATTCCAAAAAAGAAAAATACCAATACTCCTAAGGTTACTCAGCCGGTGACTTCCTCAAACTTTTCCGCAAATTACTACAATACTTTTTCAAATCACATAAACGCTAAAAAATATCCGGTATACACCAAGCAGTTCGTTGCCGGCGGTAAAAAGTACCAGAATTTTTACGTGAAGAATAATACGAACCTATCGCTGGACATCGGCAAGAGTCTGAACAGTCCCCTCGGATTTAAATTGGAGAAAACCGAGGATGTTCAGGTGCTGATCTATCACACTCATACGGGCGAGAGCTACCTTGACTGCGACGTTGGGTATTATTATTCCGACTACTATCCGCGCACGAGCGACAATCGTTACAACGTTACCCGGGTGGGCGAGGAAATCGCAAAGTCGCTGAAAGCCGCCGGAATCGGCGTAATTCACGATACCACCGAGCACGACGCCGCCTACACCGGAAGCTACCTGCGCAGCCGAAAAACAGTCAATTCATACTTAAAGAAATATCCGAAGATAAAAGTCACGCTCGATATTCACCGCGACGCAATCGGAGCGGAGAATTACAAGGTGAAGCCGACCTTTACATACAAAGGAAAGAAGGGCGCGCAGATTATGATAATGTCGGGTTACGACAGCGACGGCTCGCTTAATTTTCCAAAATGGAATTATAATCTCCGCTTCGCGCTCAAGCTCCAGCAAAAATGCGCTGCCGATTACGCCGGAATGACCCGTCCGCTTGATTTCGGAAATTTCGCTTATAATATGAATATCAACACCGGTTCGCTGCTTGTGGAGTTCGGAACAGACTCAAATACGCTCGAAGAAGCAAAGTATTCCGGAAAATTATTCGGTAAAGCTCTTGCCCAAGTATTGCAAAATAACTCGTAGTTTGTTATAATGTAATTTGTTAAAATGGGTATTTTGGAGTTTTATCTATGAAGTTCAAATATAAACTAGCTATTTTCGCGGTAATATTTACCTTGTTATTTTCATTTAGCATCTGCGCTTTTGCTGAGCCGGAGGGCGAAGGGGAAGACGGCGAGCAGGTCTACACCGAGGAGCAGATTGAAACCGAGGCTCCTACCGCCGCTCCGATTGAAACCGAACCCGAGACCGAGCCACAGACCGAGGCTCCTCAGACTGAGCCGCAGACTGACCCTCAGACCGAGGAGGATCCCGAAACCGAGCCCGAGACCGATCCACAGACCGAGGAGGAGACTCAGGCTACCGAAGCTGAAACCGAGCGACAGACCAAGGCTATCGCCGCTATTCAGGATTACGAGGACTTACCCTCGGCTCCTGTTGACGAGGAACCTACTGCTGTCAGCACCGACCTCGGCGACGACGGAGATATGACCTACGGGCTTGCAAGCTGGGTTTGCGTAATAATAGGCGTTCTGACGATTGTGATTGTTGTAATCAGCAACAAGACCCACTACATCGGCGGAGTCGGTAAGCCGCGCTACAGTGAGGGCAACCGAATTACCGGTCAGCAGAAGCACCTGCTTGACGACAACTACTACAACACGCGTAAGTACAGTTCGTATATCGACAAGGATCCGAGAAGATAGATGAAAATCGGTAACGTAGAAATCAAATCCGTAGCTTGTCTTGCGCCGCTCGCCGGAATAACCGACCGTGCGTTTCGCGAGGTTTGCAGAAGCTTTGGCGCCGGTTACGGCGAGAGTGAGATGGTCTCGGCAAAGGCTCTCAGCTTTTCCGACAAAAAGAGCTTCTCGCTGATGGAGCTTTCCGAAAATGAGCACCCCTGCGGAATTCAGCTTTTCGGCAACGAGCCCTCTGTTATGGCTAATGCCGCGAAGCTCGCCAAAACCGCCGGAGCGGATATTATTGATATAAATATGGGCTGTCCTGCCCCCAAGATTGCAAATAACGGCACCGGCTCGGCTCTGATGAAGAACCCAAAGCTGTGCGGCGAAATAGTTTACGCTATGAAAAACGCCGTAGATGTGCCGATAACCGTCAAAATCCGCAAGGGCTTTGATGATGAACATATAAACGCCGTCGAGGTTGCCGGGCGCTGCGCAGAGAATGGCGCGGACGCCGTAATTGTACACGGACGTACTCGTCAGCAGTACTATTCCGGACAATGCGACCTCGGTATCATCAAGGCGGTAAAGAACGCCGTCGATGTTCCTGTCATCGGGAACGGTGACGTCCGTGATATAAAAAGCGCAGAAAAAATGCTGCGGGAAACCGGCTGCGACGCGGTTATGGTCGCGAGAGCGGCTCTCGGTAATCCGTGGATTTTTCAAATATTAAATGAATATTTCGAAAAAGGAAATATAATTCAACCGCCCTCTGCTGAGGACAAGCTCAAAATTATGCGCGAGCATATCGAGCTTGTGTGCAGCTACAAGGGCGAAAGGATGGGTATGCTCCAGTCACGCAAGCAAATCGCGTGGTACCTCAAGGGCTTCCGCGGCGCGGCGGGCTTTCGCAATGAAGCCGGCAGAGTCACAACCCTCGAGGATATGTACAGCCTGATTGACAGGGTGCTGGAGTTTAACAATTAATCTTATAGGTTAAAGATAAGGAGTAATGAAAATGAAAGAAATGGCAAACATCGAGCTTTTGAAGAAAGTCGACCCTGAGGTCGGTAATTCTATGGACGCTGAGCTTGCGCGTCAGAGGAGAAACCTTGAGCTTATCGCGAGCGAGAACATCGTCAGCGAGGCTGTAATGGCGGCTATGGGCAGCGTTTTGACAAACAAATATGCCGAGGGCCTTCCGGGCAAGCGTTACTACGGCGGATGCCAGTGCGTTGACGTTGTTGAGGACATTGCGCGCGACAGAGCCTGCAAGCTTTTCGGAGCCGAGGCTTGTAACGTACAGCCTCATTCGGGCGCCCAGGCTAACACGGCTGTTTACTTTGCTATGCTGGAGCCCGGCGACACTGTTATGGGTATGAACCTCAACGAGGGCGGTCATCTTACACACGGTTCTCCTGTAAACATTTCCGGTAAATACTTCAACTTTGTGCCTTACGGTGTTGACCCTGAGACGCATTACATAGACTACGATAACGTTCTCGCTATCGCCAGGGAGTGCAAGCCGAAGCTCATCGTAGCAGGCGCAAGCGCTTATCCGAGAGTAATCGACTTCAAGAAGCTTCGCGAGATTGCGGATGAGGTCGGAGCATATCTGATGGTAGATATGGCTCACATCGCAGGTCTGGTTGCCGGCGGAGTTCATCCGAATCCGGTTCCGTACTGCGACTTTGTTACTACTACAACCCACAAAACTCTCAGAGGTCCGAGAGGCGGACTTATCCTTATGAAGGAAAAGTACGCAAAGGACATCAACAAGGCTGTATTCCCGGGAACACAGGGCGGTCCTCTTATGCACACAATCGCGGCAAAGGCTGTTTGCTTTGGCGAGGCTATGAAGCCGGAGTTCAAGCAGTACGCTGAGCAGATTGTCAAGAACTGTAAAGCTCTTGCGGACGGCCTTATTAAGCGCGGCAACAAGCTTGTTTCAGGCGGAACAGACAACCATGTCCTTCTTATGGATTTACGCGGTACAGGCGTAACCGGCAAGGAGCTTGAAGCAAGACTCGATGAATGCTTCATCACTGTCAATAAGAACACTATCCCGAACGAGCCGCTCTCACCGTTTGTAACCTCCGGTGTACGTATCGGCACTGCCGCTGTTACAACAAGAGGGCTCAAAGAGGATGATATGGACAAAATCGCCGAGTACATCACTCTCGTGCTCAATGACTTTGAGGCTAACGCCGACATGGTAAGAGCCGGAGTAGAGGCAATCTGCGAGAAGTACCCACTTTACGAGTAATAATCAGGCAGGCGGACGAGAGTCCGCCTTTCCGTTACAGGAGGAATTATGTCAGCACCGTTAGCCGACAGGCTCCGTCCGCAGAGTCTTGACGAAATAGTGGGGCAGAAGCACTTGCTCGGCAAGGACAAGCCCCTCAGAAAAATCATAGAAAGCGGAACAATACCTAACTTAATATTCTACGGACCCTCCGGAGTCGGCAAGACTACGCTCGCTAACTACATTGCGCGTAAAACCAACCGGATGTTCAAAAAGCTCAACGGTACGACCGCGTCAACTGCTGACATCAAGGAGGTTTTTGCGAGCACAGACACCCTTATGGGGCTCAACGGAGTGCTTTTATATCTCGACGAGATTCAGTATTTTAATAAAAAGCAGCAGCAAACTCTGCTAGAGTACATCGAAAACGGAAAAATCACACTTATAGCCTCTACCACCGAAAACCCGTATTTCTACGTGTATAACGCGATTCTCTCGCGCAGTACGGTGTTTGAGTTTAAGAGCGTCGAGCCCAAGGAGATTGAAAAAGCAGTTCTTCGCGGAATTGATTATCTTTCCGATGAGATGAAAATTGATATTGAAATTGATGACGAAAGCGTAACGCACATCGCGACTGCTTGCGGCGGAGACGTTCGCAAGGCGATGAACGCGGTCGAGCTTTCGGTTCTGGCTTCTTCCGAAAAGGACGGAGTTAGGATTGTAAGTTATCAGACAGTTGACGAGCTGACCCAGAAATCAGCCGTGAGATATGATAAGGACGGCGACGAGCATTACGACATCGTATCCGCTTATCAAAAGAGTATGCGTGGTTCCGACCCCGACGCTGCTATCCATTACCTCGCCAGGTTGCTTGAAGCCGGCGATTTACCCTCTGCGTGCCGCAGGCTTATGGTGTGCGCGGCAGAGGATGTAGGCTTGGCGTATCCCGGCATACTCCCGATTGTAAACGCCTGCGTTGATATGGCGATGAAGGTCGGCTTGCCGGAAGCGAGGATTCCTCTTGCCGACGCGGTTATTATGGTGTGTAATGCGCCTAAGTCAATCAGCGGAATCACAGCGATTGACAAGGCGATCTCGGACGTCAGAGCGGGGAAGGGAGGACCCATTCCCCGCCAGCTTCAGAACAAGCATTTCGACGGCGAAGATAACCCCAACAAGGGTCAGTTCTACCTTTATCCTCATTCGTTTGATAATCATTACGTAGAACAGCAGTATCTGCCTGACAGTCTCAGGGACGTTAAGTATTACGAATACAGCGACAATAAGAGCGAACAGGCGTATAAGGCGTACTGGGATAAGATAAAAAACAAATAGTAATACGCAACAAAAGAGCCATCGCAAATGCGATGGCTCTAACTGTTTGGCTTTGAAATTATTTAAGGAAAGAGGAGTCTCCGCCGATTTTTCCGTTAATCGGTGTGAATCCGTTAGCGCAGCAAACGTAAACTCTCATATTAGCCGAACCGGATGCGTTGGCTGTAAGTGTTCCGTTTGTAACGTTCTGAACATCGCCTGTAACGGCGTCAATGTACTTGCCGTTCGGGATGTTTTTGAAGGTTGCGTTTCCGCTGATTGATACGCACGCGAGGGAATCGGTTCCGTCGTTAGCGTCTGTAAAGCGTCTGATGTATGCCATATTACCGGATACATACTTGCTGTCTACGGTGTACTGACCCTTCTGGAGGGCAGGTACTGCGCGTCTGATAGCGTTGAGCTTTGAAACGTGCTTGCACAGCGGACTCTCGAGAGTTGAGGCAACCTTGCCGGTAGCTGTGTATTTGCTGAAGTCTGTTGCTGTTACAGAGCCCTCGAGATAATCGCCGTAGTAAGCTCGGCAGGTCTCCGAAAGAGGAATGTTAGGGCCTTTATCAATAACCGCGCCCTTCATAAACTCAACCTCGTTGCCGTAGTAGAGGCAGGGGATACCGCGGAAGGTGAACATCAAGTCCATATTCTCAGCCCACTTTGTTGTGCCGCCGGTGTAGCCTACGCCCTGACATCCGTTAGGTGAATAGTCGTGAGACTGTACATACATTACGTTCCAGGTTGAATCGTTGAAGTATTTATCCTCAGCCTTGCCGGCTCCGAACGCGCCCGACGCGTTGTCGAACGACCAGTGCATTGTAAAGTCAATGGCGTTCATTCCGGAAGCCTTGCTGTAGTCGGCCTTGTGGTAGCTGAGTCCGTTGAGGAAGGCGTTGTCGGAGGTCGGCTGGTTAGATACGCTGTCGTACTGCTTGTAGTGGTCAAAGGTGAGGTTCATATTGTCGTTGACTGACTTAGCGTCACTCTTTGAGCTCCACTTGCTTGCCCATGTGTCTGAGTTCTCCATCCATGTGTAGAACGGAACACTCTCCTCAGCGTGGTCACGGTACCAGGTCTGAGTGTAACGGCAGCAGATTTCGCCGAACATATAGAAGTTCTTGTTTCCTGCGTCAGCCGCGGAGTCGAGCATCTGCTGATTGTACATCATATTGAGTGAGAGACGGGGGATATGACGTACTGTATCAACACGGAACGCGTCAACGCCCATATCAATATACTTGGAGTAAGCGTTGGTTGTGTACTCGGCAACAGCCGGGTTCTCGGTGTTGAGGTCTACGCAGTCGCCGGCAATCTGAGCATATTTACATGTCCAGTCGTCCCAGTTAAGGCTCTGGAAGTAGCCGGTGTGGAAGTAGTTGTTTTTGTTGTATTTATCAGAGCTTGAGACCTTGCTCATTTCGTAGTCGGTGGAATCCGGAGCAAGTCCTGTTGAGTTGTTCTCTCTGATAGTTGTGTTCTTCATCAGGTTGAGTCTAGCGTCATACTGCTTGCCAGGGAGGAGGTTCCAGTATTCCTGAGCGGTGTTGACTCCTGCGATGTCGAGCAGTTCCTTGGTAGGGATAAGGCTTTCCTGAAGATTTGAAAGGTCAGCGTTGTAATCCTTCTTGAACTCAGGGCAGAGGTTAGCCTCGCCGAAGTTACCTGTGTGGTTCCAGACTACGTCCTGAACAATCTTCATATCCTTTTCGTGAGCGGCGTCGATCAAATCCTGATAGGTAAAGTCCTTACTCTCGTAACGGGAGTCTACCTTGGTGAAGTCCATAGCGTGGTAGCCGTGGTAGTCGTAGCCCGACGCGTTCTCTACAACCGGAGTGATCCAGATTGCGGAGAAGCCGAGAGCTTTGATGTAGTCGAGCTTTTCGGCAAGACCCTTAAAGTCGCCTCTCCACGCCGGGTCGGAGTCGGGGTTGTTTGCCTGGCCGTCGTCCCAGCAGTGAACGTTGTTGCCCTTGTCGCCGTCATAAAAACGTGTAGTGATTACAAAGTAGATACTCTCCTCACGGAAGTCGATGTCATCGGGAGTGTCGGCTTCCTGTGGGTTCTTGGAGCGCCATCTGTTGTTGTAGTACCACCATTCTCCGGCGTTTCTTGTAAGCTCTCCGGAGAGCTGGTCGCCGTCCTTGTTGGTGAAGAGCATATTAACCTTTGTAAGGTTGTTGAAGGTGTAGGTGTACCAGTTATCTCCCATCTTGGTGTCCTTGTTCATCGGAGCGCCTGGGTACTGGGTTTCAATGTTATTTGGCAGGGAGTTCCAGTAGTAAACGAACGGAGCTTCCTTTTCATTATAATAGTGGATAACTATATTACTGTTATCCGAAGTGTTTTTTTTCTCTGTTGATGCCGCGTTAGCAGATACCAGAAATACCGAGAGGGTGAGTGTAAGTATCATGAACACGGCGATGATTTTTGCCGTAATTTTCACTCAATTCACTCCTTATTAAAACTTGTCAATAAGCTTAGCGACAAACATCTGGATGCGGGTTGCGTCCTTAACGTTGATAAATGTGTCGTGGTTAACGTCTGCAACTGAGCTGTCGAATACCTTAACGTCCATGAGAGCTATCTTCATCTGGATTGCTGTTGCATCCTTGACGCTTACAATCTTGTCCATATTTACGTCGCCCATAATGCCGCCTGAAGGTGTCGGGTCAGCTGTCGGGGTAGTAACAGGTCTTGTAGTAGTCGGACTTGGAGTTGTCACCGGGGTGTAATCAGAACCGCCGCCGGAGGTATCCTCTGTGATTGTATCAACAGCAGTGTAGGTGTATGTCTTTTCGACAGTGTCGTTGTAAGAGTTCTGTACGTAAGCTGTAATTGTGTATTTACCGAGCTTTGTAGGAGTTACGACGTAAGTGTTCTTGGTTGTGTAGTACGCAACGTTCGGGCTGCCGTCCGGGTCTGTTACCTCAAACTTATAGAACAGCAGGTTAGTTCCGACCTTACCGCCGAGAGCGCCGAGTGTGAATGTAACTGCGGAGCCGCGCTTGATCTGGGTGTTGGTTTTCAGCGAGTTTGAAAAAGCTGCGATGAACGGTACGTCGAGAACGCTCGCGTCCTTAACCTCCATAGAGATTGAGCGGCTGTTGGTGTTGCCGGATGTGTCGGAAACATCAACCTTGAGCGTGTAGTTGCCGGTTGTTGTCGGAACCCATGCGCAGGAAGAAGCGTTACCCTGGTAAATAACTGTTGAGTTTGCGCTGAATTTGTAGGTGAGAGCGCCGGCGGATGAGTTAGCAGCTGCGTTGAGAAGTACGCTTGTGCCGAGATAGCAGGGAGACTCTACGCTTGCGGTAAAGGAAGTAATCTTTACCGGGCTTGTGCTGTAAGGCTCCCATTGACCGGTGCTGTTGTCATAAATCTGGCTGTTGCCCGGATAGTTCATATCGCCGGTCTGTGTGCTGCCGCCGTTGTTGAAGATGATGTTTTTGTAGTCCTTTTTGAGCTTGTACTCAAATACTCCGTCACCGAGGCTTGTCATTTTTTCGCCCGGCCATCCGGCATTCGAGTCGGAAGCGGAGTTCCACATGTAACAATAAACATTTGACCAACCGGCTGAGTCTTGGCAGTAAACTGTGTCTCCTGCGGCGCCTACAGAGAATTTATCCTTCTTGGCAGGCTTAACCGGAGCTTCTGTTTCTGCGTTTGTTGCGTCTTCTGTCACAGCTTGCGCCGCGTCAGAGTCGTCGATTGTTGTCTCCTCGGCAACTGTTTCGTCAACAGCAATTGAGGAGCCTTCTGCGTCAGTCTCCTCGGCAGCAAATGCGGATAAACCTGTGCATACACAGGTGCTCAGCATCAGCATAGCCAGAATCAGACTAACAATTTTCAGTCCTTTTTTCTTCATAAAATTGCCTCCTTAGAAAATTTCAAAACTTCCCAGTATAATGTATTACTATACATATATAATGATAACAAAAATCGAAGATTGTTTATTTCTGATATAGAAAAAAACGCTTCGTCATTATGACGGAATTTGACACGCCAATTTGGTTATTATCACTAAGAAAGCTATAGCGTTTTGTCGTCTGATTTTGATTTGAGCTTATTTTCACACCTCCGTTATCTGTTTTAATCAGTTCGACAATTACTCCATTATATTAATATCAGTTGTTTGTGATATTTTTGTGATAACTGTGACAATAATAAACTATTTGACCCTTATGGAATATTATCAGAAACTTGAAAAAGGCTTGTGATAAATTTTTTAAAATATATATTGACAAAAAGGAGCACTTTTTGTATAATTACAGATAGCGTTTTAATATGCGTTTTTATGTTTGGAGGTGCTTATGCTTCTTCAATTAAAGGATGTCTTTCTAAGCGAAGGCACTCGGCAAAGGTTTGACTATTCCTTGCCTATGAGCGATTTTGAGTATAACGGTGATTATCCATTCAAGTCACCCGTCGAAATCAGCGCAGAGGCGTCTAACCGCGCCGGACTTGTTGAACTGAAGATTAAAGCGGTTTTTGATTATACCACCCGCTGCGACAGGTGCTTTGAGGATTTGACAAAGCATATGGAGCAAATCTTTGTTCACGGGCTTGCTACCTCGCTGATTGACGACGAGAATGACGATTATATTGAAACACCGGATTACACTCTTGAGCTTGACGAGGTTGTTATCTCGGATATTCTGCTTAACCTGCCGAGTAAGATGCTTTGCAGGGAGGATTGCAGGGGCTTGTGCCCTAAATGCGGCAAGAACCTTAACAACGGAGATTGCGGCTGCGACACACAGCAGGTTGACTCAAGACTCGAAATCCTGAAACAGTTAATTGACCAAGAATAACATATTTTAAGGAGGAAATCAAAATGGCAGTACCTACCGGAAAAACTTCTCACAAAAGAAAGAGCACAAGACGTTCGGC
>CADBTV010000105.1 GCA_902797655.1 uncultured Ruminococcus sp.
CGCCACTTTTGAAAGTATTATATTTAATTCGTTTCTGCTACACATATCCGCACCTTCTTCCTTATTTTAGTATATCCTAAAATTCATTAAAATGCAACTGTTATTATGCAAAGGCTCTAACGAAAAATCCGCCAAGGTCAATACCTATAACTGAAACGGGGCTTAGTGCGACAGCCCCGTGATTGAAGTATTATTCTACACCGTTTAGCGTAAGTTTTGGCGTAAACGGCGTAAAACTTTATAATCAACAAAAAATAACAATCCCCGAAAACCGCATAGATAAGCGATTTTCGGGGAGTTTTAACTTCAATTATTTATCCAAACTCTTCATTGTGGGGAACAGGATAACATCGCGGATGGCGGGGGAATTTGTCATAATCATCGCGAGGCGGTCGATACCGTAGCCGATACCGCCTGTAGGCGGCATACCGATTTCAAGGGCGTTGAGGAAGTCCTCGTCGGTGGTGTTGGCTTCGTCGTCGCCCTGAGCGAGCAGAGCCTCCTGAGCCTTGAAACGCTCGCGCTGGTCAATCGGGTCGTTGAGCTCGGAGTAAGCGTTACACATCTCCCAACCGTTGATGAACATCTCGAAGCGCTCAACATAATCGGGATTGGTCGGCTTTTTCTTAGTAAGCGGCGAAATCTCGATTGGATGATCCATTACGAATGTAGGCTGGATGAGGTGCTGCTCGACGTATTCCTCAAAGATAAGACTGAGGATGTCGCCCTTTTCGTGACGATCCTCGTACTCAACGTGGAGCTTATCCGCGATAGCCTTTGCTTCGGCAGTGTTCTTGACCTCGTTCCAGTCAACCTCGGCGTACTTCTTAACGGCGTCAACCATTGTGATACGCTCGAAAGGCTTCGAGAAGTCTATTACGTGCTCGCCGTAGGTAACCTGCTCGGAGCCGGTAACCTCCTTGGCGATATGGCGGAACATCCTCTCGGTTAAGTCCATCATGCCATTATAATCTGTGTATGCCTGATAGAGCTCCATCAGGGTAAACTCAGGGTTGTGGCGTGTGTCTACGCCCTCGTTGCGGAATACTCTGCCGATTTCATAAACCTTTTCAAGTCCTCCGACGATTAATCTTTTGAGATAAAGCTCGAGAGAAATACGGAGCTTTAAGTCCTCGTCAAGCGCGTTGAAGTGAGTAAAGAACGGTCTTGCGGCAGCTCCGCCGGCATTGGAAACGAGCATCGGAGTCTCAACCTCCATAAAGCCCTGCTCGTCGAGAAAACGGCGGATTGTGCTGATAATCTTGGAGCGCTTGATGAATGTTTCCTTGGCCTCGGGATTCATAATGAGGTCGGTGTATCTCTGGCGATAGCGCAGGTCAGTGTTGGTAAGACCGTGATATTTTTCGGGAAGCGGCTGCAGCGATTTTGAGAGGAGCTTGACCTGCTGAGCGTGTACGCTGACTTCGCCCATCTGGGTCTTGAACACAAAGCCCTTGACCTCAACAATATCGCCGATGTCCCAACGCTTGAGGATAGCGTACTCGTCCTCGCCGAGGTCGTCGCGTTTTGCGAAAACCTGCATTTTGCCGGTGAGGTCGTGCACATCGAGGAACGTAACCTTACCCTTGCCGCGCTTGGACATAACCCTGCCGGCGATGATGACGGTGTTGTTCTCGAGCTCGTCGAAACGCTCCGAAATCTCGGCGCAGGTTGTGTCGCGGTCAGAGGTTGTAACCTCAAACGGGTTGCGTCCCATGTCCTTTAAAATTTCAAGCTTATCATAGCGAGCCTTTACCGGATCGCTTGAAATCTGAATCTGCTTATTCTCAGCCATTTTGATACTCCCCTTTTTACTTCTTACTTACCTATTTCAAGAATCTTCATACCAATTGAGCCGCTCGGAGCGTCAGCCTCGACAACGTCGCCGACAACGTGGCCGACAAGTGCGGAGCCAACAGGGCTTTCGTCGGAAATCTTGCCCTCGGCAGGATTAATCTCGTTTACGCCGACGATTTTAAACTCACGAGTTGTGCCTGTAGCAATCATCTCTACCTTGACTCTGGAGCTGAGGCGAACGTGCTCGGAGCTCTCGTCGTTCTCGTCGATGAGCTCGTAGTTTTTGAGAGTTGCTTCGATGTCGCGGATACGGGCTTCCATAATAGCCTGCTCGTTCTTGGCGTCATCGTATTCGCTGTTCTCGGAAAGGTCGCCGTAGGAACGGGCGAGCTTAATTTTCTCAGCCATTTCCTTACGCTTTTCGCCTTTGAGGTATTTAAGTTCGTTTTCTAAATTCTGTAGACCTTCTTCGGTCAGCATTATTTTCTTTGCCATAGTATAACTTCCTTTGTTATAAAATTACATACTATACTATTATAAGTTTTTTGAGGGCGTATGTCAAGTAAAAATCAGCATCCCAAGTCTTTGTTCGCAAAATACTCACACAATGAACGAGCGGTCTGGGACGACGAATAGTTGAAGCAGGTCAGGGGAACGATTGATCCCAGCTCTCGCTGGCGCGCCTTGGTGAATAAAGCCGCTGAGAAGTAAACCTCGCTGAGCTCGGAGGGCTTTAGACGGTCGAACATATTCGGCATTCGGAAGTGATAATCAAAATACACAAGTCCCGGAACGCACGTTGTCGGAGCCTTTCCGGTGAGCACGACGGAATTGCCCCTGAGCGGAAGCGGCTCGCGAATCTGCTGCGGAGCTGTGACGAGCGAGCAGTTCATCAGCCTGTCGCGGTTGTCGGAAACCTGCACAGACGAGCCGATGTCGTCAGCCGCGCGCGACACGGCATCCTCGAACTTTTCGGGATAATCGGTAATAACGCTGACGTCGCCGCAATAGCGCGACGCTTCGGCTATAAACTCCGGAAAATCGCCGTCGGGGTCGTAAAGCGCATAGCTCAATTCAACCTTGTTTTTTAGTCCGGCAATAACCTTTAGTGTCAGGTTCAGCGAGAGCAGACTTCGGAAATATGAATCATCAAACCGCTTAAAGCCCAACTCTGCCGGCAGAATTATACTGTCCGAACAAATCAGGTGATTGCGCTGCGCTCCGATGATTGAGTTGAGCAATTCCCAATCAAGGGGCTCGTATCGTTTATCGACTGTGATGTGCCTGAGAACCACTCCGCGGGCGGATTTTATCTCGGTTCGGATAGAGTTGCCGCGCAGACGCGAGAGGAGCTTTTGATACCATTTATTTGAGATTACGTTGTTTATTGTGAGTGCTGTAAGCATAAAAATACCCCCTGCATATATTCATACAAATATATGCAGGGAGGGTTTAACTAATGATTCGATTACTTAACTCTAATCCTTATAGTCTTGGTAATCGTCTTGGATTGATACTTGGAATTACCCTTGACTGTAATCTTGACCTTTATCTTGTAGGTACCTTTCTTGGTTCCCTTTTTAACGGTTATCTTGCCTGTTTTGCTGTTAAGCTTGAGCCGGGTTGCGCCGTTGAGCTTCTTGTAAGTTACCTTGCC
>CADBTV010000106.1 GCA_902797655.1 uncultured Ruminococcus sp.
CCTCAAAAAGAAAGGTCTGCTGGACGACCTCGAAGTGAGCGAGGAGAACAACGCCTGCTCTATCTTCATCGATGTGGATGTGGATGGTCAAGTGGAGAAATGGCTTCTGCAGTTCAAGAACGAGACCCATAACCACCCCACGGAAATTGAGCCCTTCGGCGGCGCGGCGACCTGTCTCGGCGGCGCAATCCGCGACCCGCTCTCAGGCAGAGCGTACATCTACCAGGCGATGCGCGTAACCGGCTCCGGCGACCCGACAATCCCGTTTAAGGACACTATGGAGGGCAAGCTCCCAAGCCGCAAAATCACCACAGGCGCGGCTCAGGGCTACTCCTCATACGGCAACCAGATCGGTCTCGCGACAGGTCAGGTAGTCGAGCTGTACGATCAGGGCTACGTGGCTAAGCGTATGGAAATCGGCGCGGTAATCGGAGCTTCTCCCAAGGAGAACGTAATCCGCGAGGTTCCGGCTCCCGACGACGTAATCGTGCTCCTCGGCGGACGCACCGGACGCGACGGCTGCGGCGGCGCGACAGGCTCCTCAAAGGCTCACACCACAAGCTCAATCGAAACCTGCGGAGCAGAGGTTCAGAAGGGCAACCCCCCTACAGAAAGAAAAATTCAGAGACTTTTCCGCAACCCCGAGGTTGCTAAGATGATAAAACGCTGCAACGACTTTGGCGCGGGCGGCGTGTGCGTAGCAATCGGCGAGCTCGCCGACGGACTCACCGTTGATCTCGACAAGGTGACAAAGAAGTACGAGGGACTCGACGGCACCGAGCTCGCAATCTCCGAGAGCCAGGAGCGTATGGCTGTTGTGCTCGACAAGAACGACGTTGAGAAGTTCATCGAGCTTTCGCAGACCGAGAACCTCGAAGCTACCGCTGTTGCGGTTGTTACCGAGAGTCCGCGTCTGACAATGAGCTGGCGCGGCGACACAATCGTAGATATTTCGCGCGAGTTCCTCAACACCAACGGCGTTACTCAGGTATCTCAGGCGTACATCACCGCCCCCGACGAGAAAAACTGCTACAGAAATTCCTGTCCGGAATCGCTCAAAAACCTCGGCGCGGCGCAAGCTGTCAAGAAGAACATGGCGCGTCTCGAGGTTTGCTCGCAAATCGGACTCTCCGAGAGATTCGACGCTTCAATCGGAGCCGGCACTGTAATTATGCCGTTCGGCGGCAAAACTCAGCTCACTCCGCAGGAAGCTATGGCGGCGAAGATTCCGCTCCTCAAGGGCGAGACCGACGACGCAACCGCGATGAGCTACGGATTTATCCCGGGCGTATCGCACTGGAGCCCGTTCCACGGCTCGGCTTACGCCGTTGTTGAATCGCTCTCCAAGCTGCTCGCAATCGGAGCGTATCCGCTAAAGGCAAGGCTCACCTTCCAGGAGTATTTCGAGCGTCTTATGGACAAGCCCGAGCGCTGGGGCAAGCCGGCGGCGGCTCTGCTCGGAGCTATGGAGGCTCAGCTCAACCTCGGTATCCCGTCAATCGGCGGCAAGGACAGTATGAGCGGCACCTTTGAGACAATCGACGTTCCGCCGACTCTCGTATCCTTTGCCGTAGCGATGACCAAGGCGAGCAAGACAATCTCCGCCGAGTTCAAAAAGCCCGGCTCAAAGGTTTACTACGTACCCGTTCCCGAGGACAAGGCGACCCTTATGCCTAAGTGGGACGAGCTCAAAAATATGTACAACGCCGTTTACGCGCTGATGGACGAGGGCAAGGTGCTCTCAGCCTCGGTTGTCAAGGAAGGCGGCGCGGCGGCAAGCGTGTGCAAGGCTTGCTTCGGCAATAACTTTGGATTCAAATTTGAGAAGCAGCTCACTAACGACGAGCTTTTTGCTCCGCTCTCGGGCTCTATGATTATCGAAGTCGCAGACGGCGCAAAACTCGACGAGAGCACAACGAGCTATCTTCTCGGTGAGGTAACAGATGACGCGAAGCTTACAGTCAACGGCGAAACGGTTGAGATTGCTGAAATCCGCGCTGAGTGGACTCAGCCGCTCGAAAAAGTATTCCCAACAAAAGCGGAATGCCCAAAAATTACAGTTGACGCAAAATTATATACAGAAAGAAATACACAAGCGCCTGCGATAAAGACCGCAAAGCCGACAGTTTTCATCCCTGTATTCCCGGGCACAAACTGCGAGGTTGACACCGCGAGAGCGTTTGAGAAAGCCGGCGCAAACGCCGAGCTGCTTATTGTCAAGAACCTGAAGCCCTCCGACATCGAGGACACAATCAACAAGATGACCGAAATCATCAACCGCTCACAGATGATTATGTTCCCGGGCGGCTTCTCAGGCGGCGACGAGCCCGACGGCTCCGGAAAGTTCATCGCGACAACCTTCCGCAACCCCAAGGTCAGGGAGGCTGTTGAGAATCTGCTCAAAAACCGCGACGGACTTATGCTCGGTATCTGCAACGGATTCCAGGCCCTGATTAAGCTCGGACTCGTTCCCTACGGCGAAATCCGCGACATCAAGCCCACCGACCCGACTCTCACCTTCAACACCGTCGGCCGTCATATCTCGCATATGGCGTACACCCGAGTCACCTCTGTCAAGTCGCCGTGGTTCTCCAAAATCAACGCCGGCGATGTTTTTGCCGTTCCGGTATCTCACGGCGAGGGCAGATTTATGGCTGACGAGGAAACCGTCCGCAGGCTCGCTGAAAACGGCCAGATTGCTACTCAGTACGTTGACCTCGGCGGAAACCCGAGCGACGACATTGCCTACAACGTCAACGGCTCAATCTGCGCGATTGAGGGTATCACAAGCCCCGACGGCAGAATCCTCGGCAAGATGGGGCACTCCGAGCGCAAGGGCAAGAACCTCTACTCCAACGTTCCGTTTAACAAAGACCAGCTCATTTTCGAGAGCGGTGTAGAATACTTTAAGTAAGCTATGACTCAAAACGAAAGACGAATTTTTCTGATTCAAAATTTACTCGGCGAAAGCGCGCGGTTCAGGGATATTGCGATTCCGTCCGATTCCAACGGACAAAAAAGCCTGCTGCGCTCGCTGATGAATATACGAATGCCGGCGCCGGTGAGCGAGGAGTTCTTGAAAATTCAGGACGAATATCTCGCTCGGGCGATTGAGGAAAAGGGCGTTACAAAGCTTAGCGCCCTCTCCCCTGCCGGGGACGGAATTTATCTTTGGCAGGGCGACATCACGACCCTTGAATGCGGCGCGATTGTCAACGCGGCAAATTCGCAGATGCTCGGCTGCTTTCAGCCGATGCACAACTGCATCGACAACTGCATCCACACCTACTCGGGGATTCAGCTCCGCGCCCGTTGCTCAGAGCTTATGAAAAAGCAGGGCTATCCCGAGCCGACAGGCTCCGCAAAGATAACCCCTGCTTACAACCTGCCCTGTGGGTATGTTATCCACACAGTCGGACCGATTGTGAACGGTATGCTGACCGACGACGACTGCGAGCTGCTCAGGAGCTGTTACGTCTCCTGTCTGAAAATCGCGGAGGAAAACAACATTGATAGTATTGCGTTCTGCTGCATTTCGACGGGTGTTTTCGGATTTCCGCAGAGAGAAGCGGCAGAAATTGCCATCAGCACAGTACGCGAGTACAAAGAAAATACAAACAGCGATATAAAGGTAATCTTCAACGTATTCAAGGATGAGGACTATCACATTTATAATGCTTTACTAAATAATCAGAAAGGATGTTAGTGTGAAAGTTCACACTAATCCAAATTGATATTGCCCGCTCAGTTGCGCACTGCGTGCGCACGAGCGATGGCTTAATTGCCATTTACGCCTTATCCGCCCACGGTAAC
>CADBTV010000107.1 GCA_902797655.1 uncultured Ruminococcus sp.
TAACTCTCAGATAATACTCTGAAATCAAAGCCGTCCAGAGTAAAGCTTGGCTTCAGCTTAACATCGGAATATTCAAGTTCTATAATTCCCTCCTGAAATGTATACTCACTTTCAACCAAAACCTTCTTTTCCGCAAAGTTATCACTGTATTCCGCGACAACTATATATGATTCGGAATGGAATATTATGCACATATCGTGGAAATAATACTTAAATTGCACACTTTCATACTCTCCCAAATCCTCGACGGCAGGCATTACGGAGTCATTCGCTGCCATTTTTGAATATGTATCCATGTCCGTTTTCATAATCGAGCATCCGCATAATACAAATATGAAAACCATACAAAGGCTGATTATAACAGAGATTTTCATCTGTTTCATCCTAATCCTCCCGGTATTCCAGAATATCCCCGGGCTGGCAGTCGAGAGCCTTACAGATTTTTTCAAGCGTCTGAAATTTGATACCCTTTGCCCTGCCGTTTTTGAGTACTGACATATTTGCAATCGTGATTCCGACTCTTTCCGAGAGCTCGGTTACGCTCATTTTCCGCTTGGCGAGCATTACGTCAATGTTTATTACTATCATATGAACGCCTCGTTTTCTTCTCTGATCGCGCTTGCCTTGCTGACGAGGTGCGCGAGCAGCCTGACCGCCGCGGCTATCATAATCACGAACGAGCTAAACACGCAGGAAGCAGCCACAACCCCGGGATGATTCAGGTTAAGAAGCCAGAATACAACGTTGCCGAGCAGAAAAAACGCGGCGTCTCCGGCGAGGAAGTAAGCGCAGAATTTCAGGCTTTTGGCGTTCTTCTCGGTGAAGGAATTATCCCTGCCGATTTCGGTTGATATACTCCAGCCCAAAACAAGAATTGCGTAAAGCGGCACAGCGGTGAGCAGAATGAAAATAAGCCACGGTGTATAGTAATACGAAAACTCGGGGTACTGCTCGACGAACGTCGCGAGAGCCCACGGCACAACAACGCCGTACGCGCCCAAGCCGAGCAGCCCCATAAGTATAATGATGGTCTTTAGCGATTTTGTTATCCTTGAATTTGACATTTCTATCACTCCTTTTGGCAAGATTATAGCACTTGTTTTTCCAAATGTCAATAATTTTTTATTGTTTTACGATAAATATTTGCCTAAGTGTGAATTTTGTAGTATAATAAAAGGCAAAAGAAAAAGCCTCACGGGAGGCTTGGTGGAATGAAAATGAAACAACAAAACTTTTTACATTACAATATGGCGCTGGTGGGCGGAATATTCGGCGGGTTTGCGGTGTGCAACCTCGGCGAAGTATTCGGCAACGCGCAGACTCTGAACCTCTTGATGTTCGTCAAGAGTCTTGTGCAGGGCGAGCCCGGGGTACTGCTGCTCAGGTTTCTGGCGGCTCTGCTGTACTTTTTCGGGTTTGCGCTGGCGGCGGTTTTGCCTAAGCTTATCAAACGCCGCACCGAGGAGCTCAGCTTCGCGATTGACGCAGCGGCGTTCGTTGTGCTTATGTGCCTTCCGGAGTCGGTCTCGCCGCTTATCAGCCTATACCCGATATTCTTCGCGACGGCGTTCCAGTGGACTACGTTCGAGTACATCGACGGCTACTCCTGCTCAACGATTTTCAGCAGCAACAACTTCCGCCAGTTCTCAACCTCGCTGGTGCAGTACGCTATAGACAAAGACAAAAGCAGGCTCTCAAAGACGAGAGTGTTCGGACTTACGCTGCTGTACTTTCAAGTCGGAGTCGCGGCTGCGTGCGCGCTGTCAATCTTTTTCGGACGACTGAGCGCGGTTGTCGGAATCGCGGCGCTGCTTCCGGCTGTTTACGTAAAGCTGTTCAGAACATTCGCTTAGCGAGCTCACCGACGCACTTGCGCATTTCCTCGTCGTTCATCTTCTCGACGTCGCTGACGAGCTTTTTGCGCTTTTTGTCGGAGAGTCCGGAGACGTACTTCATCGCGCAGAAGTTCTCCTTCAACACGCCGGAAAAAGCTTTCGGAAAATCCTCAAACATAAAAATCACCTCAACCCTAGTATAGGTTGAGGTGTTGTTTTTTATACCGTTTTTTACTCCTGCGCGCCGATTTTTCTGAATCTTTTGTAGCGCATCTGAGCTAGCTCGTCGCCCGGAATCGAGAGGTTTTTCTCAAATGTACGGCAGATGAGGAGCTTCAAGCTCTCGAACATTTTCTGATTACCTGCTTCGGGCTCGCGCAGAATACGTTCGATTACTCCGAGCTCAAAGAGGTCCTTAGCGGTCATCTTCAGGCACTCCGCGGCTTCCGCAGCCTTGGAGCTGTCCTTCCAGAGTATGCTCGCGCAGCCCTCAGGCGAGATTACGGAGTAGACGGCGTTTTCCATCATCCAGACCTCGTCGGCAACCGCGAGCGCGATTGCTCCGCCGGAGCCGCCCTCTCCGATGAAAATTGAAAGCACCGGAGTTTTCAGAGCCATCATCTCCATAAGGTTGGTTGCGATTGCGTGTCCCTGGCCGCGTTCCTCGGCTCCGATTCCGCAGAAAGCTCCGCTTGTATCAACAAAGCAGAGGACAGGGCGGTGGAACTTTTCAGCCTGCTTCATCAGCCTTAGAGCCTTTCGGTAGCCCTCCGGATGAGCCGCGCCGAAGTTGCGCTCCATACGCTCAAAGGTGTTCCTTCCCTTTTCAAGTCCGATAACAGTCACCGGAATATCGTTGAGCATTCCGACTCCGCCGACCATAGCCTTGTCGTCGGCAAAGTTACGGTCGCCGTGGAGCTCGATGAAGGTATCGCCAAAGAGGTTGTGGATGTAGTCCATTGAGGTCGGCTTTTTTGTGCTGCGCGCGGCAAGCACCTTATCATACGCGCTCATCAGGCTCCACCTCCTCATAGTTGTGAATTTTGAGCAGATGACCGATTGTATCCTTGAGGTAACGGCGGTCAACGACCTTATCTACAAAGCCCTTATCCTGCAAAAACTCCGCGGTCTGGAAATCTCTGGGGAGCTTTTGGCGGATAGTCTGCTCGATTACCCTCGGACCGGCAAAGGCGATGAGCGCCTTGGGCTCGGCGAGGATAATATCTCCCTCCATAGCAAAGGAGGCTGTAACTCCGCCCGAGGTCGGGTCGGTCAAAACTGTGATATATAAGAGTCCTGCGTCGCTGTGCTGCTTTACAGCGCCGGAGGTCTTTGCCATCTGCATAAGCGAGAGGATACCCTCCTGCATTCTCGCGCCGCCGGATACGGTAAACGCGACGACCGGCAGTCCCTTTTCGGTAGCGTATTCAAAGGCACGGGTGATTTTGTCGCCCGTAACAGTGCCCATAGAGCCCATCATAAACTCGGCGTTCATACTGATGATGACGGTCTTGATTCCGCGGATTAAGCACTCGCCGCAAATTACGCTCTCGTTCTCGCCGCTCTTTTCTCTGCCCTTTTTGAGCTTATCGTCATAGCCCGGAAAGTCGATGATGTTGGTGCTCATAAACTCGCTGTCCATCTCGACAAAGCTGTCCTTGTCGGCAATAATTTCAATCCTCTTGCGCGCGCTGAGGCGAAAGTGGTGGTTACACTTTGAGCAAACCTGGAGGTTTTCCTCAATATCGGTAGTCAAAAGCAGGGTTCCGCATTCGGGGCATTTAGTCCACATTTCATCGGGAACGTAGGGAGTCCGCTTTTTTGTAACCGGCTCCTCGCCCTGCTGTTCAAGTTCATTTTTAGGTTTTATAAATGCGAATAAATCCATTTAGTCACCTCAACGCTTCCTGCGTTTTTCAAAATCTTCCATAAAATCAGTGGTGTAGCTTCCGTCGAGGAACTCCTCCTCGGAGAGAATGTCAACCATCAAATCGCGGTTGACGGTAACTCCCTTAATCGAAAGCTCGGAGAGAGCCATTTTCATCTTTCTGACGGCGAGCTCTCTGGTTCTTCCCTGTACGATCACCTTGCCGATCATCGAATCGTAGAACGGCGGAATCATATAATCCTGATACAAGGCTGTGTCGAATCTTACGAACGAACCGCCCGGAACGTGGAGACCTGTAATTCTGCCGCAGCTTGGGCGGTAGTTGTTGTCGGGATCCTCGGCGTTGATACGGCACTCGATCGCGTGTCCGTGGAAATAGACCTGATCCTGAGTACGGTTGAGCTTTGCGCCGGCGGCTACACGAATCTGCCACTGAACAATGTCCATACCGGTTACCATCTCGGTGACTCCGTGCTCAACCTGGAGTCTTGTGTTCATCTCCATAAAGTAGAAGTTGCCGTCCTTGTCGTAAAGGAACTCAACAGTACCTACGGAGTTGTAGTTAACGGCGTGAGCCGCCTTAACAGCCGCGTCAATCATCGCCTTGCGCGTTTCCTCGCTGATAGACGGAGACGGACTTTCCTCAATGAGCTTCTGGTTGTGTCTTTGAACAGAGCACTCCCTCTCGCCTAAGCAAATCGCGTTGCCGTGCTTGTCGCAGAGCAGCTGCATTTCGATATGCTTGACGGGCTTGAGGAATTTTTCTATGTAAAGCGCGCCGTCGCCGAACGCGGACTCCGCCTCGGCGTAAGCGCTGTTGTAAGCGTTCTCAAATTCTTCTGCGGTGCTGACGAGCCGGATTCCTCTGCCGCCGCCGCCCGAACGGGCTTTAATCAACAGCGGATAACCCACTTCCCCGGCGAGCGCCTTTGCGCTTTCTACGTCCTCGAGCACATCGGTACCCGGAGTAACCGGAACTCCTGCGCCGCGCATAGTTTTGCGCGCCATATCCTTGTCGCCGAGCAGGTTAATCATCTCGGAGGTAGGCCCGATAAACTCAATATTGCACTCCTCGCAGAGCTTGACGAACTTTGCGTTCTCGGACAAAAGTCCGTAGCCCGGGTGAATCGCCTGGGCTCCGCTTTCGACAGCGGCAGTAAGGATAGCCGGCATATTGAGGTAGCTCTCGGCAACCCTCGCGCCGCCTACGCAGTAGCTTTCGTCGGCAAGCTGGACGTGCATTGCGTCCCTGTCAGCCGTAGAATAAATCGCAACCGTGGCAATACCCATCTCGCGGCAGGCGCGGATGATACGAACGGCAATTTCGCCTCGGTTGGCGACCAGAATTTTACTAAACATTTAATAAATCACTTCCGAAAAAATTTTGGAGAGTGAAAAGAAAAGCAGATTCTTCTCAATCAATTAGTCAACAAGCGCAAAGCTGAAGTCGGCGCTCACGCAAAGCTTGCCGTCAACGTAGCCTTTGGCGTTGATAAAGTAGAAATTGCCCCTTGAGCGTGTAAGGGTGCAGGTGGTTTCGAGAGTATCGCCGGGCTTGACCATACCCTTGAATTTAACGTTGTCCATTTTTGTAAAGTACGGGGTCTTGCCCTTGCACTTATCAGCCAGCATAACGCAGCTTGACTGAGCCATCATCTCGCAGAGGATTACGCCCGGCACAACCGGATTGCCCGGGAAGTGTCCCTTCAGGAAGAACTCGTCGCCGCTAACTGTGTATTTACCGTGAGAGGTAGTCTCGTCAACCGCCTCTGCCTCCTGAACAAGAAGCATATTGTCGCGGTGAGGGATGATTTCCTTAATTTGTTCCTGATTCAGCATAATATCACCTTATCCAATCCTGAACAGCGGCTGGTCAAACTCTACAACGTCGCCGTTGTTGACGAGGATTTCTTCGATAACGCCGCTCTTGTCGGCGGTAATCTCGTTCATAATCTTCATAGCCTCGATAATGCAGACTATGTCGCCCTTCTGGACGCTGTCGCCGACATTTACGAAAGGCGGTTTTTCAGGCGACGGAGCGGCGTAGAACACGCCGACCATCGGGCTGTCGATAGTAACTCCCGAAGCCTGCGCCGCAGGAGCTGCAGGAGCCGCAGGTGCGTCAGCCGGAGCAGGAGCAGCGCCCGAGAATGCCACAACCGGGGAATCCGCTGTGGGCTTTGCGAGGCGGATCGAATCCTCCTCGTCGCTGATTTCAATTTCCGCGAGGGAGCTCTCCTCGAGCACCTTCATATACTTTTTCAGGGTCTCTATATCAATCATTTCAGTCCTCCGATTTTCTGAATACAAGGCAGGTGTCGTGACCGCCGAAGCCGAGGTTTGTGCTTGCGGCTACGGTGATGTCTCTGTCCTTCGCCTTGCCGAGAGTATAGTCAAGGTCACATTCGGGGTCGGGCTCGTCGGTGCCGATTGTCGGCGGGATCTTGCCGTCCTTAACGGCGAGCACAGCCACGATCGCTTCGACCGCGCCTGTCGCGCCGAACATATGACCTGTCATAGATTTGGTTGAGCTTATGCTTATGTCGTAAGCTTTTTCTCCGAGAGCGGATTTAACCGCCATTGTCTCGGTTTTGTCGTTCATAGGAGTTGAGGTTCCGTGCGCGTTGAGGTAGATTGTGTCCTCGTCCGTAACGTTACCCTCCTCAAAGGAAAGGCGAATCGCCTCGGCAAGGCACTCGCCGTCAGGAGACGGAGCTGTGACGTGGTAAGCGTCGCAGGTGTTGCCGTAGCCGATCATCTCAGCGTAAATCTTAGCGCCGCGCGCCTTTGCGTGCTCGTATTCCTCGAGGATAAGCACGCCTGCGCCCTCGCCCATAACAAAGCCGTTGCGCTTAATATCAAACGGGATTGAGGCTTTCTTGGGGTCCTCGGTGGTTGAGAGAGCCTTCATATTCGAGAAGCCGGCGATAGTGAGCGGATGAACCACGCACTCCGCGCCGCCGGCGATTACAGCGTCCGCGTAGCCGTCCTTAACGGCGTGGAAAGCTTCGCCGACCGAGTTGGAGCCCGAAGCGCAGGCAGACATTGTCGAAAGGGACGGACCCTTTGCGTTGTATTTGATAGCAACCTGACCGGTCGCGATATTTCCAATCATTTTCGGAATAAAGTGAGGGCTGACCTTACGGGGGCCTTTCTCAATCATTCCCTGAGCGTTCTCGTAGAAGGTGTAGAGTCCGCCGATTCCGGCGCCTATGTACGAGCCGAGACGCTTGGGGTCGATTGTGCCGATGATACCGCTGTCCTCGACTGCTTCCTTGGCTGCCGCGAGAGCAAAGATAGTGTACATATCGGTTTTTCTCACGTCACGCTTCTCGATAATCGTGGTGGGGTCAAAGTCCTTGACCTCTCCGGCGATTTTAACGGCGAGGTTCTCGGTGTCGAACTTTGTAATCTTGTCGATTCCGCAAACGCCGTCGAGCATATTTTTCCACATTGTGGGAACGTCGTTACCGACCGGAGTCACGGCTCCGAGTCCTGTTACAACAACTCTTCTCATATATTTTCTCCTTAGTGTTACATCTGAAATACCGGAAATTCCGGATTAACCATTAAGCAACTGTACGCGAAGATTAAGCCATTCACGCAACTGTCCGCGAAGATTTAAGTCGTTCACGCAACTGTCCGCGAAGATTTAAGTCGTTCACGCAACTGTCCGCGTCAAAATATAGTCGTCTCGCTTCGCCCTTGGAGCGGACTCGCGACACTCCTTATTTTGCCGAGCGCTTATGCTCCCTTCATCCGCCACAGGCGGCGGTCGCAACGCTACATGGCGATTCCGCCGTCAACCCGGATAACCTCGCCTGTTACGTACGACGCCATATCGCTGCAAAGGAATGTGATTACATTAGCTACGTCCTCGGGCAGTCCTCTGCGCTTCATCGGGATAGAAGCCGAAATCTCGTCCTTGACCTTATCGGACAGCGCCTGAGTCATAGCTGTGTCGATATAACCGGGGGCAACCGCGTTGCAGGTTACTCCTCTTGCGGCGAGCTCGCGCGCTACGGACTTGGTGAGGCCGATTACGCCTGCCTTGGAGGCGGAGTAGTTAGCCTGACCGGCGTTGCCGTTGATTCCGACGATGCTCGCAACGTTGACGATTCTGCCGGAGCGCTGGCGCATAAACGGCTTGTAGACGTGCTTTGTCATATTGAACGCACCCTTGAGGTTGACGTTGATAACCGCGTCAAAGTCCTCCTCGGGCATATTGAGCATAAGCTTGTCGCGCGTGATTCCGGCGTTGTTGACGAGAATATCAATCTTGCCGAAGTCGGCGATTACCTGCTTGATAACAGCCTCGCCGGCTGCAAAGTCGCTGACGTCGCAGTCGTAAGCCTGAACCTTGACTCCGAGAGCCTTAATAGCTTCAAGCGCCGCGTTCTTGTCATCCTCTGAGCCGATTCCGACGAGCGCAATATCCGCGCCGAGTGACGCCAGCTTCTCGGAAACAGCTCTGCCGATTCCGCTGTAGCCGCCTGTTATGACCGCTGTTTTACCTGTAAAATCCATAACGCAAATCTCCTTTGCTTAAACTTCAAGCGACTCAAGGTCAGAAAGATTCTCGACCTTTACCGCCTTGATGTCGGAGTTAATCCTCTTGATAAGTCCGGTGAGGGTTTTGCCGACGCCGACCTCGATAATCGTATCAACGCCGTCAGCCGCCATATTCTCCACAATCGTCTGCCAGCGGACAGGATTCTCGACCTGCGCCTTGATCAGCTGTTTGAAATCACCCTCGTACGGCTGAGCCGTATAATTTGAGTAAACAGGGAGCTCGGGCTCGCCGAAGCTTACGCCCTGCATATATTCATAAAGTCCGTCCGCCGCGTCAGCCATAAACGGAGAATGAAACGCTCCGCTCACCGCAAGGCGCTTGGCTCTGCCCTTTACATCGGAAAAAGCGTCGATTAACGCGTCAACGTTCTCCTCCTTGGTAGCGACGACCGTCTGCGCCGGACTATTGTAGTTAACGGGATATGTACTCTCGAATTTCGAGCAGATTTCCTCAATCTTACCGGCAGGAAGCTTCATCACCGCGAGCATAGCTCCGGGATTTTCCTTAGCCGCTTTATCCATCAGCTCGCCGCGCTTGCACACGAGCTTGAAGGCTTCTTCATCACTGAGCATTCCGGAGAAAGCCACAGCCGCAATCTCGCCGAGCGAAAAGCCTGCTGCGCAGTCGGGCTTGATTCCCTTCTTAAGTACAGCTCTCGCTGCCGCCAAATCAACCGCAAATACGCAGGGCTGAGTGTTGACCGTTACGGAGAGCTCCTCGGCTGTACCCTCGAAGCACTGCTTTGAGGTACCGGGGCGAACGCCGTCCGCCATATCGAACACAGCCTTAGCCGCTGCGGAATTTTCGCAGAGCTCCTTGCCCATACCCGGGTACTGTGCGCCCTGGCCGGAAAAAACTAACGCTATTTTACCCATTTTCCGGCACCGCCTAACACTTCTTCCGCTTTAGTGAACAAATCCACGATGATGTCGCGAGCCGGTTCTTCCTTTGTTACCATGGAAGCAACCTGACCTGCGAGCACGCAGCCGTTCTTGACGTCTCCTTCACGAGCCGCGAGACGAAGCACGCCGGCTCCCTTTGCCTCGAGCTCCTCGTCGGAGTAGGAGGTGGAGTCGTACTCCATTTTTGTATACTCTCTTGTGTAGCTGCTCTTGATACAGCGCACAGGGTGACCGAGTCTTTTACCTGTTACGACGGTATCAATGTCCTTAGCCTTTAAAATCTTGTTTTTATACTCCTGAGAGATTGTACATTCCTCGGCAACGAGGAAACGTGTGCCGACCTGAACGCCGACCGCTCCGAGCATAAAGCACGCCGCGACCTGTCTGCCGTCGGCGATTCCGCCTGCCGCGATAACCGGAATGCTCACCGCGTCAACAACCTGCGGTACCAGAGCCATAGTCGTAAGGTCTCCGACGTGACCGCCGCTCTCGCCGCCCTCGGCGATTACGGCAAAGGCTCCGAGCTTCTCCATTCTTCTCGCGAGCGCTGTGGACGGAACAACCGGGATAACCTTAATTCCGGCTTCTGTCCATTTTTCCATATATTTACCCGGATTTCCTGCTCCTGTGGTAACCACCTTGACGCCTTCCTCGACGACAACATCGGCAACCTCGTCCGCAAACGGGCTCATAAGCATAATATTTACGCCGAAGGGCTTGTCGGTAAGCTCCTTGCACTTTTTAATCTCAGAGCGCAGCTGCTCGCCGTTGGAGTTCATCGCCGCGATAAGACCGAGTCCGCCGGCGTTGCTGACTCCTGCCGCAAGGGAAGCGTCCGCTACCCAAGCCATACCGCCCTGAAAAATCGGATATTCGATTCCGAGAGCTTCATTAATTACAGTTGAAATCATATGTATCACCTCAAATTAAACACAATACTACATATTAAATTCCATTCCTAGATATTGTACTATAATTCCGGCAAATAGTCAATGGGTTGCGTAAAGAAAAGGCACGCTATTCATTTAGCAATTGACAATTGACAATTGACAGTTGAAATTCAATTGACAATTGACAGTTGAAAATTGACAATGAATGTCGGGCAGATAGTTTGATATATTATTCAACTTCTCCGCCCGACAGAATTTTTATGCGCTTCGCGCAAGCGAAATATTAATATGGTCGGGAGACGAACGCTTCACACAGAAGCCGCTGCCCGACCATCATTATCCATTATCAATTATCAATTATCAATTAATTTTCAATTTTCATTTTTCAATTTTCAATTAACTGCAAATATCCTCCAGCAATTGTCTGAGCTCACGCTCGGTTTTGACTCTTATCCCCTTTTCCAGTCTTTTTCTGTCCGATTCGGGCAGGAGCGCAACCTGCGTATCCGTCCTGCGGATTATCCTGCCGGAGTCCGATTCGCTCACCGCAACGCGCCCGTCAAGCGCAGTAACGATGTACTTCGCCTCGGTTTGAGGCTGCGTAGTTTCATACACCTCAACAGCTCTGACTGTCTGGACGCTCTGCTTTGAGCTGTGCGCCGCGTTATCAAACACAACCGCCGTCACAAAAAACGTGTAAATCAGTATTGCCGTCGCAAAAAACAGTTTTTTCATATAATCCCCCCGCTTGGTGTTTTGTGTTAGTTTTGACGCCGCAGGGTATATTATACATAATACATTTAAATATTGTAATAATCTTTGCGCCTTAAACCTTGCTTTATTCGCCGAAATATGTTATACTATCGGAGAATATTGTGTAATTGCGCTTAATTGAACACCCTCCGGGCGATTCCGGCGGGTAAGTATTTAGATTTAAGGAGTTTTTCCTATGCGTGAAACAGACATTAGTAAATTCACCGCTCCAATCGGCGAGACTGACGCCTCCGCCGGCGGAGCAAAGAGGTTTTTCAAAGCACTGGGAAGGGTTTTATTCACGATATTGATGGTCTTTGTTGTGACCGGAGTTATCATCGGCATTTCGCTTTCCGTTTATGTAATCGGGATTGCAGCCGAGGATACCGGAATCAACCTCAAGGCTAAGCAGCTCAACCAGACAAGCTTCATCTACGTCAAGAACTCAAAGGGCAATTTCAAGAAGTACCAGTCGCTGTACTCAACCGAGAACAGAGTTTGGGTTGACTTCAACAAAATTCCCCAGTATATGAAGGACGCTCAGATCGCTATCGAGGACAAGCGTTTCCTCGAACACAAGGGAGTTGACCTCAACCGTACTATCGGCGCTGTGCTCAACCTGTCGAGCGGTCAGTCGAGCTACGGCGGTTCTACCCTGACTCAGCAGCTAATCAAGAACATCTCCGACGACAACGAGGTTAGCCTTACGCGTAAAATCCGCGAGATTGTAAAGGCGCTCAAGCTCGAGACCGAGTACACCAAGGACGAAATCCTTGAAGCCTACCTCAACGTCGTTAACTACGGCAACAACTGCCAGGGCGTTCAATCCGCAGCAAACCTCTACTTCGGAAAGAACATCGACAAATGCTCCATAGCTCAGTGCGCGGCTATCGCCGGAATCACCCAGAACCCGAGCCGATTCAACCCTCTGGTTCATCCGCAGCACAACAAGGAAAGACGCGAGCTTGTTCTCAGAGAAATGGTAGACCAGCAGAAAATCACTCAGGACCAGTACAAGGAAGCGCTCAAGGAATCCGAGACTATGACGTTCATCGGCTTCAAAAAGAGCAACCGCGCCAATATGAGCAAAAAGGTACAGAACTGGTACCTCGACGAGCTGCAAAAGGATTTGCAGAAGGACCTCGCCCAATACTATAATATAAGCGAAAAAGCCGCGTCGGAGAAGATTTTCTCCGAGGGTCTGAAAATCTACTGCGCTATGGACAAAAAGGCGCAGAGCTACCTCGAAAACGCCGCGCTCAACATAAACACAACCTACGACAAGGGAATGCAGTGCGCCGCAACTATGATAGATATGAACGGCGCGATTATCGCGACCACAGGCTCGTCCCAGGAAAAAACCGGAAACCTGCTCTTTGACAGAGCGACGGACTCAGTCCTCCAGCCGGGTTCCTCAATCAAGCCGGTCGTTGTTTATCCCTACGCTATCGAGAAAAAGAAGCTCTACTACAGCTCAGTCGTTAAGGACGAGGCGCTCCCAAAGTACAAGGTCGTCAACGGTCAGTACGTAGCCGGTCCTAACAACTGGTACCACAGCTACAAGGGCAATATGCTCCTTCCTGACGCAATCGAATGGTCGGCAAACGCAACAGCCGCCCAGGTTATGAATATGATCGCTCCGGAAAATGCGTACAATCAGGTCGTTACCCTGCAGGGCTTTGAACACCTGAAGGAAGCCGACAAGGACAACACCGGCGGACTCTCCATCGGAGGTCTTACCGGAGGAGTTACAGTCCGCGAGATGGCTGCAACCTTCACCTATATGGGCAACGGCGGAAAATACTTTAAGCCCTACACCTACTACTACGTAACCGACGCGGACGGCAACGTTATCATCGACAACCGCGACGCTATTCCAAAGGAAAGCTACTCGCCGTCTACCGCGTACATTATGAACCGCCTGCTCCACTACAACATCACCTACAGCGCTCACACAAACGCGGCTTACGCCCGTGTTGACGGATGGGACATCTGCGGCAAGACCGGTACAACCGACTCCGACAAGGACTCCTGGTTCTGCGGAATCAGCCCGTATTGCTCGCTCGCGATATGGACAGGCTTTGACAATCCGCGTACAATCTCAATCACAGGTCAGCGCACCGCGACCACGATGTTCAGCGACGTAATGGGCTATTATCTCCAGGACAAAAAGCACAAGGAGTACGCAATGCCCAAGACGATTATCGAAGCTAACTACAGCTCCGGCGGCGGCTCGCTTTACAACATCGGCAACCCGACAGAGGGCAGGTACGTCGGCTACTACACCGAGGACAATATGCCCGACGGAAGCGGCGGCAGCGTCGATTATTACGGCGATGACGACGACTACAATTAACAACTACAACTACAATTACAACTACGATTACGATGACGATGACGACGATTCTTCCTCCTCATCCTCCGCAAGCTCATCGTCAAGCTCAAGCGCGTCGAGCTCAAAGTCAAAATCAGAGTCGGCAGCCGATTCCGAATCCTCAGCCGAGGATGAAAACGCTGACTCCGACGACGGCGGCGCCGAAAGCGCGCAGGAAAACAACGCTGACGACAGCGAAGAATAAGGGAAATTTTCCGAAAGGATGGATATAATGATACAGGTAGCAATTATGGGTCACGGAGTGGTTGGTTCCGGCGTTGCCGAAATCATCACAACCCACAAAAAGAAGCTCTACTCCGCAATCGGAGAAGAAGTTTATATCAAAAAGATACTCGATCTCAGGGAGTTTCCGGACTCTCCTCTCGCCGACAGGTTCACCAAGGACTTTGACGAGATTTTGAACGACGTTGAAATCCGCGTTGTAGCCGAAGTTATGGGCGGAATCCACCCGGCTTATGACTACACAAAGGCTCTGCTCAAGGCAGGCAAAAGCGTAGTAACCTCCAACAAGGAGCTCGTTGCCACTCACGGCGCGGAGCTGCTCGCAATCGCAAAGGAACAGAACGCGAACTACCTCTTTGAGGCTTCTGTTGGCGGCGGAATCCCGATTCTCCGCCCGATGAGCCAGTGTCTTGTGGCTAACAACGTCCACGAGGTTGCCGGTATTCTCAACGGCACAACCAACTTCATCCTCACCAAGATGATCAACGACGGTATGGAGTTCGAAAAAGCCCTCAAGCTCGCTCAGGAGCTCGGCTTTGCTGAGCGCAATCCCGAGGCTGACGTTGAGGGTCACGACGCTTGCCGCAAGATTTGTATTCTCGCTTCTCTCGCGTCTGGCAAGCACGTTTATCCCGACAATATACATACCGAGGGTATCACCAAAATCACCCTCAATGACGTAAAATACGCCGCTTCCTACAACAGCATAATCAAGCTTATCGGCGACGTTAAGTTCCTCGAGGACGGCAAGCTCGACATCTTCGTCGCTCCGATGATTATTAACCGCAAGAGCCAGCTCGCGAATATCGACAACGAGTTCAACGGCATTATGGTTCGCGGAGACTGCACCGACGACGTTGTGTTCTACGGCAAGGGAGCCGGCTCAATGCCGACCGCCTCCGCTGTTGTCGCGGATGTTATCGACTGCTGCAAGCACCTCAAAGCCAGAAAGTACCTCTTCTGGGCTGACAGCAACAACGAGAACGTTCTGCCATATAATGAATCAAGGACAGCCGTTTACCTCAGACTGTCAAGCTCCGACAAAAACAGCTCTCTCGCTGAGATTAAGGAGCTGTTCGGCGAGGTTGTAACTCTCTCGATTCCAAACGAGCCTCAGGACGAATTCGCAGTTGTAACGGGTGAGTTTACAATCGGAGAAATCAGGGAGAAGCTCTCAGCTCTCAAAAATTCTTATGTTCTTTCATCTATCAGAGTAGGTAATCTGTAATAGATAGTTAGGTAAAAAGGAGTAATCACAAATGAGTTTAATTGTTCAGAAATTCGGCGGCAGCTCGGTTGCCAACGCTGAGCGCGTGTTCAACGTTGCCAAAATCGTAACCGACACCTACACGCAGGGCAACGACGTAGTTGTTGTTGTATCGGCGCAGGGCGACACTACCGACGAACTCATCGCAAAGGGGCAGGAAATCAACCCTAACGCCTCAAAGCGCGAGCGCGATATGCTCGTAGCGGCAGGCGAGCAGATCAGCATCTCTCTGCTCGCAATGGCAATCGAGAAGCTCGGCTTCCCGGTAGTATCACTTCTCGGCTGGCAGGCAGGCTTCCAGACCAGCTCAGCCCACACCAGCGCGCGTATCAGGCGCGTTGTTCCAAACCGTATCCGCAAGGAGCTCGACAAAAAGCGTATCGTAGTAGTTGCAGGATTCCAGGGAATCTCACGTTATGACGACGTAACTACACTCGGTCGCGGAGGCTCGGACACCTCTGCGGTAGCAATCGCGGCAGCTATGCACGCGGATTTGTGCCAGATTTACACCGATGTCGAGGGTGTTTACACTGCCGACCCGAGGCTCGTCGCCAACGCGAGAAAGCTTCGGGACATCTCCTACGACGAGATGCTCGAGCTTGCGACTCTCGGCGCGCAGGTACTCAACAACCGCTCGGTTGAAATGGCAAAGAAATATAATATCGAACTCGAGGTTCTGTCAAGCTTAGTCAGAGCTCCGGGCACAATTGTAAAGGAGAAAAGCAAAATGGAGAAAATGTTAATCAGCGGTGTCGCTAAAGACACAGACGTAGCGCGTGTATCGGTAATCGGAGTTCCGGACGAGCCGGGCTTTGCGTTCAAGATGTTCTCGAAAATTTCGGCAAAGAACGTCAACGTAGACATTATTCTCCAGTCAATCGGACGCGACGGCAAGAAGGACATCTCCTTCACTATTCCTGCCGACAAGGTTGACGACGTTAAGGACTGCCTGCAGGAGTACGTCGAGAATATCGGCGCCAAGGACCTCATCACAAACACCGACGTTGCCAAAATTTCAATCGTCGGCGCAGGTATGGAGAGCCACGCAGGCGTTGCGACAAAGATGTTTGAGGCACTCTATGACGCTCAGATTAACATCCAGATGATCGCAACCTCTGAGATTAAGGTTTCTGTTCTCATCAACAAGAAGGACGCCGACCGCGCAGTCACCGCTATTCACGAAAAATTCTTCGAAGAATAATTTTATCTCGAGTAGATAGGTTTATTTATTAATTACCGTCGTATCCCGACAAAGACTTCTCATCTTTCGGGAACGGCGGTTTTTTTATTTCGAGCAGACGTTTATGTAAGCTTAGCCTTATGTTCCCGACAGATACTTTGATGTATCAGGAGCGTAAGGCTTTTTTCAATTGACAATTGACAGTTGAAAATTGACAATGAATGACGGGCAGAGAGGTTGATGTAAATTAGCCTTCTCTGCCCGACCGAATTATTAATAATTAATTCTTCATTCATCATTCATCATTCTTCACTCTTCGTTCTTCACTCTTCACTCTTCACTCTTCACTCTTCGTTCCACACTCTTCACTAGATTAACCAATAATTTTCAATTTTCATTTTTCAATTTTCAATTGACTATATGCGCTTCGCGCAAGCGAAATATTAAAACGGTCGGGAGACAAACGCTTCACACAGAAGCCGCTGTCTGCCCGACCATCATTATCAATTATCCATTATCAATTATCAATTAATTCTCAATTCTCAATTCTCAATTCTCAATTATTACTGTTCTGCTGCGGAACGGCGCTCTGGTTTTTATACGGAATACAGAACGCAACCGTAACGGCGTGGTCTCCGATACGCTCCAGATTTGTCAGAAGCTCAATAAACACAGCTCCTGCCTCGGCGTTACATTCGCCCTTGGAGAGTCGCGCAACGTGGTTCTGACGGAACAGCTCGGTGTACTCGTCAATCTGATCCTCAGCCTGGAGCACAGCCTCGGTGAGGTTGGGGTCCTTGCTTTGGTTAGTGAACATATAGAAGCTGTCGTCGAGTATCTGGCTGACAACCTCGCACAGCGTGCGCAGCTCTTTGAGAGCTTTATCGCTGAACGTAGCCTCGCCCTTGATAATCTTGTCGGCTTCCTCGGCAATGTTTTCGCTTCTGTCGCCGATACGCTCAAGGTCCTGAATCGCGTTGTACATCGCGCCCATAACCTTACGGTCGTAGTCGATAATGTCGAGACCGTTAATCTTGACAATGTACTTTGTGATACCGTGGGTAAGCTTGTCAACGGTTTTTTCGTTTTCTTCTATCTTAGCGAACGCCTTGGTGTCTCCGTCAAGCAGTGCCTCCATCGCCAAATCAAAGCTGTCTCTCGCGAGTCCGGCGAGTCTTGCGCACTCCTTCTCAGTCTGCTGAACAGCAACTGGAGGGGTAGTAAGAATACGGGAATCGAGGAATACCGTAATCTCGTCGTCCTCGTCCGACTTGTCGGGGAGGATGAGCTTCGTGAGCTTGATAATCAGGTTTGAGAGCGGAAGGAAGATAATCGTCCTCGCGACGTTGAACGCGATATGCACTGCCGAAATCTGCGCCGCAGTACTGCCCCTGAGGAACGGCACCGACTTAACGAGACCCGCGAGCGGAGCACCGGCAACATCCATTCCGAGTACAACAAACGAGAACAGCAGCGCCGCAAGCAAGCTTGTTAAAAAGTTTGAGAGCGCAACCTGCTTGGATTCTCGGTTAGCTCCGGCAGCCGAAAGGAATACAGGCACGCACGCGCCGACGTTCATACCGAAGATGATGTAAATGCACTGGTCAAGGTCAACAACTCCGCTCATACCGAGAGCCATCAAAATACCGACCGAAGCCGACGAGCTCTGGATAATTCCGGTAAAAATCATACCGACAAATAATCCGAGGAACGGATTCGCAAGGGTCGAGACCGTATTGGCAAAGATGTCGGACTCCTTGAGAAAATCGAAGTTGTCGCTCATCATAGTCATACCCATAAAGAGTATGCCGAAGCCGGCGGCAATCTGTCCGTAGTAGCGGTAATTGTTCTTCTTGGCAAATGTGATTACACACGCGCCGGCAAAGGCGAAGATCGGCACAATCGCCTTGATGTCGAATGAAAGCAAAAGCGAGGTAGCCGTGGTACCGATTTTGGAACCAAAGAGAATGCCGATACTCTGGTATATATCCATAAGTCCTGCATTTACAAAGCCTACTACCATCGCGTCGGTA